>JBJXGK010000145.1:0-19658 GCA_046153705.1 Gemmatimonadaceae bacterium
CGGCCACCGGCCAGCCCCACGCCGCGCCGAGTATGCAGGCGAACCAACCGACTTGGTAAAGCGCGTAGTTCAACATGCTGAAACCTACCGAACAGGCCCGCGGTTGCCGCGTCCCACTCAGGGGACTCGCACGGCCATGTCGATATGCGTCGTGCCCCACGCCATCCGCAGCGTCGTGCGTTTCCCCTCCACCAACGGAAACTCGAACGTCAGCACTTCCGCATACGGACCGACCGCCGTCGGCACCTCGATCCGCAACGCGTCGCTCGCCTCGCCCGGATACGGCTCGTGATAGACTTCCGCCGCGCGATTGAAGATCACCGTCCACGCCGCAGCGTTCGGAATCACCCACACGCTGTATGCGCCCGCCGCCAGCGTGCGCCCCTCGAGTTCCACATCACGCGAGAATCGCACCGCAGTCGCCTGGTCGGCGCCAGGATTCCAGACCTTGCCGTACGCGATCAACGCGCCGAACAACTCCCGCCCGCGGGCGACCGGGCGACTGTACGTCACCGTGATCTCGGTGTCGGCCACGCGCTGCGACACGGCCGCCGCCTGACTTTTCCGCACCGAGTCGGTGGCCAAGGTGTCCGATGGCGCGCGTGCTACCACCGGAGACCCCGCCGGTGCGGCCAACGGATCCGCCATGCGCTCCACGTTGCGGCCGGGGTCTTCGCTGGCGCACGCCACCAGTGATAGCAGCGACAGCAGTGCCACAACGATGCGACGTGATGACGGCATTGAAGACTCTCGAGTTGGAGGAGAACAGTCGAAGCATAATGTGCGTATCTAATACGCCGCTCGGCGAGGTGGAGAACCGGACTACCTTCACAGCCAGCCGCGCTCACCTCGACGCCAGGCAATGCCATGTCCCATGCCACCCGCCTCCTGCTCCTCGCCTCGAGCCTCTGGTACTTCAGCGAAGGCCTCCTCGGCCCCCTCTTCGCGGTCTTCACCGAACGCATCGGCGGCGATGTCCTCGACATCACCGGCGCATGGGCGGCCTACCTCATCGCCAGTGGCATCGCATACCCGGTCTTCGGCCACCTCGTCAACAACACTCGTTGGAAGTTCCGCGTCATCACCATCGGCTACGCGCTCAACACGGTCTTCACGTTCTCGTATCTGCTCGTCTCCAACACCACTCAACTGCTGCTCGTGCAGATCGGCCTCGGCATCGCCGAGGCTATCAGCACGCCCTCGTGGGACGCCTACTACGCCACCCACATCGAACGCACCGACGACACCCTTGCCTGGGGCATCGCCAGCGGACACACGCAGTTCATCTCCGGCATCGCGATCGCGATCGGTGGACTCATCGCGCAATACGTGTCGTTCGACGCGCTGTTCCTGTTGATGGGGTGCATCAGCCTCCTCGCCACGCTCGTGCAGGCCCGGTTGACGTTGTCCGCGCCCGCCAGCTGAACCTCAAGTCCCGGCGCCTACCCCCCGATACTGAGAAGGCAGAAAAGACCGACGCGCGTCCCATCCCCTGACCGGTCCAACTCGATGCTCGCCCGCCTCCGCATCGGCGCCAAACTGCAGACCGCATTCCTCACCGTCGCCACCCTTGTCATGGTGGTGGGCGTTGCGGGGCTGTTCGCGCTCGCGAGGGTCAACAACAAGGCGCAGGACATCGGCAAGAACGTGCTGCCCTCGGTGGCCTCGCTCGGACAGATCGCGCTCGGTCTCGCGGAGATGCGTCGCCTCGAAGTCGCGGCTTATCAGGCCCTCGACCGCGGCGACAGTGAGGAGTTCAAGAAGGTCGGCGTGGCATACGCCACCGATGGCGTGCAGATGGTCGACCGCGGCATCCAAGCCTACGAGCGACTCGAGATGTCCGCCGCCGACAGCATCAACTGGGCCGACTTCAAGGCCAAACAGGCGGCCTTCCGACAGCACTCCACCGACCTCCGGAGCTACCTCGATCAGAAGAACCTCGTCGGCGCGGGCGCCATGATCGTCGCCGGTGAGGATCTCTTCAATGCCGCATCCAATTCAGCCGAGGCCATGGCCGCGCGCCACGCGAGCGCGGCGGAGATCGCCGTCGCCGAAGCCGCGGTCACGGCCGCGGCGGCGCGACTCGTCACGATCATCGTGATGATCATCGCGGTGGTCGTCGCTGTCGTGCTTGGCGTCGTGATCACGCGGGATATCACGGTACCCCTAAAGCTCGTCGCGGAGCGCGCGCAAAGCCTGCAGGATGTCGACGTCTCGGGCCTCAAGACCGCGATCGGGGCGATGGCGGAGGGAGACTTCTCCGTGACGGTCGCGCCGAAGACGCAGCTGCTCGCGTTCGTCCGCGCCGACGAGATCGGTGAACTGGCGTCGACGGTCGATCACAACATCCGCCAGACGCAGGACACCATCCGCTCGTTCACTCAGACGCAGGCCGTGGTGAACGACATGCTCCGCGAGATGCGCACGCTCAACGACCGCGCCGTCGCGGGTGAGCTCACCGCGCGCGGCGATGCCCATCGCTTCAATGGTGCGTACCACGAACTCATCGCGGACACCAACCGGATCCTCGACACTGTGGTCGGACCGGTGGAAGCCGCCGGTGCCGTCCTCGAGCGCGTCGCTGAGCGCGACCTCTCGGCACGGGTCGACGGCGAGTTCCCCGGCGACCACGCTCGTCTCAAGACCGCGATCAATCAGGCCGTCGACAACCTCGCCGACGCCATGCGCCAGGTGCATCGCAGCGCCGAGCAGGTCTCCAACGCGTCGAGCTACATCGCGTCGAGCTCGGAGTCGCTCGCCAGCGGCACGTCGCAGCAGGCCGGCGCCCTCGAGGAGATCTCGTCGAGCTTGCACGAAGTCGCCGCCATGAGCCGGCAGAACGCCGACGAAGCGCGTCGCGGGCTCGACCTTGCCACCGTCGGCCGCGCCAGTGCCGAACGTGGCGTGTACGCGATGGACCGTCTCAACGAGGCGATGGAGCGCATCAAGGCCAGCTCCGACTCCACCGCGCGGATCGTGAAGACCATCGACGAGATCGCGTTCCAGACCAACCTGCTGGCACTCAACGCCGCCGTCGAGGCCGCGCGTGCGGGTGACGCCGGTCGCGGCTTCGCCGTGGTCGCCGAGGAGGTGCGCTCACTCGCGCTTCGTTCAGCCGAGGCGGCGCGCTCCACCAGCACGCTCATCGAAGAAGCTGTCGCCAACGCCAAGGTTGGCGTCGATGTCAACGCAGAAGTGCGGGTCGCACTGCAGGAGATCGACGCACAGGTCAACAAACTCGGAGCAACCATGGCGAACATCACCGCAGCCAGTCTGCAGCAGACCACCGGCGTCGATCAGATCTCGCAGGCGATGGAGTCGGTGAATCAGGTCACGCAGGGCAACGCGGTGAACTCCGAGGAGTCCGCTGCCGCGGCCGAGCAACTCTCGCAGCAGTCGGCGGAGCTGCAGACCCTCGTGGCCTCGTTCACCCTCGGCGATAGCCACTCGTGGGAGCGCCGATCCGTCAGCGAGTCGTGGTCGGCGCCGCGCCAGCAGGGCCGCAACATCGCCCGGCCGATGTCGAAGAGCACGGCCGCGACGTCACCGGCGGGCAGCCCTTCGCACAAGGGCCCCATGGCCAAGCCGCCGGCACGCTCGACGCGCACGCGCACGAGTACGGGCACGAGCTCCGCACCGGAGTCGGTGCGGAGCTCGGCCAAGTCCGCCGCCACGGCGATCCCGTTCGACGACGAGACGCTCGGGAGTTTCTAGGTCGGACGGCGGCGGGTGGGCTGTGTACGGCTGTGGACTAGAACCGCAGTCCCGCGCCGATCGAGATCCACGTGGAGTTCACATCCTCAGAGAACACCACGGTGTACGACGCCATGAGGTCGAACTTCGCGAGCCCGAGCGACACCGACGGCACCAGCCCGAGCTTGTCGATGTTGGTGAAGTAGCCACCTTCGATGCCGAAATCGAACAGCGGGGCGGGGGAGAAGTGCGGTCCGACCGTCAGGCCGATGACGTTCTCATCGTCCACGCCGAACGTGCCAACGCCCGGCACCGTGACGTCCTTGCCATTGAGCCGCGTGAACGTCGCGGTGCCCATGATCTTGGCGACGCCGACCGGCACGCCGACACGCGCGTACGCTCCGAAGCCCGAAGAGAACGCATCGGCGAGGTCGCCGGTGGGGAGGGCCCCGGTGACGCCGACGCGGATATCGGCGAGCGGCATCTGCGCTGCGGCAGGGGCAGCGAGGAGCATGGTGAGACCGGCGGCAAGGACGAGACGGCGCATGAGATTCTCCCGGAAGGAAGCGGACAGCGGTGCGTGGTACCTCTCCCCGTTGGACGGCAGAGGCGGCGCCGAGGCAACGGCCGCGCGGAGTCTTGCGAGGATCGCCGGATGGACTATATTCTACTGCATAACAGTATATATGAGTATAGCCCATGCCGAAGTTCCGGAATCTCCCCGTCGACCTCGCGATCGATGTGCGCTCCAAACTCGAGTTCCTCTTGGGGCATCTCCCGGGGGCGACCCATATCCCGGGTGATCACCTCCCGGACGCCCTGGCCGACCGCCCCGGGATAAAGAAGAACTCGCGCATCCTGCTCTATTGCGCCTCCGGGGCTCGCTCGTCGGCCGCGGCCGCGCGGCTCTCGGCCGCCGGCTACACGCGGGTGGTGGACGGTGGAGGGATGAGCGCCGCCGCCCGAGACTACTCGGAGCAGTAGGCCGCGCCGGACCGTCACGCCGTGACAGCAAGGCCGCGCCCTCTTGGCCCCCCTCCATTGAACGCGCCTCGCTTGCGCATACCTTTAGAGCATGCGCTGTAACGCCTGCGACAAAGAGAGCAACAACCAGCGGGTCTGCCCGTTCTGCTTCACGCCCTATCCGGTGGCCGGTAGCGCGAACCGCGGCAGCCGCAGCTCCACGAGCCTGCGCGCGGTGCCCGAGTCCGGCAACGCGATCACGCAGGCGTTGGCTCCGATCAAGGCGACGTTCCTCAAGCAGACGCCGCTCGTACGGTTCTCGGTGGTCGGCATCGTCGGCGTGCTGCTGTTCTGGACGTTCACCGGCGGGTCCGACGACCGTGGCATCGACCTCACGCCGGGCTCCGTGCCGTCGAACATCATCGCCACGCCCATGCAGCGCGAGGAGGCTCTGGCCCTCATCAAGCGCACCCGCGAGACGGCGCTCGTCGATATGCAGGCCGACGAGGTCTACGTCTCGTATCCGGCGGCGACGTTCCCGCTGTTGCCTGAAGGGCAGATCGCACTGGCGCAGCAGTTCGCGCGGGCGGATGAGATCGTGGAAGGGAAGAAGCGGCGGATCTATTTCCATAATCCGTCGGGGAAGGTGTTTGCGCAGTCGGATGGAGTCACTGGAGTCACGATCGTCCAGTGACTGCGCCCGCCCCTCACCGCTCACCTCGCGGTCCCTACCTCTCGTCCCCGGCTCCCGCCGCTCGTCCCTGACGCTCTTTCGGCTCGGCGGGCCGGGCGGTAGTGTCCAGCAATGACACTGTGTGTGCTGGTCGTCGATGATGAGCCGCTCGCACGCTCCCGGGTGAAGGGGTTGCTCGCGCGCGAGGGGGACGTGCGCGAGGTGCTCGAGGCGGAGGATGGGGAGGCGGCGGTGCGGGTGCTGCGGGAGACGACGCCCGACATCGTGTTCCTCGACGTCCAGATGCCCGGCCGCGACGGGTTCGGTGTCATCGAGGCCATCGGGCCCGAGAAGATGCCGGCGACGGTCTTCGTCACCGCCTTCGACCAGCACGCGCTGCGTGCGTTCGACGTCCACGCGGTGGATTATCTCCTCAAGCCGTTCGACGATGAGCGCTTCGCACAGGCCCTCGCACACGCCCGCGAGCAGCGCGGCCTCAAGGCCGTCGCCCGCGCCGCCTCGGCGCTTCGTGGTGTGCTCGACGATGTGGTGAGCGGTGTGCTCGACGATGTGGTGCGCGACGATCCCACCGTGCGCTACGCCGACCGGGTGATGGTCAAGCACGAAGGCCGCTCGTACGTGGTGCGCATGAGCGACGTGCGCGTGGTCGAGTCGGACGGCAACTACGTGCACCTGCACGACGCCAAGACCAAACACATCATCCGCGAAACGCTCAGCGCCCTCGAATCGCGCCTCGACCCCGCCAAGTTCGTCCGCATCCACCGGCGCCTCATCGTCAACCTCGACGCGGTCAAGGAACTGCAGCCCTGGTTCGGCGGCGACCAGGTGATGCTACTCAACGACGGGACCAAACTCCGCGTGAGCCGCACGTTCCGCGAACACGTGGCCAAAGCCCTCGAGGGGAAGGTCTGAGGAGTGCGTCCGCTGCGCCGGGCGCCCTACGGCTCCCGTCTCACTGGTACTGGATGTAGAGCACCTTCGGATTGAGACGCAGGATCTCCGCGATGGACGTCCGCGGCGAGTCGTTCTTCGCCTTGTAGAACTGCTTCCACCCCGCGAACTGCACCGGCTCCGCCTTCACGAACTGCCGGAACGAGTTCTTCTTCAACGACGGCGCCCCGAACCCGTCCATGTGCATCACCACCTGCACCTCGGGCCGCAGCACGATCTTGTTCGCGTTCGTCACGCCGTTCTTCGTGAAGCGGTGCACCACCAGCACCTTCGGTGGCAGCTTGTGGTTCTTCACCAAGGTCTGCAGGAACTCCGTCGCGTAGTTGATGTCCTCCGCGTCATACGTGCCGATCCGCTTGCCGGGGATCCCGCCGTTCTTCATCGCGAACTCGGGGTCGATCCCCAAGTGGAAGTTCGGTCGCGCGAGGAAGTTGGCCAGCCGCGGGAGCTCCGCTTGCAGCGTCGAGAGTCCCACCTGCACGTCCAGGAACACCAGCGCGTTGCGCTCCTCCGCCCACGCGGCCACACGTTCGATGAGCTCGTCCGTCATGCGCAGGCGATACTTGCCGTCGCGGCCCGGCGCGCCCTGGGCGACCACCGCGATCAGATGCAGCGCCGGCTGCACCGGCGTGAGCGGGTCGCCTTCTTCCCACGCCCGCACTTCGGCGTCGAGCATCTTCAGCATCTCGTCCTTCGGATACTCGCCAAGGACGCCCATGCGCACCGAGAGCGGATTGCCGTAGTAGGCGACGATGCGGCGCTCGGGAAGGATCGAGCCCGGCAGCGGAGCGGGGCCCTTCACCGGCCAGAGACTGTCGAGGATCGAGTCGCGCGTGGCGATCCGGATCTCCTCGGCCGTGCGGGGTCGTGGCGGCCGCGGGGTGGTGTCGGCGGACTGCGCCAGCAAGGGATCGCGGAGCGGAGAAGTGGCGGCCGCGCTGACGAGCGCGAGGAGGACGACTACGTGACGCACGGAGGGGGTTCTGACGAGGGGGACGGACGGAACAGAGGGGCGAGTGCGGTGACACCGACATGCACAGCGGGGGCAGCGCGACGCGCCACCCCCGTGCTCTCTACAAACGGCTTGGGCCCGCCAAACGTCACGGACCGGTTATCACGATGCGACGGTCGGCGCGGACCACGTACTGTCCCGCCACGTCGATCTCCAGTTGCACCAGGTACGCTCCCGGCTTGAGGGTGGAAATGTCGACCTCCACCGCGCGCGGCGACGTTCGGCTCCCGCGCGCCGACATGTCCTCCACCGAGATCGTCACCGGACTCGCCCCGCGGCCCAGTCGCAGCGCTCGCGACACGCGGCCGCGCTCGTCTGCCTCCTCGGGAGCGACAACGAGCGTGATCTTCATCCGCTCGCCCTGCGGGTTGGTGTTGTACGCCTCCCAGAACACGCCGAGTTTCTGCGACGACCGGAGCCGCTGCGTGGGATGCGCATGCGGCAGCGCCTCCTCCACCGTGGTGGGGAACGTGCCATACGGCGCGTAGAACAGCAGGTCCGAGAGCGAGACGCGCGCGCCGAGCGCGTAGGGCGGGCGGATGCCATACCGCGCGCGCACCAGTGTCGACGCCGAATCGGCCGCGACCTCGGCGCTCATCAGGAGCGGGCCCCACGGGGCCTTCACGGTGATGGTACCGCGACCCGGAGCGTTCTTGATCACCGTGGTGGTGCCGTTGGGTGTGCTGCCGGGAGTCACGGTGAGGGCGGCCTCGAGCGGTGCGTCGGCGATGCCGCGCACCTTGCTCACGTCGTACGCCACCACGACGAGCGCCGTGTCGCCGCGCCGGAACAGCCCTTGTTGGTGCTCGAGCATGAGCAACTTCGACGCGTACGCGGGATGATACCGCGCCACCACCGGCGGGAGCTGCACCGCCCATTCGGTGGAGTCCGAGCTCGCCGGTGAGGTGAGCACGTTGGCCGGCGGGATGAAGCGGTGCGACGGCGTGGCTTCCATGCCGATCACGTTCACGCGCAGCGACGGGTCGAAGCGTCCGTTCGCGTCGAGGCGCGACGGATCGTAGTCGTCCTCGGTGGGGCCCGGCGTGTAGCCGTTGGCGGCGAAGCGACGCGACCAGCCGAACCGCATGGTCATCTCGCGCTCGGCTTCATCGAACCCCGTCACGTAGGCGCTCGCCGCGTTACGGAGGAACTCCACGTACGTGAGCCGCGAGAAGTGTTCGGTGCGCGAGTCATTGCCCTTCATGCCGTACCGGGTCCGGGAGAACCACCACACGCGGTCCTCGAACGCTTTGCGTTCCTTGCTGCCACAGGCGCTGCGGATGTACTGCTTGCGCGAATCCTCGTCGAGGTACGGCGTGAGGTCGCGCCACGTGCATTGTTCGCGCGGCGACATCTCCGCGAGCACACGCTCGTACGCCGCCTCCGACTCCGCGTAGCGCCCGGCTTCGTGCAGCGCGATGCCTTCGAGCGCGTCGCACCACCACCCGTACGCCTGGCAACTCTTCGCCACCGCGAGGGCGTCACCCGTGCGATTGGTCTCGATCATGTAGCGGACACGCTGGCCGCTGATCCAGTTGTCGGCCGGATTGAGTCGGCCGAGCGAGTCGAGGATGGAGAGCATGCGATGCCGCGCCGCGATCACCCGCGGGCTCTCCGGGCCGACGCTCTGCTCCTCGTCGTACCAGTAGCACCAGTTGAGCCCCACCGGCTCCGGACAGTTGCGTCCCGAATGCACACGCCCGCGGAAGCTCGGCAGGTTCATCCGCCGATACCGCTCGAACGCCGCCTGCGCGCGCTGTCCGTACTCGCGCGGATCCATCGGCACCGAGTCCATCGCAGGGGCGACGGCGACGGTCGAATCTTGGGTCTGCGCTACCGCGGGGGCGGCGAGCGCAGCGAGGAGCAGTGAGGCAGCGAATAGGCGCACGTTCGTGATGGCAGTGAGGAGTGTGTTGATTCTACACTGATCAGGGCCCCGGTAGTTCCCGAAAGCACATTTCCGCCCCTCACCCACACCCGAGAACCCGACTAGAATACGCCTGTGCCCGCCATCGTCTTCGACCCCCTCCATCCCACGATCGCCCCCCCGGCCCGAGCCACCGCCGCGAGCGCCGGCCACGATCTTGCGGCCTGCCTGCTGGGTGCCACGGTCACGGTCTTCATCGCCGGCGTCGCGACCCCCCGCGCCATCGAGGCCGGCGACGAAACCCGGCGCGTCACGCTCGCGCCCGGTGAGAAGGCTCTCATCCCCCTCGGCTTCCGCGCGCGGTTGCCGGAAGGGTATGAGGCGCAGGTGCGCCCTCGCTCAGGCACGTCGCTCAAGACCGACCTCGTCATCGTCAACAGCCCCGGCACCATCGACGCGGATTTCCCTGATGAGTGGCAAGTGCCCGTGAAGAACGGAGGCACCTCGCCCCTCACCATCCGTCACGGTGAACGCATCGCTCAGATGGTCCTCTCGCGGTACGAAGCGCTACCGTTCACGGTAGGCTCCGTCACTCGATCGACCGAACGCGCCGGCGGCTTCGGCTCCACCGGCAACTGACCCAACAGCCCCTCCACCAACCCGGGAGTATCGCGATGGGATCGCGTGGCATCATGAGCACGTTCGTCGGCGTGTTGTTCGCCTGGACTTCCGCGCTGCATGCGCAGTCACCCACACGCGTGAAGGTCGAGAGCTTCACGCTCCCCAACGGCCTCAAGGTCCACCTCGCCGAGGATCATTCCTCGCAGGTGGTCGCCGTGAACGTGTGGTATGACGTGGGCTCGCGGAACGAACGCGCGGGACGCACCGGGTTCGCGCACCTGTTCGAGCACATGATGTTCCAGGGGTCAGCCAACGTGAAGAAGGCCGACCACGGCAATCTCATCGAACGCGCGGGCGGCTCGCTCAACGGCACCACGCAGCCGGACCGCACCAACTACTACGACGTCCTTCCGTCCAATCGCCTCAACCTCGCGCTCTGGCTCGAGGCCGACCGCATGCGGTCGCTGGCGATCACACCGGAGAATCTCAAGAACCAGCAGGAGGCGGTGAAGGAGGAGCGGCGGCTGCGCTTCGACAATCAGCCGTACTTCGGCGCGTTCATCGACTCGCTGCCCACGATGTTCGATCGCGAGCGCTGTTATCCGTACTCGCACTCCATCATCGGTTCCATGGACGACCTCAACGCGGCGACCGTCGCCGACGTGAAGGCGTTCTTCGATCTCTACTACGCGCCCAACAACGCCACGCTGGTCATCGCCGGGGACTTCAATCCGACACAGGCGCGGCAGTGGGTGCGTGACTACTTCGGCGGCATCCCGCGCGGGCAGACGCCTCCGCCGGTGCAGTGTTCGGCGCAGGCGTCCACCGGGCGCGAAGAGGTCAAGCGCATCCCCGATCGCAACGCCTCGCTGCCCGCGGTACTCACGGCGTACAGGGTGGTGCCGCCTTCGCACGGTGATTTCCCGGCGCTCGAACTGCTCTCCACGATCCTCGGGGCGGGAGAGAGCTCACGGTTGAACCGTGCGCTGGTGCGCGAGTCCAAGGTCGCGGTCGCCGCCCAGGCGCTCTACAACCCGTTCGGGCCCATGCGCGGCGTGGGGATCTTCGGGGCGCTGGTGATCGCCAACCAGGGCGTCACGGCCGACTCGCTCCGCGCCTCGCTGCAACGTGAGATGTCGCGCGCCGCGCAGGGCATCTCGGCGGACGAACTCACCAAGGCGAAGAACAACTGGCGCGCGAACACGATCTTCGGGCGGCAGACGGCGCTCAACGTGTCGGAGGCGATCCACTACGCCGTGATGTATCTGGGCGGCGTCGATGCGGTGAACGCCGACGTCTCGCGCTACGAAGCCGTCACCCTCGCCGATCTGCGCCGGGTCGCCACGCTGTATCTCCGCCCTGAGAACTCGCTCACGTTGTTGATCGTGCCGGAGGCCAAATGATGATCCGCTCACTTCTGTTCCTCGCGACGGCCTCGTCGCTCGGTGTTGCGACACTCGGCGTGACCGCGCTGCACGCACAGGTGCCGACCGCGCCGCCCGTACCCATGCCGCTCGAACCCGGCCGCTTCCCCCCGTTCGCCGAATCGGTGCTCGCCAACGGACTGCGCGTGATCGTCGTGGCCAACGACAAGCAGCCTGTGCTTTCCATGTCGCTCTCGGTGCCGGGGGGCTCGTTCTACGATCCGTACGGCAAGACCGGCACATCGGAGTTCGTTGCGGGCCTGCTCACCAAGGGGGCGGGCAACCGCAGCGCCGAACAGATCGCGGCTGCCATCGAAGGCGTGGGTGGATCGCTCACGGCGTCGGCGGGAGCGGACTTCCTTTCGGTGAATGCGGCCGTCCTCACCGGGGACATGCGCCTCGCGTTCGAGCTGCTCGCTGACGCCGCGCTGCGTCCCTCGTTCCCGCCGCAGGAACTCGAGTTGTACCGTCAGCAATCGCTCTCGGCGCTGACGCTGGCCAAGTCGCAACCCGAGCAGATCGGGACCCGCGCGTTCAACCGTGGTCTCTTCGGCGAGCATCCCTACGGGCGTTCGGTCGAGGAGAACACGCTCAAGGCGATCACCCGCGACGATCTCGTCGCGTTCCACGGGGCGCGGATGCGGCCCAATCAGGCGCTGCTCGTGATCGCCGGTGCGATCGATACCACCGAAGCGCGGGTGCTCGCCGAACAGACGTTCGGTTCGTGGGCCGGCGTGGCCGCCGGCACACCGGCCACGCGGCCGGCGCCGCAGCGTGCGCGCACGGAGATCGTGATTGTGCATCGCGCGGGGTCGGTGCAGTCGAACATCCTCGCCGGCAACACCACGTGGATGGCGACCGATACGCGCGGATACGCGCTCTCGGTGGCGAACCAGGTCCTTGGCGGCGCGAGTGATTCACGCCTGTTCCAGATCCTGCGTGAGGAGAAGGGCTGGACCTACGGCGCCTACTCCGGCGTCGCGCGTCGTCGCGGACTCGGCTCGTTCAGCGCCAGCGCCGATGTGCGCACCGAGGTGACCGACTCCGCACTCGTCGAGTTGCTGGCGCAGATCCGCCGCATGGGCGCACAGCCCATCCCTGCCGACGAGTTCGAGCGCGCGAAGCTCACGCTCACCGGTCGGTTCCCCCTGCAGACCGAGACTGCGGACGCCGTCGCGGCGCAGGTGGCCACGGCGCGACTGCTCGGACTCGCGACGGACTATGTGCAGACGTATAGGCAGCGGATCTCGAGTGTGACGGCGGAGCAGGCACTCGCCGCCTCGCGGCAGGGCATGCGCACCGAAGGCTTGCTCGTGGTGGTGGTGGGTGATGCGACGAAGATCGCCGGACCGCTCGCCGCGATCGCGCCGGTGAACATCGTGACGGTGGACGGCGCACCGATGACACTCGATGACCTCACGGTGAAGGAACTCACGCTCGACCTCGACATGGCGCACATGGTGCCCGCTGCCGATTCGTTCCAGGTGATGTTCCAGGGGTCGGTGCCGCTGGGGTATCAATCCGCTGCCCTCACGCGCGACGGTGACGGCTGGCTCTACAACGAGCGTTCACAGCTCGCGACCGTGGTGCAGCAGGAGAGCGCAGTGCGGTTCTCCTCAACCCTCGAGATGCGCGAGACCAAGCAGACGGGGAAGTTCCAGGGGCAGGACTTCGGGCTCACCATCACGTACAGCGGTGGCACGGTGAGCGGCACCGGCCGGACGCCGTCGGGTACCGGCGCGATGCAGGACGTGAAGTACAGTGGTGTCACCGTGCCCGCCGGTGCGGTCGATGACAACCTGCTGCAGGCGCTGCTGCCGCACATGCGGTGGGAGAGTGGGGCGAGCATCACCGTGAACGTCGTCGCGACGGGCAAGGGCATCATCGAAGCGCGCACGCTCAAGGTGATGGGGACCGAGACGGTCACCGTGCCGATGGGTACCGTCGAGGTGTATCGCGTCGCGATGACGGGTGGGGAGGCGCCAGGCACGTTCTGGATCGAGGTGGCGCCGGCACATCGGGTGATCAAGTTCGGGCCGACGGGGCAGCCGATCGAATTCCTCAGGGTTCGGTGAGGGGGACGGTTCGACTGCTTTTCACCACAGAGGGCACAGAGAGCACAGCGAACTGCAGCTGCCTTCACCACAGGGGCACAGGGGGCACAGGGGGGACTGCGCTCGTGGGCTGATGTCGCTGGGTGGGACGGATTCTTTTTTGGGGGCTCGCGCTGACGATTTGTCGGTGTGGGCCTCCAACTACGTGGGGCAGCCGTACGGCCGCAGTTGCAGTTGTCGTTGTAGTTGAAAAAGAAAAAGTCTCTCCCAACCCCGGAACCGTCCTGAGGAGCCAACCCCTCCTCACGTAGTTCTCTGTGCCCTCTGTGCCCTCTGTGGTGAGAAGCAGTTCCCTGAGCCCCCTGTGCCCCTGTGGTGAAGCAGTAAAAGCAAGAGAGGACCACCCAACCATGGGCAGCCCCCTCTCACCAACACTCAGAACGCTCTACTTGGGATCAAGCAACTGCTTGATATTGAACCGCGCGTCCGCGATATGCGCGCGGGTCACGGCATCACCGGCCTTGCCCGCGGCAGTGGCCAGCTGCCCATCGAGCGTCCGCAGTTCCTGCCGCAGCAACGCCTTCACGTCGGTCGACGGACGCGCGCCGGCGGTGAAGAGCTGCCCGGTCTGTGCGCTCGACGAGACACGCGGCGTGGTCGGCGGGCCTGCATTCAGCTTCGCCGTCACCGCTTCGATGTAGATACGCTGCAAGCCACGACGGTACGCATCCACACGCACCGTGCCCATCCCGAGCTCTGACCACAGGCCGGAACGGATGTCCGCGAGGTACTCGGGCAGCGGATACACATCGCGCGCGCCCTGCATCGCTTCGTACTCCACTAGACGCGCCATGCGCTCATCCGCCATCAGCGTGCCGAGGATGCCGCGCTGCGTCGAGTTGATGCGGGCCACCGCACCATCCGGCTCCAACCGGCGCAGGATCGTCGGATCGAGCAGCCACATCGGCGTCTTGAAGAGATTGTCGTGCAGGAACTGCACGGCCTGCTTCTGCTTGGCCCGCGGCATCGGTGTGAAGCGCACGCCGGGCTGCGAACCGTACTTCTCCTGGCCCGTCGACGAGCCCGGGATCGTCGCGACGTGACGCAGCTCGTTCGTCATCTGCCCGAGCAGGCGGCCATACGCTTCTTTCGCGAACGACACGTCCTCGTACTGCTGGGTGGTGGCGGGCAGCAACATCGGCATCAGCCGCTTGAGATTCCGCAGGCCGAGCTCCGTGCTCTTCACCGCGTCCTGGTCGCCCACCGCTTCGGAGTACGCCGTGTAGGGGAACGCCCCGAAGTCGTCAGGGATGCCATAGCGATACCACGGGATGGTGTCCTGCATGCGCGCCATCGCATCGAGCGCCGCACGTTCGTCATCCGACGTGCGCGCACCCGGGATCTGCATGTAGCCCCACTTGATCGAATACTTGTCGTACGGTCCGACGGTCGGGATGAGCAGGTTGACCGGGATCGAATCCTCAGGCTGCGCCACATAGTTGAAGCGCGCGTAGTCCATGATCGTCGGGGAGTGCCCCATCTTGGCGACCCACGTGCGTGAGCGCACCGAGTCCGCCGGATAGAATCCCGACGCGGCCTGGTTGTGCGGCAGGCCGAGCGTGTGCCCCACTTCGTGCGCCACCACGAACTGCACCAAGCGGCCCTGGAGCGCATCGGGCAGCGGGAGCCGCGCGGCGCGCGGATCGAGTGGGCCCACCTGCGTCCAATACCACCAGGTCTGCAGGTTCATGATGTTGTGGTACATGTTCACGTCGGCGTTCAGGATCTCGCCGGTGCGCGGGTCAGTGTCACTCGGCCCGTTCGCGTTCTCGATCGTCGACGGCAGCCAGCGGATGCTGGAGAACCGCGCGTCCTCGAGCGAGAAGTCCGGGTCCTCCTGCTTGCTCGGCACTTCCTTCGCGAGGATCGCGTTGCGGAAGCCCGCTTCTTCAAACGCCGACTGCCATTCCTCGACGCCCGCCTTCACGAACGGCACGAGCCAGGTCGGCGTCGCCGGATCGATGTAGTACACGATCGGTTTCACCGGCTCCGAGATCGCGGCGTTGGGGTCCTTCTTCTCCAGGCGGTAGCGCGCGATGAAGTTGCGCTGCTGCGCGCGCTGCTCGGGACGGCTGAAATCGATCGTGCTCGTGTAGAAGTACCCGACGCGCGAGTCACGGAGACGCGGCATCATCGGCCTCTCGGGGAGCTTCACCATCGACCAGTGCATGACCACCGACTTGGTGCTGGTGGGCGTGCCCGGCGCGGGCTGGGCCGGCGGCAGGCCGGGGAAGAACGATTGCGGCTGCGGCTGCGCATTGATCGTGAGTGCGGCCTCGACTTCGATGTTGGTCGGGTAGGTCGCCACACGCTCGAGGAAGCTGCGCGCCGCATCGAGCTGGCCACGGATCGCCTGGATCGCGCTCACTTCGTTGGGCGGCGAGGTGTACAACCGCGTCACGTCGATCACCGCCGCCGAGTCGGGGCCAAAGGCCGCGACGGGGAACACCGCGAGTATCGCGTCGAAGTTGGAGTTGCGCACCGCTTCGGCGATCGGCGCCGATGGATCGGAGACGATCGCGAACGACACGTTGCGGAACAGGATGCGGTTGCCGCGACGCTCCCAGCGCACCACGCGTGTGTCGATCGGCTCGCCGCCGTAGCCGTCGCCTTCATTGTTCTTGGCGACCTGCGAGACGAGCATCATGTCCTTGCCGAGTTCACCCGCCGGGATCTCATAGTAGAGCGAGCTGCCGATCATGTGCGTCTTGAAGAGACCGGCCTTGGTCTTCACGTCGCCGCGGATGACTTGGGCGTACGGACGCGGGGCGGGATCGGCGCCGGGGGCCGCAGGGCCGCCCTGGGCGTTCTGGCCAGGCGCGCCTTGCGGCGCTCCACCCGGAGCACCTGCGGGCGCGCCCGCAGGCGGCGTGGTCGGCGCGCCGGCCTGCGGCGTCGCAGTCGGCGGGGTGCCCGCAGACGGGGAGGGAGCCGTGGTAGGCGTCGTGGGCTGGCAGGCGAGTGCCAGCACCGCGAGGCCCGCCGCCAACGAGAGTGGACGAGTGGGCTTCATCAGTGGGTCTACTGGTTGAATGGACCTGCAGGCGGTGGGGGCCGCAGTCCAATAATGCACCCGCAGCAGGGGGGGACGCCACATTGACACGCGCTGGAGCGCGGAGGGCCTGTCTACCGTGAGGGCGTCACGCTACCGGTGCGGATCGCCTCACTGCCGAACCGCTCGCGCACGCGGTCCATCGCCCGCGACACCGCGCGGTCCTGCGCACGCTCCACCGCGGCGGGCGCACCGAACAAGCCCAACTGTTCGGCGTCGCGCGCCGGCCTGAAGTTGCCGAGCGACACGCCCACCAACCGCGCCGGGGCACGTCGCGCCGCCCGGAGCTTCTGCAAGAGGCCGACTGCGATGTCCGCGATCGCACGGTCACTCTCGATCGGCTCCTCCACCGTGCGGCTGGCGAGGCGCGTGGTGAAGTCGGCGTCCTTCAACTTCACCGTCACCGTCCGCGCACCGATGCGGTCGCCGCGCATCTCGTGCGCCACCTTCGCCACGAGTGAGCGGAGAACGGCACCGATCGCCGCACTGTCGTCGACGTCGCGCAAGAACGTGGTCTCCTTGCTCATCTGCTTCGCCGCCGCCCGTGGCTCCACCTTGGCGTGGTGCACGCCGCGCACCCGATGCCACAACCACTCGGCGGGGCGACGGCCCAGCCATCGCGAAAGCGATGCACGGTCGTGCGGCAGCACGTCGTCCACCCGTGTCATGCCGAGTGCCTTCAGGCGCTCCTGCAACTTGGGCCCGACGCCGGGGATCTCGGCGAGCGCGAACTCGCGCATGAACTCGGCTTCGTCGCCGTCGGCGACGATGCGCACGCCGGTTCCGCCTGTGGTGGGACGCGGCTTGGCGCGTTCGGCCGCGAGCTTGGCGACGAGCTTGGACGTCGCACCGCCGAGCGAGAGCCACATGCCGGTCTCGGCGTGGACCGTGTCGCGGATGCGGCGCGCGGTCGCCTCGAGTGGCTCGTGCTGGTAGAGCGCCTCGGTGCCGGTGAGATCGAGATACCACTCGTCGATACTCGCGCCCTCGACCACCGGCGTGAAGCGTGCCAGCACCGCGGCGATCGCGCGCGAGGTGGTGGAGCAGGCATGGCGCGGGACGGGAACGCAGAGCGCGTCGGGGCAAAGGCGTAGCGCCTGGTCGATCGGCATCGCCGAGCGCACACCGAACGCCCGCGTTGCGTAGGAGGCGGAGCACACCACACCCCGCCCGCCCGGCCGCCCGCCGACGATCAGCAGCTCCGCTTTGCCCGCGCCGTCCGGATCCGCCATGCGGGCGACGGCGACGAAGAACGCGTCGGCGTCGGCGTGCAGGATGCGGCGGGTCGGTTCGGCGGTCACGTCCCAACGTTACGCCACAGTCGGCGCGCGCGCAAAGCGCGTTATCTTTGTCGCGCATGCCTGACGCCGCTGACGCACTGCATATGCGACCGCTCTGGAGTCCCACGCCCAACGCCGCCGCGCGGACGGCGATGGCGCGGTTCTTCCGTGACGTCGCCGCGCGCGTGCCCGGTGCGCCGGACGCCGATGCGCCGTACATCGAGTGGCACGCCTGGTCGGTGGCGCAATCCGAGGCGTTCTGGCGGGAGATCTGGCGCAGCTGCGCAGTGATCGGGTCGTTCGATGGTGTGCTGACGCACGGCGAGCAAATGCAGCCGCCGCGTCGCCGCGCCTCGCTCAGCGTGGACGATGCGCCGTCGCTCCCCACCGACGGACCGGTGTGGTTCCCCGGCGCGCGACTCAACTTCGCGGAGAATGTCCTGCGCCGTCGCGACGACGGCCCGGCGCTCATCGCGCGCGACGAGTCCGGGCGGCGACGCGAACTCTCGGCTGCCGCACTCGCCGAGGCGGTGGCGCGCATGGCGAGTGCGCTGCGCGCCAGCGGCGTGCAACCCGGCGACCGCGTCGTCGGTTTCCTCCCCAACATCCCCGAGGCCGTGGTCGGCGCGCTCGGTGCGGCGAGTGTCGGGGCGGTGTGGTCGTCTTGCTCGCCTGACTTCGGTGTCGGCGGCGTGCTCGATCGCTTCGGACAGATCGCGCCCACCGTGTTGATCGCCGCCGACGGATACCGCTACGCCGGCAAACGCATCGATTGCCTCCAGCGGACGCAGGAGATCGTGCGCGCGTTGCCCTCCTTGCACGCGTTGGTGCTCGTGCCGTTCCTCGACGACGACACGGCCGCCCGCGAGGCAGCGGAGCGTCTGCCGCAGGCGATCCGCTGGGACGATTTCCTCGCGAGTGGCGACAGTCATCGCGCGGCACGCGCGGCCGCAGGCGCTCCGCTGTTCGAACCGCTCCCGTTCGACCATCCGCTTTACATCATGTACAGCTCCGGCACGACCGGGTTGCCCAAGTGCATGGTGCACGGCGCCGGCGGTACGTTGCTGCAGCACCTGAAGGAGCATCGGCTCCACACCGATCTGCGCGCCGGTGAGCGGCTCTTCTATTTCACCACCTGCGGGTGGATGATGTGGAACTGGCTCGTGACCGCGCTCGCGAGCGACGCCGTGATCGTCCTGTACGATGGTGCGCCGCTGCCCGACGCGAACCCGGCGATCCTCTGGGACCTTGCCGCCGAGGAACGGGTGACGGTGTTCGGCACCAGCGCCAAGTTCCTCGCGATGTCGCAGAAGCTCGATCTCGCCCCCGCGCGCACGCACCGGCTCGACGCACTTCGCGCGATCCTCTCCACCGGCAGTCCGCTCGCCGAGCACAGCTACGACTACGTCTACACCGACGTGCGGCCCGGCGTGCACCTGGCGAGCATTTCCGGCGGCACGGACCTCATCTCCTGCTTCGCGCTCGGCAACCCGATGCTGCCGGTGTATCGCGGCGAGTTGCAGTGTCGTGGGCTCGGCATGGCCGTCGATGTGTGGGATGACGCCGGGAAGCCACTGCGCGGCGCGGCGGGTGAACTCGTGTGCACCAAGCCGTTTCCGAGCATGCCGGTGGCGTTCTGGAACGATCTCGATGGCAGCAAGTATCGCGCGGCGTACTTCGACTTCTTTCCCGGCGTGTGGCGTCACGGTGACTGGGCGGAGATCACCGAGCACGATGGCCTGGTGATCCACGGCCGCAGTGACGCGACGCTCAATCCCGGTGGCGTGCGCATCGGCACGGCCGAGATCTACCGGCAGGTGGAGCAGATGCCGGAGATCCTCGAGAGCGTCGTGGTGGGGCAGGAAGTGGGCAGCGGCGCGGAGAAGGACGTGCAGGTGGTGCTGTTCGTGCGCCTGCGCGCCGGACACGCGCTCGACGACGCCCTCCGTGACCGGATCAAGAAGTCCATCCGCGCCGCCACGAGCCC
>JBJXGK010000163.1:0-5495 GCA_046153705.1 Gemmatimonadaceae bacterium
CGCCATTCGCCGTCGACCTGATACCGTTTCGGCGAGACGGAGTCGTCGACGACCTCGCGATAGAAGTCGGTGACGTCGGCGCCGGAGTTCGTGGCGGTCCATGCCACATCACGATTGAATCCGATCGGCACCACCGGGGCGAGCGGGAACGTGACGCCGTAGACGTCGAGCTCCCCCTGGATCACCAAGTGCACCTCGTACCACACGCTCGGCAACGACAGGGAGAGGTGGGGGTCGCCCGAGAGCAGCGCACGACCACTCGCCGAACGCGCCGGGGCCACGGCCCAGTTGTTGGATCCCACCACGGCATCACCGCGCGTGAAGCGCTGCGGCGCCCCCCGCACGAGTTCCGGGTCGCGTGCACGGAGATCGGGCCCGAGCGCCACGCGCACATGGGCTCGCTCGGCACGTTTGGCGGACGCGACGGCCTTCGCGTCCGGCAACGACGGCGCGGGGAAGCGCACTGGCGCGAACCGCGGCGCCGTACGCCCCGCGACCGGCTCGATCGGTTCCTGGATCGGGGCGTTCACAGGGAAGAGCGCATCCGTGGCCTCGCGCCCGATCATCGCCTCGATCGCACCGCGCTGGAGCTCTTCGCTCTGCCACGAGAGCACCTGCGCCATCTCCGCGAGCAGCGAATAGCCTTCGTGCTCTTCAAACGTACGCGGCGTGGCGCCGAGCAGCTTGTACTCCACCGGGATCTCTGCTGGTCGCAACGAGCGCACATACGCGTTCACGCCCTCGAAATACGCGACCGCCTCGAGGCGCGTGGGCGCGTCCTTGGGGAGGGCGTCCCAGCGTGCCTTCGCCGCGGCGGCGAGTCCGCGCTCACGCGATTGTCGGTCGACCGGCAACGTCTGTGCGCCCGCGAGTTCGGAGAGTGTACCGGCGACCTTACGCGCGGTGAGCTCCATCTGGAACAAACGGTCGCGCGCGTGCACCCAACCGAGCGCGCGCGCGAGATCGACGCCGTTCTTGGCGAAGATGTGCGGCACGCCGCGGCGGTCGTAGCGAACCTCCACCGGCGCCGTGAGGCCGTCGATCTCCAGTTGTTGCGTCGCTGGAAGTTCGGCGACGCGCGCGGCCGCCCAGACACCGCGCGCGGGGTCGAGCAGCGTACCCAACGCGGGCAGGGCACCCACGGGCTTGAAGCCCACATAGAGCGCACCAGTCAACGCACAGGCCGCGACCGTGCCGCTGATCGCGCGAGGGAGCTGCCGGAACCTGACCATCGACTGCCCCCTCGCGCGTTCGTCCGTCACCCGCGGTCTCCGATGATGCCGCCGAGCACACCCGCGGCACCGCCCTGTCGCTGCATAGCCGGTGCATGGGCGATCACCCGCTCGGCGAGTCGCGAGAAGGGCAGGGTCTGGAGGATCACGCGACCCGGACCGGTGAGCTTCACGTAGAACAGGCCTTCACCGCCGAACAGCGCGGTCTTGATGCCCTTCACCATCTCGATGTCGTAGTCCACCGACGCCTGCATGGCGACGAGGCAGCCGGTGTCGACACGCAGCACTTCGCCAGCGCGCAGCTCGCGTTCGATGAGCGTGCCCGACGCCGCGAGGAACGCGAGGCCGTCTCCGCGCAGACGCTGCAGGATGAAGCCTTCGCCGCCGAAGAAGCCCGCACCGATGCGCTTGGTGAACGCGATGTCGATGTCGGTGCCACGCGCGGCGCAGAGGAAGCCGTCCTTCTGGGCGATGAGTTCGCCCCACTGCTTGAGGTCCGCAACGAAGATGCGGCCGGGCGTGGGCGCGGCGAACGCGACGTCGCGGCGCTGCGCGGCGGCGTTGCCGAAGAGCGTGATGAAGAACGATTCGCCGGTGAGCAGTCGCTTGCCCGCACCCATGAGCTTGCCGAAGAGTCCGCCGCCCTTCGCGTTGGGGTCGAGCGTGGTCGCCATCTCGATGCCGTCTTCCATGTACATCATGGCGCCGGCTTCGGCGAACACGGCTTCGCCGGGATCGAGGGTGATGATGACACCCTGCATATCGTCGCCGACGATTCTGTAGTCGATCACATCGGAGGGCACGGCGTTCCTTGGTGAGAGGTGAGGGGTATCAGGAATGAAGAACTGTAGCCGCAACTGCTCATGCCATTCTGGTACCAAAAATAGGGGGCGCACGGGCCAGCGTGTCAGTCAGGCACCCACTTTCGGATATCTGTCCGATTGCGAGGACATCGACAGATGATGAAACATCGCACTGCGTTGTCACGTAAGCACTTACGTAATCGTCATACTCTGGCACCAACCATGCATTCTATAATAATCGAGCGGGACGCCCCGCCAGCTCGACCCGAACCCAGTCCGTTCCCACCCGGGAGACCGTATGCTTCGCAGCCGATCCATCCTCGCACTCACCGTTGCAGCCCTTGCCGTGTCGGCCTGCGGCATCAAGCGCGTCTCGCGCATCGACCCCGAGTCGGTCACCGATCTCTCGGGGAAGTGGAACGACACTGACTCGCGCCTCGTCGCGAACGAGCTCATCGGGCAGTCGCTCAATGCGAACTGGTCGCGCGAATGGGCGGCGAGCCATAGCGGCCAGTCGCCGACGGTGATCGTCGGCGAGTTCCGCAACAAGACCATGGAGCACATCGCGGTCGGCACCTTCGTGCGCGACCTGGAGCGTGCGTACGTGACGTCGGGTGCGGTGAAGGTGGTCGCCAGCGCGTCCGAGCGTGATGAGGTGCGAGCGGAACGCGTGGACCAGCAGACGAACGCCAGCGCCGAGACCCGCGCGCGCATGGCCCGCGAACAGGGCGCTCGCTTCATGCTGCAGGGCGACGTGCAGGCGATCGAGGACTCCGAGGGCCGCGAGAAGGTCGTGTTCTATCAGATCGACGCGACGTTGATCGACCTCGAGTCGAACGCGAAGGTCTGGGTGGGGCAGCACAAGATCAAGAAGTACATCCAGCGTCGCCGACTGACGCCGTAACGCGACAGAGTCCCGCATCACTCTGCCATCGACGATCTGCCTTCCGCCATCCGTCCCAACTCCGAGGCCCATATGCTCAGCCCGACCATCTACGTCTCCCCGCGCCGAGCAGCCAGTCTGCTCGCGCTGACCCTCGCGGCGTGTGCACCGTATCCGCAGCGTGTCCGCCAAGAACCCGTGATCGCCAACAACGATCGTGTGCCGGCGGCTGACGCCTCTACCTCCGCCGGGATCATCGCGGCAGAGCGGCAGGCCATGAAGGCGACGGTCGATTCCATCTACGCGGTCGCGACCTCGGGTTGCTCCACGGCGGTCTGCGAGTCGATCGCCCGCGGTGAAGTGCAGATCGGCATGAACGAGACGCAGGTCTATGCCGCCACGCGCAGCACGCCGTCGGCGTGGATCGTGCGCCGGACCAACGGCGACGCGGTCATGGTGCCGGCGAGGCCGAGTGCCGCGCCGATCGACAAGCTGGGCGAGTTCGTGATGGTGCAGCTCGACGGTGGGCGCAGCGCGGTGCTCTCGCGCCGTGGCCCGCAGGGCATCATGGTCGCGAGCCGCAGCCAGGACGCGGGCGCTGCCGCGCAGGCCAAAGAAGCGGCGGCCGCGCTCATCCGCGAAGGCGATGATCTCGTGGCCAGCAACGATCTCGCCGGTGCGCTCAATCGGTACGACCGCGCCAGTGTGCTCGATCCCGACGCGCCGGAGACGCAGTACAAGGCCGCGCGCTTGCTCGACCTGCAGCTGCGTCCGCAGGAGGCGCTGATGCGCTACCAGCGGTTCCTGCTCTCGCTCGACATCGAACGCATCAAGGCGCAGGGCGATGCCAATGCGAAAATGGCGGAGGCCATCGCGATGGCGCAGCAGCGGATCGTGATTCTCGAGAAGCAGATCAAGTAAGATGGCGGGCCGTGGATCGTGGATGGCGGAGGACCGTGCTCGACCGTCACCGCCATCCTGAAGACTGACAACTCACTCTCGACTTCTCCCGTGACCCGGTATCCCACCCTCCTCGTCGCAATGGCCGCCGCGTTCGCCCTTCAGGGCTGCGCGTCGGCGGGGCAGTCGTGGCGGGCGGGGCCGGCGGGGATCCCGGCAGAGACCAGGCTGCGTGAGCAGATGGTCGCGGGGCAGTACGGTACGGCGCTCGAGTCACTGAAGGACAAGAAGATCGCTCCGGCCGACGCCCTCCTCCGCCACATGTACCGCGGCCTGGTGGCGATGCATGCCGGTCAGGCGGAGATCGGCACGCGGTCGATGGACCGCGCGTGGGAGATCGCGTACCAGCGTTGGACCAAGCGCCTCAGCGATGGGGCCGCGGCGATGCTCACAGGCGACGGCGCCTTGCCGTACGATCCCGGTCCCGCCGAACGGATGCTCATCCCGTTCTACGGCGGCCTCAACTGGCTGCAACGCAACGAGCCCGGTGAGGCCGGCGTCGAGGCGCGGCGCATGGCCACGTTGCTTGAGAGCGACCAGGGCGTGAAGCCCAACGACCAGTTCGAAGGGGTCATGCGCTACGTGAGTGGCGTGATGTTCGAGGCCGCCGGCGAACGCAACGACGCCGACGTCGCGTATCGCAACGCGACCAAGCTCCTCGGCGGCACGCTGCCTGGTGACACCGTTCCGCCGGACGCCGCCCACGGCGACGTGGTGATCTTCATCGAGGACGGCTTCGTCGTGCGCCCTGAGCCCATGGCGCTCGACTTCTGGATCAACGACGAGGAGCTCGGCTACCTCAACGGCAACGACTACGACCGCCGGATCGCGACCTACCATGTGCTCAACAGCCGCCGCGGCGTGCGCGGCGACTGGGCCGCACAGCGCTTCCGCAACGTGAGCATCCGCTGGCCGGTCATGGGCCTGGAATCGACGCAGCCTGGCAGTGGACGCGTGGGCGCTCGCGCGTCGCGGTTCTCTTCGGTGGTCGCGGACGCGGCGGAGCACGACGCGTCGGGCAGTTTTGCGATCCCCGTCCTCGGAGCGATGGACGAGTCGTTGGTGCAGGCCGACGTGATCTCGGCCAGCATCAGTAACGCGGTGCGTGATGACTTCGATCGCGAGCAGCCGGCACGCATCGCGAGGGCGATCGCGCGAGCGGCCGTGCGCGAGGCCTCGCTCAAGGGCGCTGAAGGTGCGTTCAATGCCGCCGGCGACATCCTCGACGACGACGACAAGAAGAACGAGAAGTCGAAGGACGGCGACAAGAAGAAGAAGGACGACGACAGTGGCGACGGCTGGGCTGCCGCCGGTGCCATCCTCCTCGGCATCGGGCTGCTGGCCACGCATGTCTCGTCGCAGGTGCTCGACCAGCCTGACCTGCGCGCGTGGCAGTTGCTGCCCGACCGCGTAAGTGTCGCGCGGCTGCGTCTGCCGGTCGGCGAACACGTCATCGAAGTCACGCGCGACGGCGAGGCGTACTCGCTCGGCACGGTGACGGTGAGGTCGGGAGAAGTGACCGTGCTCGCCCACCGCTGGTGGGCGCCCGCGCGCCGGATCGCTGAGGGGCAGAGATGAGATGTGAGGGGTGAGGAGGCCGCCTGTCCTGGCGGCCTC
>JBJXGK010000166.1:0-2914 GCA_046153705.1 Gemmatimonadaceae bacterium
CGAGCGCACCACCCGGCTGCTGCGCGATCTGTGCCTCGAGGAGTCTGCGACGGTCACTCGTCGGGTCGGTATAGCGTTCGCTCCAGCGCACGCCGGAGGTCATCGTCAGCACCTGGCGCACGGTGACGCCGTCGTAGGCGCTGCCGGTGAGAGACGGCACATAGCGTGTCACCGAGTCGTCGAGGCTTCTGATGGCGCCATCGCGCAGCGCCGCGCCGATGAGCGTCGAAGTCACCGACTTCGCTACGCTCATCGACATCCAGCGTGTACGGGGGCCATTGCCGAAGCGATAGCGCTCATACGCGATGCGTCCCTCGTGGAGTACGAGCACGGCCGCGACGCCGTTCCGCTCGAGATACTGCTCCACGCTCAGTGTGCTGTCGGCGAGCTTCACACGGACTCTCGTGAAAGCACGCGCGGACGGCGGAAGTGCACGCGGCGTCTCTGCCGGCACGATCGCGCGCGTCGGGAACAGCCGGTCGATGTTGCGGAACGTCCGGACGGCGAGGTCCGGAGTCAGCGTGCCGTCATAGATCTCCCGCACGCTGCCGATGGAGTCGCGGGCGTGCGGGGAGGCGCTCCGGTCGGCGGCGAAGCGGTCGACCGTCCCGTTGCAGGCGACGGCCGTCCAACCACACAGAAGAGTGACCAGCGGTCGAGCCCGAGCCAGGTGCCGACTCCACGGAGGGGAGCCATGAATAGAACGCGGACGCGACCCTCCGGCCAGTCTTCCTCAGGAACCGAAGACGCGCGGGAACGACTGCCTATCGCGGGACGCTGATGCGATCAGAGGTGAGTGCAGCGAACTGGTATCGCACACCATCCTGCGCCTCCGGTAGGCTGAACGGGCTGAGTCTGCGACGCGCGGAGCCGGGATCGTAGACTTGGGCCATCACCGTCGGGGCGCCGCTCTGACCCTGGCGGTTGGTGATCACAAGCGATGAATCCGACGTATAGATCATCTCGTTCGACTCGCTCGGCGCGAACACCTCATAGTACGCGGCGCCCGGCACACGTCTCCAGCGCACCACATCCAGCCCGCTCTCCATCGCGTGCGAGAGTCGCGGTACGCCGGGGACGATAAGCATCGCCACGATACTCCGCTTACCCGTTTCGATCGTGAAGTCGAGCGTATCGCCGGGAAGCACATCGCGCAGTCCGAGCCGTCCCGCGCGGCCGGTCCAACGGAGCGCCCAGTTCCCCGCCACGTTGAACGTATTGTCCAGCGCCGACCTCCTGCCCGGGATCACCTCCACCCAGTCGAACAACCGGACGTCACCACGGCGCGTCATTCGGAAGTGATCGACTTCGCGGTATCGCACGCCGTACGGCAGCAGCACATCGCTGATCGTGGCCGTGCCGGTGGCGCCCGCAGAATCGAGACCACCGTTCTGATAGGCGAGCACGAGCGAGACGTACGCCGACGGTCCGTTCGCTCCATACTGCGTCGGGGAATCGCCGCACGCGACGATGCCGGACAGCAACGCTGCGCCGAACGCGACACGAGCCAGTGGCGTGATGTGCATCGTACCCTCCGATGGGACCGAGTGGCTACTTGATGGTCGACCTATTCGTACCGTGCCTTGCGCCGATGGTTTCCTCGACCGCCCTCGTGGTACCTTGCAGGATGTCCGCTCCCGACGAGAACCCGAGCGCAGGACGCTTCGAGCGTCCTATCGTCGCCACGCCCGCCGACTTCGACGAACTCGGCCACGTGAACAATGTCGTGTACCTGCGCTGGGTGCAGGACATCGCGACGGCGCATTGGCAAGCGGCGGCCACTGCGGCGCAACTCGAGCAGTTGGCCTGGGTCGCGCATCGGCATGAGATCGACTACAAGGCACCCGGGCTGCCCGGCGACACGTTCATCGCATCCACGTGGGTGGGGCTCGCCGAGTCGGTGCGGTTCGAGCGATTCGTGGAGATACTCCGCGCACGGGATCGCAAAGTGCTCGCCGCAGCGCGGACGCTTTGGGTGCCGATCAGCCGTGCGAGCGGTCGTGTGACACGAGTGGACGACGGCGTACGGCGGGTGTTCTCGACCTGAAGACTGGCAACGCGAGGTCGCGCGACGCTGTGCGACTCCGCGCCTCAGCCGTGCAGACGATCCGCGTGCGCATACGCGGTCATCCGGCCCTCACGCACGAAGCCCACCAAGGTCAGGCCACTCTCCACGGCGAGTCGCACCGCCAACCCGGTCGGCCCCGAGATCGCTGCGAGCAGCGGTGCACCGAACATCGTGACCTTCTGCACCATCTCGAAGCTCGCGCGACTCGTGACGACCACAAACCCGCTCGCGGGGTCGACCCCGTCTATGAGCAACGCACCGATCAACTTGTCCAATGCGTTATGTCGGCCCACATCCTCACGCAACGTGGTCACGGCCCCGTCGCGCGTGGCCCAGCCGGCGGCATGTACGGCTCCGGTCGCGGCGTTGAGCACTTGGCCCGCGCCGAGCTCGCGCATCGCGCGCGAGATGGCCGCAGGTGAGACCGTCGGCCCCCGCACGGAGTGCGGCGCCCCGTCACGACCGAGATGTCGCGCACCTACGTGCCGTACGTCCTTGATCACCGCATCGAAACTCTCCGCCCCACAGATCCCGCAACCCGTGCGCCCGCTCATCCGCCGCGCGCGCGCCGCCACGGCCTCGCTCACGTCAGGCGCGACGGTGCACTGCAGCTCGATCCCCTTGCTGTAGCGCACTACCTCGACGCCGCGGATCTCATCGGCGCGCGTCACCACCCCTTCGGTCACGCTGAAGCCGACCGCGAAGTCCTCCAGATCGCGCGGCGTCGCCATCATCACCACATGCGGGACGCCGTTGTAGATCAGCCCCACGGGGACTTCTTCAACGATGGTCTCGAGAAGGGTCGATGCGCTGTCGGCGCCGGTCGCCGCGGACGAGGGGGAACCC
>JBJXGK010000175.1:0-15654 GCA_046153705.1 Gemmatimonadaceae bacterium
ACAGGTGGTAGGCCCCCGGATCGTCGAAGTTGACGGTCTGCTTCACGAGCCGAAGCCCGAGCACGTCGTGGTAGAACGCCAGCGTGCGGCGGGCGTCCGAGGCGACGAGGGTGATGTGGTGGAACCCAAGCGTAGAGAGGCTCTGCATAGTTTCCTCAGCCAGTGAATCACTTACTACTGAGATAATAAGGCAAGCGAGAACGGAAGTCAATCGCCGTTGCGTGACACTTGCCTCTCACGCCGCCCACCTCCCGGCTCACCCCTGCTTTTCGAGCGCTTCCGCCTCATGCCCCAGCACCCGCAGCAGCTCGATCGCAAGCCGCTGCTGCGCAAGCCCGAGCCCACTCATTGCGCGGCGGATCGCTTCGGCGTGGCCAGGGAAGATCTCCGCCATGAGTGCGCGCCCGCTCGCGGTCAGCGCGGCATAGCGCGCGCGGCGGTCGGACGGGCAGGGGCGCCGTTCCACCAAGCCGCGCTTCTCGAGACGATCGATCAGAAACGTGGTGCCGCCGCTCGAGACCAGTGTGCGCTTCTGCACCTCACCCAGCAGCAGCGGACCCTTGTGGTACAGGGCCTCGAGCACCCCGAACTCCGCTGGGGTGAGTCCATGACGCTCGATGTCCGCGGTCGAGTGCGCGGTCACCGCTGCCGTCGCGCGCGCCAGGATGACCCACAGCTTGAGGGCCGTGGCCGTCGGGACGTCTGACGGGGCCGCCACCGGTGCATCGTGAAGCTCGGCGGCGCTGGGCGTGGTCGTTTTCATCTTACCGGTAAGATACTCCGGCTACTTTACCGGTCAATCGTCATTGTGGTCGGCGCGAGCGGATCGGGGCGGCCGGCTCCGCCTTCAACTCCACCGGTTTCTCCCGCAACTGCCGCATCGCTTCGGCCACCGCGCGCTCCAACTGCGGGTCGCGACCGGCCGCCTCGTCCTTCGGCCAGTTCTCAACGTCGATGTCAGGCGCGATGCCTTCGTTCTCCACCGCCCACTTTCCGTCGCGATCGAAGAAGCCACCACGCGGAGCGATCATGCCGCCGCCGTCGATCAGCGCCGGTGTGTCCCACGTGCCTACCAATCCGCCCCACGTGCGCTTGCCCACCAGGGTCCCGATCTTCCGGCGCTTGAACATGTACGGCATGAGGTCGCCACCCGACCCTGCCATCTCATTGATGATCATGACCTTCGGACCCCAGATGCCGGCCGTCGGCGAGGTGAACGGTTTGCGTTCGCCCACCGGATTGTTGAAGTAGCCGTCGAAGTCACGCGCCAGCACTTCGATGATGTAGTCCGCGGCCGAACCACCGCCGTTGTAGCGCTCGTCGACCACCACGCCCTTCTTGTCCTGCTGTGCGAAGAAGTAACGGTTGAAGTAGGTGTAGCCGCCATCGCCGGTGTTCGGCACGTACACGTACGCCAAGGCTCCGTTCGACAGTGAATCGACCAGCTTGCGATTGCGCTCGATCCACGCGAACTGTCGGAGTCCGCCCTCAGTGCTCGCCGGCACGACTGTCACGCGCCGCGCGCCGTCCATCACGGGACGATCATTGAGCGTGAGGACGGTCTGACGGTTAGCCGTGCCTTCCAACAGGCGATACAGATTGTCGTTCGCCGTGAGTTCGACGCCGTTCACCGCGAGGATGTAGTCGCCGGTACGCGCGTCGATCCCGGGCGCGGCCAGCGGCGCGCGCAACTGCGGGTTCCAGCTCTCACCCGAATAGATGCGCGTGATCCGCACACGACCGTTCACACTCGCGACGTCGGCGCCGAGCAGTCCCACATTCGCGGTGGGGACCGCAGGCAGGTCGCCGCCGCTCACGTACGAGTGACCGATTGCGATCTCGGCGCTCAGATCGTCGAGTAGCGCATTGAAGTCAGCGCGATGGGCGACGTGTGGTAGCAGCGGTTCATAGAGCGCGAAGGTCTTCTTGTAGTCCGCGCCGTGCATGTTCTTCACGTAGAGGAAGTCGCGCATGAAGCGCCAGCCTTCGTGAAGCATCTGTTTGTACTCGGCGCGCGGATCGACGAGTTGACGCACCGCCGTGACGTTGACGCGTGCGGCCGCGGCGGTCGGTGCCGCTTTGTCCGTGTCGAAGATCGTCCAGCTCCCACTCGAGGCGTAGAGGATCTTCTTGCGATCGGCCGAGAGTGTGTAGGCATTGGAGCCGGTGACGAATGGCGCCGCACGCCTCTCACGCAACTGCCAGCGATGCAGCACCGATGTCGGATTGTCGCCGACACCGTTCGCCGGCACGTTCTCGACGAAGAAGACGATGCCGTTCGGACCGGCCTGCAGCGCCGTGTAGTTCCGCGACGGCACGTCGACGGCGATGATGCGCTGGGCGAGGCCATCGAAGTCGATGGTCACTGCCGGCGCCGCGGCGGCGGCCGGCATTGGTGTAGCAGCGGGTGTCGCTGCCGGTGCTGCCGCCGGTGTAGTTGGCGCGGCCGGTCGCGGCGATTCGGTCGACTCCTCATCGCTCTCCGGCAGCAGCGGAGACTTCTCGCTCGAGCGCAGCAGCGCCATGTACAGCGAGCGCCGCGTCGGACGATCGTACGAAGTCATGTCGAGCCAACCCGTCTGCAGACCGAACGTGGTGGACGCGAGGAAATACAACCACTTGCCGTTCGCGTCCCACGCCGGCGAGAGTGCGTCCGCCATGCCATCGGTGATCTGCGTGGACCGTCCGCTCTGCGTGTCGTACACGAAGACAGCGTGCAGCTGCGTCGGCAGTCGCTTGGCGTAGGCTATCCAGCGCGAGTCGGGGCTCCAGCGCGGGTCCATCGACCGCGTTGGGACCATGTACTGGTCGGTATCGGCGTGTGTGGCCTTCCCCGTCGCGACGTCCACCACCCAGAGCCGAAGGTGTGTGTCGGTGAGGAGGATCTTCTTGCTGTCCGGTGACCACTCGGGCGTGAAGTAAAAGGTCGGCTCGGGCAGTGCGATCGCGCGCGGAGCACTCGTACCATCCGGCGAACCGATCATGAGCTGATACTCGCCCGTGGCGTCCGAGAACCACGAGAGTGACTTGCCGTCCGGCGAAAACGCCGGGTTGCGATCTGCCACACCCGACGTCGTGGTGACCGCACGCCAGTCGCCCTTCTCGGCCGGCACAGAGAAGATGTCTCCGCGGGCTTCGATCGCCACACGCTTGCCGGTGGGTGAGATCGCCGCTGCGGCGATCCGGCCGTTCACTTCGCGCCACTGCGGCAGGAGCCACGGGAAATCGCCACGGGCGGTGATCTCGAGCCGCTTCGTCTGATTGGTGCGCGGATCGAACTGATGCAGGTCACCGGCTTGCTCGAACACCACCACGCCCGCGCCCGCGCCAAGGCTCTTCACGTCGTAGTCCTTGAAGCGCGTGATCTGGCGAAGCTGTTTGCTGCGTGTGTCGTAGGCCCAGACGTTCATCAACCAATCGCGATCCGAGAGGAAGTACACCGTCTCTCCGACCCACACCGGCTCGATGTCCTTGGAGTCGGTCCATGGCGGTGTCTCCACCTCCCAGGTACCAACGTTCGTGATCCAGATCGGGCGGTTCTGCCCCCCGCGATAGTTGCGCCAGCCCTCATCCCACGACGTCGTCAGGCGATACGCGAAGCGCTTCCCATCCGGCGAGAAGTTGCCCTGATTCCCGCGCGGGATCCCGACCGGCTCGGGCATGCCACCACCGCGGGAGACCTTCCAGAATGTCTGCGCGGTGCCGCTCGGCGCGGCAGCGCGCCCCGACGTGAAGACGATGTGCCGACCATCGGCCGACCAGCCCTGCACGACATCGGCCGCCGAGTGCCACGTGAGGCGCTTGGGCTCACCGCCGGAGACGGGGACGAGATAGACGTCGGTGTTGCCGCCGTAGGTGCCGTTGAAGGCGATCCAGTTGCCGTCGGGCGACAGTTCGGGATTCCCCGTGCTGCCCTGGAACGACGTGATCCTCTTGGCATCGCCACCCTCGCGCCCGACCACCCAGATGTTGTTGGCGTACGCGAACGCGATGTGCCGTTCACTCACGCTCGGCTGGCGGAGGAGTCGTGTGCGCTCCTGAGCGGAGGCAGCGGAGCCGACTGCGAGGAGCGAGGAAACGGCGAGAACGGCGCCAATCAGGCGGCGCGTCGGCACGAGCGGGCGCATCGGATCTCCGGGTACGGTGGTCGGGGAGAACCTACGACCCGCGGACTCCGCTTGTCCACGATCCCGTGACAAAGCACATTGCCCGGATGATGAGACCCTTCTTGGCGGCGCTGTCCCTGCTGGCGACACCGGCGCTGGCGCAGGCCCCGCGCCTCCTCCCCGCCCCGCGCGAACTCCTCCGCAGCGAAGCGCCCGCACTTTTCCGCGCCACCATCACCTTCGGTGAACTCTCCAACGCCGCCGATCGCAGCGCAGCGCGCGAGTTCATCGACACCATGCGCGAACGTGGCCTGCGCGCCGATCTCTCCGCCAACGATCGCGCGTGGGTGGTCGAACTCCTCCGCTTGGGTACGCCCGCGGCGACGCAGCTCCTCGACGGCTCGATGCTCGGTTTCGAAACCGCCATGGAAGCTGAAGGCTACGTACTCATCACCGACGAGCGCGGTGCCAAGATCGTCGCGGCCAGCGACGCCGGCATGTTCTATGGTTTGCAGACGCTCAAGCAGCTCTTCACCGGCGCGGGCGATCGTGCCCAGCTCACGCCAGCCACCATCCGCGATTGGCCCGCGATGCGCTGGCGCGGTGTGCACGATGACCTCTCGCGCGGGCCGGTGCCGACACTCGAGTACCAGAAGAAGCAGATCCGCCTGCTCGCGTCGCTCAAGGTGAACGTCTTCTCGCCGTACTTCGAGCACGCCCTCGCGTTCCGCTCCAATCCACTCATCGCTCCTCCTGGCGGTGCGATGTCGCGGAGCGACGTGCGCGAACTCGTCGAGTACGCGAAGCGCTATCACGTGCTCATCATCCCCGAGCAGCAGACGTTCGGGCACCTGCACCACGCGCTCAAGTACGAGCTCTACGCGCCACTCGCCGAGACTTCGCACGGGCACGTGCTCGCACCCGGCCAGGCGGGCTCCCTGCAGTTCGTGCGCGAGACGATGGCCGAAGTCGATTCGCTCTTCCCCGGTCCGTTCCTGCATCTCGGTGCGGACGAGACTTTCGAACTCGGCAAGGGCCAGACCAAGGCGCTCGTCGACTCGCTCACCATCGGCCCGGTGTACGTGCAGTACCTCAAGGACATCGAGGCCACGTTGCGCGCCAACGGAGTCGGGCAAGGTCGCCGCTTCCTGTTCTGGGGCGACATCGCGATGAACCATCCCAAGCTCGTCGCGGAACTGCCTAAGGACATGATCGCGGTGGGCTGGGACTACGGGCAGCGCGACAAGTTCGACAAGTATCTCAAGCCGTTCCGCGACGCGGGCATGGAGACGTGGATCGCGCCGGGGGTGAGCAACTGGAACCGCGTGTGGCCCAACTACGCGGCAGCGTTGCCCAACATCCAGGGCTTTGCGCGCGAAGGACAAGCCGGCGGTGCCACCGGCATGCTCAACACCACGTGGGACGACAACGGCGACGCGATCTTCAATCAAGCGTGGTACGGGCTCGCGTTCGGTGCGGCGGCAGCGTGGCAGACCGGTGAGTCGAGCATCCCGAAGTTCCAAGACGCGTTCGGCCTCCAGTTCCATGGTGACACGACGGGCAAGATCGACGCCGCGCATCGGTACCTCACCGCGGCGCATCAGGCGCTGCAGGAATCGAAGGCGGGCGACGGTTCGAGCTATCTGTTCTTCGTCGATCCATTCACCGACGAAGGTGTGTTCGACCTCCTCCGCCTGCGGCCGTTCCTCTCGAACGTGCGGGTCCAAGCCGAGTCGGCGATCGTGATGATCGCGCAGGCGCGCACGCAGCGGCATCTGCGCGAGCTCGATGCGCTTGACGCGATGGAGCTCGGCGCACGGCGCATCGATTGGATCGCGGCCAAGTTCCAGTTCGCCGACGAGATCGCGGCCGCGTTCGCGAAGGCCACCGACCCCACGCGCACCGACGTGAGCTGGGTGGATCTCGCCGAACTCTCGGGCATCAACGGCCGTCTGCAGGACATGCGCGACGGGTACGTGCTCACGCGCGAGTTGTTCGAGCGTTCGTGGCGTGCGGAGAACCGCCCGTACTGGCTGCAGAACAATCTCGCGCGTTACGACGTTGAAATCGCCACGTGGGTGGCGCGCGTGAACGTGATGGATCAGGCCCGCCGGAAGTTCGCTCGGGAGCGGAAGCTCCCCACGGCGGAGATGCTGGGGATCCCGAAGGCGCTGTTGCCGGTCCCGGCGCCCACCGCGGGCAGTCCCCAACGCTCGCGGTAGTCGCGGCGTAATTCGTAGTTGTAACTGCAGCTGTCGTTTCCCACCCCCAGCCCGAGAATCACCGTATGCGCTTTCACCGGTATCTGTCGGCGTGCGTCGGCGTGGCGGCATTGGCCGCTGTTCCTGTCGCCGCGCAGACGATCGACCAGGCCGTCATCGACGGCTTGCGCTGGCGTCAGGTCGGCCCCGCGAACATGTCGGGCCGCATCGCGGATGTCGAAGGCATCCCGCATCCGTCCAAGACCTTCTTCGTCGCCGCTGCCGCGGGTGGTGTGTGGAAGACGACGAACAACGGCGTGACCTTCCGCCCGGTGTTCGAGAACTACGGGGTCGCCTCACTCGGCGACATCGCGATCGCGCCGAGCGATACGAACATCCTGTACCTCGGCACCGGCGAACCCAACTCACGCAATTCCATCTCCCCCGGCGGCGGCCTGTTCAAGTCCGTCGACGGCGGCCTGACGTGGAAGTTCTCGGGTCTCAAGGAGACGCAGCACATTGGCCGCATCCAGGTGCACCCCACCAACCCGAACGTCGCGTGGGTCGCGGCGCTAGGTGCCGCGTGGGCCACCAACAAGGAGCGCGGACTCTACAAGACCACCGACGGTGGGACGACCTGGCAGCTCAAGAAGTTCATCAATGACTCGACCGGTTTCGTCGATGTCGATCTCGATCCCCGCAATCCGGACGTGCTTTGGGCGACGAGCTATCAGCGCCTGCGCGGTCCGTACTTCCTCAAGTCGGGCGGCATGGGCTCGGCGCTGTGGAAGTCCACCGACGGCGGTGAGACCTGGACCGAAGTGAAGGGTGGCGGATTCCCGGCGACGATGAAGGGTCGCATGGAGATCGCGATCTCGCCGTCGAATGCCGACATCATGTACGTGTTGGCCGAGGCGGACAGCATGCCCAACCCCAAGCCGGCGGCCGGCAGCAAGGCACAGACGCTCAACAACGGCTTGTACCGCTCGGCCGACGGCGGCAAGACCTGGGAGAAGACGGCGAACGACAACGTGCGTCCGTTCTACTACTCGCAGGTGCGCGTGCACCCGAAGAACCCCGACCGCGTGTGGTTCTCGTCCACGCCGGTGAAGGTGTCGGATGAGGGCGGCAAGAACGCGCGCAACGCGACGGTCGGCATCCACGTCGACCATCATGCGATGTGGATCGATCCGATGGATCCGCAGCGGCACATCGTCGGCAACGACGGCGGCATCGGCATCTCGAACGACAACGGCGGCAACTACATCTTCCCGAACACGTTCGCGATCGGGCAGTTCTACAACGTGTCGTACGACATGGCGGTCCCGTACCGCGTCTGCGGCGGCCTGCAGGACAACGGGTCGTGGTGCGGCCCGAGCCGTCGTCGGCAGGGTGCGATCACCAACGCGATGTGGTTCACGTTCAACGGCGGCGACGGCTTCGTCACCGCGCAGGACCCGACGAACCCCGACATCATCTACGGTGAGTCGCAGGGTGGCAACATCGGTCGCTATCAGGTCTCGGCCGGTCAGCGCACTGCGCTCGCCAAGCCGAACTACCGACCCACATATATGATGTGGGAAGACAGCATCATGAGCGTGCGCGGCGACACGATGATGAAGCCCACGGCCGCGCAGACCAAGCTCATCGCCGAGCTGCGCGCGAAGCAGAAGGCCGACTCCATCGGCCTCACGCTGCGCTGGAACTGGAACACGCCGTTCTTCATCTCCGCGCACAACAACAAGGTCCTGTACATCGGATCGAACCGTGTGATGAAGAGCGTCAAGCAGGGCGACGAGATGTTCCCGATCTCGGACGACCTCAGCTACGCCGACACGATGAAGATCCGTGTGTCGACGCGCACGACCGGCGGCATCACGATCGACGCGACGGGTGCGGAGATGTACGGCACCATCGTCTCATTGAACGAGTCGACGATCCGTCCGGGGTATCTCTACGCCGGCACGGATGACGGCCGTTTGTGGGTGACGATGAACGATGGCGGTGCATGGACCGAGGTGACGGCCAACGTGAAGGGTGTGCCAGCCGGCACGTACGTCTCGCGCATCGAGCCCTCGCACCACGACATCCACACGTTCTATGTGAGCTACGACAACCATCGTCGTGGCGACTTCACGCCGTACGTGTTCGTGACCAACGATGCGGGCCGCACGTTCCGCTCGGTGGCCGGTGGCCTGCCGAAGGGTGGCCCGGACTTCGTGCACGTGGTGCGCGAGGACCTGAAGAACCCCGACCTGCTGTTCGTGGGCACGGATGTCGGCGCGTATGTGTCCGGTGACCGCGGAGCGAGCTGGCAGAAGTTCATGACCGGCCTGCCGAACGTGCCGGTGCACGACCTGCAGATCCATCCACGTGATGCGGAACTGATCGCGGGCACGCATGGTCGCGCGATCATGATCGTCGACATCGCACCGCTGCAGCAGATGACGAAGACGGTGGCCGGCATGCCGGCGTACCTCTTCGCGCCGCGCGTGGCGATGCAGTGGGGTGAGCCTCCGGTGGGTGGCGAGAGCACCGGTCACATGCTCTTCCAGTCGCCGAGCCCTCAGTATGGCGCGGATATCTGGTATCGTCTGACCAAGACCGGCGCGCCGCGCATCATCATCCAGGATGCGAAGGGTGACACGCTGGCCACGCTCACCGGCCAGGGCACGGTCGGTGTGAACAAGGTGACCTGGGGCTATCAGGGCCGTCCCGCGCCGCGTGTGGCGCTCAAGGGTGCGGCGTTGCGTGACTCGATCCTGCAGGCACGTCGTATGGTCGCCGTGTTCGACTCGATCGAGAAGGCAGGCACCATTCAGAAGCCGGCGCTCGACATGATCCGCCGCGGTATGGAAGGCGGTGCGCAGGGTCAGCAGAATTTGGCCCGCATGATGGGCTTCGGTGGTGGTGGTCCTGGTGGCGGATTCGGCGGCGGCGCGGGTGGTCCGCAGCGCTGGAACGATCGTCCGGGTGAGTCGGCGCCGGCGCCGGGTGGTGGTGGCCGTGGCGGTGCGGGTGGTGGAGGCGCAGGTGCTCAGGCCGCAGCGGCGGGCATCGATCAGTCGGTGATGTTCGACATCATGCGCGCCGTGGGTGTGACGCAGGGAGGCGGCGGTGGCTTCGGCGGTGGCGGCGTTCCGGTCGCCGAACCCGGTGACTACCTCGTCACGATGGTGGTCGACGGCCAGAGCTACAAGCAGATGCTGCGTGTGGAGCGTCGTGCGGGTGGCGGCTCGAGCGGGTTCCCGTTCGAGGTGGAGGAGATGATGAAGGCCTACGAGAAGTGGGCGCGGGACAAGCGCTAGGCTTCTCACCGGACGCCAGCAGTGACAACGCCCGGATTAGGCAGGTCTGCCTAATCCGGGCGCAGTTGTTTTGGTGAGGCGCTATAGTGTTCGGCTTTGGGTGGCTGCGAGATCAAAGCTGGCGGGGCGTGGTGCAGGGTGGGATACTGGCACGTGAGGCCCATTGTGACGCTGGACCGCAGCGTATCCCCTTCTATCCGACGGCCTGAGTCGGCAATGACTTCGCTCAACCTTCCCCGAAAACCCGTGGTGGTCGCGATCTGCCTGGCGGTTGGCGCCCTTCAACTCTTCACCGGGCCCCGCTACCACGGTCCGTTTCGTGCGTTCGTCACCGGCTACCCTATGGATCTGGCCCTTCCGTTCTCACTCGTCCTGCTGCTTGGGGTCGGATCGGATCGTTGGCCGGCTCTTCGCCATCCCATCGTGCGCGCGACGGCAGTCTTCCTCATCGGCGCCGCCGTCGAGTTCCTTCAGTACCTCGGCGTTCCTCTGTTCGGTCGCACTTTCGACCCCATCGACCTCCTGATGTACGCCACTGGCGCTATCGTCGCCTTGGTTTTCGAACGCCTGACTTTCCCTCCCTATCGGCCACGGCGCCCAACATAGGATCGAAGGTGCCATGGATGACCTTGACCTGTCCGTTCTGAGAGGTCGTTGCCGAGCGCGGCCCCACGAGCATCATCTACCAGCGTGATCAGGGTCGCAGCCGGAGCCGATCCAACCCGTCGAGAATCAACTCCAGCCCGAACGCGAAGTCATGCGTCCCGTCGTGCGTGCCAGCGGCCACGCGCTCGGTGAGTTCGTGCATGTACGGATACTGCTCGGTAGGGAGCATCGGCAGATAACTCGCGGCGGCGGCGGCATACTCGGCGGGATCCACTGGGAAGTTCTGCAGCTGCAACGTGAAGCCGTAGATGTGACTGTCCATCGCGTTCCACGCGCGGTCCGTCTCCTCCCAAGAGAGCCCTGCCTGGCGCAGCGTGCCCAGCGTCGCGTCGATGTAGCGCAGCATGTTGGGGCCGACGTTGATTCTCGAGACTACGAGCATGGGGGCCCAGGGGTGCGCCAGCATCACCTTGTGCGCTGAGGAGGCGCGAGCTCGCATCGCCGCCTTCCAGTCGCCGCCGAGCGTCGGTGGCGTGATCTCGCCGATGATGAGGTCCACCATGCCGTCGAGAACATCGTCCTTGCTTTCGACGTAGTTGTACAGCGACATCGCCTCGACCTTGAGCATCGTCGCGAGGCGGCGCATCGACAGGGCGTCGAGCCCCCGCCGGTCGGCGAGCCGGATGGCCGCACGCAGGACGCGCTCACGCGTGAGAGGAGACCGACGTGAGGTGGACATACGGAGAAGTTCCCACAACTGACAGTGTAAGGCAAGTATGTCACCCCTTGCCCCGGGAGGCCTTACGCTGTACGTTCTGCCTTACACCGTAAGTTTATCTCCGCTCTTCACCCGAGTTCGCGATGCGCTCCTTCTTTCGTACCGTCCCCGCCCTGCTCCTTCTCGCCGCCTCTGTCGCAGCGCAGGAAACCACTCCCGCCGTCGACACCACCGGGCCGACGATCCGGCGCTGGCACTTCGGCGTCTCCGCCGACATCGGCCGCCCGGTCGGCGCCTTCAAGAAGCAGGTCGACAACGCTGCTGGCCTGCAGGCGCACCTCCGGCTCCGGCTCGACGACCAAGGCCTCGTCTCGCTCCGTCTCCACGGTGGTTGGCTCAACTACGGCCACGAGAGCCTGCGCACCTGCCTCGCGGCTACGCCAGGTTGCCGCGTCAACGTGAGTCTGAGTACCGCGAATGGTATCCTCATGCTCGGCATTGGCCCCGAGGTTTCCGTTCCGATGGGTAAGCTGCGCGCGTACGGCCACGGTCTCGTCGGCATGAGTCGCTTCGCCACCCTTTCCGGACTCGGCGGCGGGATCCTGCCGGACTTCGTCGCGGCCGACGAGAACTTCGGCGACGGCGGATTTGTGTGGAGTGCCGGCGGCGGGGTCGAGTTGCCGATCGGCCGACGCACCGCGCTGGACCTCGGCGTCTCCTATCAGGGACACGGACGCCGCGAGTACCTCACCGCGGGAGGTATCACCGACAACGCCGACGGCTCTGTCTCATTCGACGTCAGGCGTTCCAGCGCCAGTCTCTTCGCGATTCGACTCGGTATCACAAGATCGCTGTCGTGGGGAAGCCACAAGTCGGCACGGTGACGGAGACGGGCTACATGCGCGCGGCAGTGTACCGGCGCTACGGGCCACCGGAGGTCGTGTCCGTCGAAGAAGTGCCGACCCCGTCACCCGGCACCAGCGACCTGTTGATCCGGGTACGGGCCACCACCGTCTCGTCGGCCGACTGGCGATTGCGCAGCCTCAGCATGCCGCTCGGCTTCGGTCTCGTCGGACGGCTCGTCTTCGGTATCGCCACGCCACGCAAGCCGATTCTCGGCAGTGAACTCGCCGGTGACGTAGTCGCGATCGGTGCGGCGGTGAAGAACTTCGCCGTGGGCGACGCGGTCATCGCCTTCCCCGGCAGTAGCCTCGGCGCGCACGCCGAGTACTGCTGCATCGCTGCAAGCGCTGCGGTGGTGAAGAAGCCGGAGCAGCTGTCCTATCAAGCGGCCGCTGCACTGGCGTTCGGTGGCATCACCGCGCTCGACTTCTTCCGCCGAGGCGGGCTTCGCGCTGGCGAGAAGCTGCTGATCAACGGCGCGTCAGGTGCCGTCGGTTCGGCGATGGTACAGGTTGCCGTCGCCGCCGGCGCCGAGGTTACCGCGGTCTGTAGTGGCGCGAACGCCCCGCTGATGGAGAACCTCGGCGCCGCGCGCGTAGTGGACTACACCAGCACTGACTTCGTCCACGAAGGGATCCGCTACGACATGATCGTGGATATCGTCGGGAACGCTCCCTACCGACGGGTGCGCCCTGCACTCACCCGACGTGGGAGGCTCCTCCTCGTGCTGGCCTCCCTCCCAGAGATCCTCCGTGCTCCGTGGGTCAACCTCACCACACGGCATCGCCTCGTGGCCGGTCCGGCCGCGGAACGGGTTGACGACCTGCGCACGATCGTCGACATGGCTGCAGCGGGCCGCTTCACGCCGCTGATCGATCACTGCTTCCCGCTCGACGAGATCGTCGCCGCGCACGCCCGCGTGGAGAGCGGGAGGAAACGGGGCAGCGTGGTGGTGGAATTGAGTTAGGCATCGATGAAACCGGACGCTCGTCCATTGGGTACGGTCTTCAGCCATGGCATCGCATGTTGCGGTCAGCGGTGTCATGCCTGTTCGCTGCGCGCGCGATTGTGAAGACGGCTGCAGCGGACGCGTGTCGTTAGGCTCCACAACCACGATGCCGTGGGATCGTTCAGCTTCACGTGACATTCGCGTTCCGGCTTCGGAATGCGGAACGTAGTTGCTACCGACGTGATCCTGATCGCCTCCACACTTCCCTGCACCTGCCTTCTTGCGTCTCGCCGATGAAAACCAGTAGCAAACGTGCATTCGCCGCGTGGCCGGGCTTGATCAAGAAACTACTTGTCATCCTGGCCGGGCTGACCGTCGCGCTCTCGGTCGTGGTTGTGGTACTTCTGAGCTGGCCATTACCCGAGATGCCGCGTCCCGGTGTAACCGGTGATTTCGTCGTCAAGAATGTGACGATAGTCGACGTGGTGAACGACCGGATCGTTCCGGGGCGCAATGTCGTTATCCGCAACGGTCGCATCGATTCCATCGACGAGAGTCTCCCCGACATCGGGCAACGCGCTCTCGTCGTCGTGGATGGCACCGGGAAGTTCCTGATCCCGGGACTGTGGGATATGCACGTCCATTCGCTCAAGATCTCACCGCAGTTCTCCCATCCCCTCTCCATTGCCAATGGCGTCACCGGCGTGCGTGAGATGTGGGGATGCCCATCCCTGCCCGACAGTTTCGTCGCATGCGGCGAAGACATCGAACGTTGGCGAGCGGGGCTGGAGGATCGCCGTCACCTCGCGCCGCGGTACATCATGCGCAGCAGTTTCGCCATCAACGGCGAAGAAGGGGTGCCTTCTGCCGCACCTGCATTCTTCAATGCGCGCAACGCGGATGAAGCCCGAGCGCTTGTCGCGCATCATGCAGCCGATAGTGTCGACTTGCTGAAGGTGTACACCAACGTCTCCGTGGCGGCATACGGGGCACTTGCCGCGGAAGCGTCAAAGCGCGGGCTGTTGATGGCAGGGCACCTTCCTGTGCGCGTTCCACTGAGTATGGCGATTGCCGCCGGCCAGCACAGTGTCGAGCACCCGCGGATCTTCCTATTCGACTGTTTTCGGGGTGCGGCTGAATTCCGGGCGTTGCCGAATCCGGTGGCCGCTTACACCACCGACATGCGCGCTCGATTCATCGACGAGCATGACCCTGTGCGTTGCGCCGAACTCATGGCTACAATGGCAGCATCCGAGACCTGGTGGACACCGACGCTGCAGGTGCTCCGCATGAGCGCGCTTGCCGGTAGCCGAGAGTTCCGCGAAGATCCGCGCCGGCGCTATATCCCGTTCGTCTTGTGGGCAGGACTCTGGCAACCGGATGCTGATCGCGCTGTGGCGCAGGCGAAGCTCGTGTCCGGTCGCGCCGTGGACGCGGAGCTGTACCGGCTTGCAATGGACAACGTTCGTCAGGCCCACGGTGCTGGAGTTCGGATCGTCTCTGGCACCGACTCTGGAGACACTTACGTTTTCCCAGGGTTCGCGATCCACAATGAACTTGTCGAGCTCGTGCGCGCCGGTCTGACCCCCACGGACGCATTACGAAGTGCCACCATCGACGCCGCGCGGTTCAGCGGCAAGGCTCGAGAATACGGCTCCATCGAGGCGGGCAAGGCTGCCGACATGATTCTATTGGATGCCAATCCGCTCATCGATATCCGTAGCACCAAGGCAATTGCAGGCCTCTTCTTCAACGGACAGTACCTTGATCGTACCGCGTTGGACGAGTTGCTGACTTTTGCAGAGGACCAAGCGGGCAGCCTTCGTACCAACCTGCAGCTGCTTTGGGGTGCGCTGCGCAGTCCGATAGTGTGGGCGCAGGCCGCGGACTAGGTTCGAAGCTAGGTGAGTTTTCGGATAACAGCCTGATCGGTGATCGATGGCCACGGTCGGGCAGCAGGTGGGCGCAGTCAGGCTTGTGAGGCCTTCTCCTCGCTCGCGAGTTCGTCGTGGAGGAACTGGAGCACGAGTACTTCGTCACGCCGCAGTGCGGCCGAGTCGCGGAGCTTTCGGCGCGAGCGCTTCAGCGATGGAGCGGCGAGACCGCGGTAGTACGCACTGATCACCGCAGGATGCACGTAGTACTTGCGCGCGACGGCGCGCGTGTTGCCGAGCCGCTTGGCCACTGCGTCGAGCGCCAGATTCACGTTACGCTTGACTTCGGCGACCGTCGAGGCGGGCCCTGCGGCGCGTAGCGCTTGCGCCGCGAGCATCGTGCCACTCCAGGTGCGGAAGTCCTTCGCGGTGACGTCCTCTTCGGTGATCTCCTGCAGGTAGCCGTTTACGTCGGCGGAGTCCACGACGATCCGAATACCATCGTCGTCGACGTAGTGGAAGAGCTCCTGCCCCGGCAGTTCCTGCAGCTGTTTCACGATGCGCGCAAGCCGGCGATCGGTAACCGCGATCTCGTGTTGCACACCGCTCTTGCCGCGAAACGTGAAGGTGAGGACGTGGCCATCGACCTCGACGTGCCGTCGACGCATGGTAGTGAGGCCGACCGACTTGTTGTCCCGCAGGTACTCCTCGTTGCCGATGCGGATGAGCGTCTTGTCGAGAAGGCGCACGATGGTCGCGAGCAGCTTGCGGCGGGGGAGTCCGGGCAGGGCGAGGTCCTGCTCAACGCGCTCGCGGAGACCCGGGAGTCCCGCACTGAACGCGAGCATCCGATCGAACTTCGATTCGTCGCGTTCCTCACGGAACTTCGGGTGATAGCGATACTGTTTCCGCCCCTTCGCGTCGCGCGCGGTCACCTGCAGGTGCCCGCGCGGGTCGGGACAGATCCAGACGTCGGTCCAGGCCGGGGG
>JBJXGK010000182.1:0-16601 GCA_046153705.1 Gemmatimonadaceae bacterium
GTGGCTCCCCGACCGGTGGTGATGCTCAGCGCCACCGACGACGAACGCATCCCGCGCGAGTCGGTTGATGCGCTCTGGGATGCGATGCAGGCACCACGGGAACGCGTGTGGTTGCCTGGCAAACATATGCAGGGTGACCGGCCCGACGTGCTGCGCACGCTCGTCGACTCTGTCCTCACGCGGGCGGCGCGACCCGCCGCATCCCCCGCGCCAGCGGGTCGCCCGTCATCGCCCTGAGTGCAGCGCCGCTCGCAGATCGTCCAGCACATCGTCGGCGTGCTCTAGCCCTACGGAAATGCGGATCAGTCCAGGCGTGATGCCCACTAGCGCCCGCTCCGAGTCGGTGAGTTTGCTGTGTGTGGTCGACGCCGGATGCGTGACGATGCTGCGCGTGTCACCCAGATTGGGCGAGTGCGAGCAGAGCGTCAGTGCGTCGAGGAACGTTCGCGCGGCGTCATAGCTGCCGACATCGATGGTGAGAACGCCCCCACCCCATCGCATCTGTCGCCGCGCGAGCGCCGATTGCGGATGCGAGGCGAGGAACGGGTATCGCACACGACGCACCGCCGGATGCGCCTCGAGCTCAGTCGCGAGCTGCAGTGCGTTCGCGCAATGTTTCTCCATGCGGAGCGCGAGGGTCTCGAGACTTTTGCTCAACACCCAGGCATTGAACGGCGCGAGCGCCGGCCCCGAGTGGCGCGCGAGGAACCGGGCTTCGGCCACCAGCGCCGCGTCACCCACGATGGCCCCGCCGAGCACACGCCCTTGGCCGTCGATGAACTTGGTGGCCGAGTGTACCACGAGGTTCGCACCGAATGTGATGGGCTGCGTGACGATCGGGGTCGCGAAGCAGTTGTCGACGACGAGCGGGATCCGGGTACTCCTTGCCAACGAGCCAAGAGCTTCGAGGTCGACGAGATCGAGCCCAGGATTGGAAGGCGTCTCGACGAAGATCACCTTCGTGTTCGGTTGAATCGCTTCGGCCCAGAGCGCGGGATCGTCGCCGTCAACGTACGTGTGCGAGACTCCCCACTTGGGAAAGAGCCGCGTGAAGAGCTGGTGCGTGGAACCGAACACCGCACGACCGGCAACGATATGGTCGCCGGACTTCACGATCGACGCCAGCGCCGTGTACACCGCCGACATCCCCGACGCGGTCGCGATGCCGTCCTCGGCGCCTTCGAGCAGGCGTAGTTTCTCGACGAACTCATCGGTGGTGGGATTCGCGTAGCGCGAGTACACCGGTCCGGCGATCTCCTCGGCGAAAAGGGCGCGGGCTTGTTCGGCGGAGTCGAACACAAACGACGACGTGAGGTACAGTGGCGTGGCGTGCTCGCGATGCTGCGTGCGCGGCGTCTGCGTGCGGATGGCGAGGGTCTCTGGGCGCATGGCGGTGGTCTCAGGCGAGCACGGGCGAGCTCGCCCGCAACAAGTCGGCGAGCAACGCGGATGCGGTGGCGAGCCCACCGGCACCGCGGCCGTGCAGTGTGATGGCCCCCGCCGACTCCGACTCGATGACGACGACGTTCTCTTCATCGCGCGCGCGGGCCAGCGGGTCGTTGGCCTCGAGCAGCACCGGTGCGACCGAGGCGCACACGACGCCCTCGCGCTCCTCGACCTCGGCGACGAGCCGCAGCACGCGGCCTTTCGCGCGCGCATTCCGGACCGCCGCAGCGAGATCGGGCGGGAGACCCAGTGTGCGCACGAGGAGACGCGTCGGGTCGACGCCGAACGCGAGCCAGGCGAGCACTGCGATCTTGTCGGCGGCGTCAAGGCCAGAGAGATCGCGCGATGGATCGGCCTCAGCGAAACCCGCGCGCTGCGCGGCTCGCAGCGCCGTCGCTTCGTCGTCACCGTCCTCCACACGGGAGAGGATGTAGTTCGTGGTGCCGTTGAGCACGCCGCGGATGCGTGAGACGCCGTGACCAGTGAGTGATTCACGGAGCGCCCGCACCACGGGCACGCCACCACCCACCGCCGCCTCAAAGTCGATCGCCGCGCCGAGCGAGGAATGTCCGTGCGCGAGAGCGGCGAGCGCTGGTCCCTCGACACGTAGCAACGCTTTGTTTGCGGTGACGAGCCGTTGCCCACGAGCGAGCGTCGCGCGCGCGATGGTCGCCGCAGTGGTCACACCACCGATCGCTTCGACGACAATGTCCGCGGGAACGGCGAGGAACTCCTCCACCGAGTCTGTGAGTCGCTCGCGGGGGACGTGCAGCGAGGGCGGGACATCGCGGTCGCGCACGAGAATGGTCACCACCTCGAATCGCAGACCTGCGCGTCGCTCGATGGAGCCGCCGTGCCTTGCGATTAGATCGAGGAGAGCTCCGCCGACCGTTCCGCAGCCGGCGAGGGCAATGCGGACCGTCTCAGTGGGCCGAGCGTAGCGTGGGGTCGTGGGCGTGAGCGAACGTGTCGCACTCATGCGACCTCCTGAGTGATGCGCGCGCGACGCGGCGCCTGATGACGGGTTGAGAGCGCTTCGCACAGAATCGCGCCGACGCGTGCGCGCTCGAGGATGAAGGCATCGTGTCCGTGCTCCGACACGATGGCGCGATACGTCCCGCCCGCCTCTGCAACCCACTCGGCGACTTCCTCGGCGGGGTAGAAGAGATCGCCGGGGATCCCGACACCGGTGAGTGTGGTGCCGGACTCGCGCAGGCGTTCGCCGACGCCCCCGCGTCCTCGACCGATGTCGTGCGCATCCATCGCGTCGAGGAGTGTGAGGTAGCTGGCTTTGTCGAAACGTGCGCGGAGCTTGGCGCCGTGCGCCCACAGCCATTCCTGCACACTGAAGGCACCCGCGGCACCACGCAGACGACCGAAGCGTCCGCGCAGGCCATCGGCGGTGCGATACGTAAGCATCGCGACCTGGCGCGCGAGGGCGAGTCCTTCTTCGCCGCCTAGTCGAAGGGCTTCGCGCTGTACGTGCACCCAGCCAATGGACGCAGCGGACTGCACCGCCGGTGCGGCGAAGACGACCGCCGACTCCGCACGCCCGGGGAACGTCGCGGCAAACTCGAGCGAGACCATGCCGCCGAGCGATCCGCCGGTGACCAGCGCGACGCGTGGAATGCGCAGCGACTCGAGCAGCACGCCCACCGCTCGCGCTTGGTCGCGGGTGGTGATGCGCGGGAAGTACTCACCACCATCGCGCGGACCGCTCGAGCCGAAACAGGAGCCCAAGAGGTTGGGCGCGAGCACGGCGTAGTGATCGGTGTCGAGCGCGCAGCCTGGACCGACGATGCCCTGCCACCAGTCACCCGCGGCATCGGCGGAGCCGGTGAGGGCGTGCAGCACGAGGATGACGTTGTCACGTGCCGCGTTGATGGTACCGTCGATGTGGTACGCCATCGCGCCGTGCGCGAGCAGTTCCCCGGACTCCAGGGGAAGCGGCGGGAGCGCAGCGAACTGGAGGGTTCGCGCGGAATCGGCGACGAGCGTGGCCATCAGACGGTCCTCGAGGGTGAGGTGAGACGCAGTTGAACGTGGTGAAACCCGGGGAAATCAGAACGGCCCTCTCGTGTGAGAGGGCCGCGGGTCTTCGAGAGGTCGAGGCGTCGCCGATGGGAAAAGAAAAATCCCACGACAGACGCCGCGGGACATCGCGTTTTAGCACCTTCTTTAGCGTGGCGGCAATCGCGGCAAATGACCACGGGCTTCAGTTGTGGAGTGAGTATCGGGTGTTGCGTGGGGAAAGTCAAGCGGGGTTCGCCGGATGACGTCGAACCCCGCTTGGTGCATCAGTCCTGTTCGAGGCGGCTCGAACGCGGCGCTACGGGAGCGGCTGTCCGTTCCAAGTGACCGCAGGAGGTGTCGGTCCCGACAACTGGTATAGGCCAGCGATCGCACCGCTGCTCAGTGGAGTGGCGTTCGTGAAGGCGAACGGTAGCCCCGTCCCCGCAGCCGTATTGTTGAAGGCGAAATAGAATCCGCCACTCGGCGTCGTCGCGAAGGTGAACTGGTTGAGATTGAACGATGTCGCCGGCCCCGCTCGATTGATCCGGAACTGCGTCGCCGTCGGGCTCATGTTCTGGAATCGGATCACGTTGAACGTCGTCATTGTCCCGCCCGCGACAATGCGGACCGGGACGTTGTCGAACGTGATCGAATCCGCCTGGACACCGGCGGCGCTGAGCGAGTCGCCGGTGGTGCTCGACACCAGACTGATCGCGGGCCGCCCGAACGTCGAGCCGAGTTGGGTGACGGCGTGCACGGGCGAGAGTATCCGGATGCCGGCAGCAGACGCGTTGCCGACGGTGAAGCGCGCGAAGTGCGACGTGGTTGGCGTCGTGCCCGGGTTGTCGAACCGCACGGTCTGGAGCGCCGTGCCATTGAGGATCGTGTTGAACGTTCCGGTCGCGCTGAAGGCCGCCGTGTTCCCACCGGCTTGCACGAAGTTCCCGCCGACGGTCATCGAGCCAGCGGTCAAGATGCCGTTGGTACTCCCACCACCGAAGATGACGCTGTCGACCACGGTGATGTTGTGGTCGAACGAGTTGAGCGTCAGCGTGCCGGTGCCCGAGGTGCGAAGCTTGCCCATGCGGTGGGTCACGGAGCCGACCAGAAACGCGTTGCTCGATGTTGTGTGGAGCTGCCCCTGGATGGTGTCAGAGGCAACCACCACCGCGCCACCAGTCGTCAGGCGGATGCTGTTGTACTTGTAGCCGGCGTTAGTTGGAATCGCGGTGATGGCGGCGCCGAGATAGACGGCCGTGTCCGGGAGAAATCCGCGCCCGGCCGCTGCAATGGCGTCGACCGAAGGCACAGCGCTGATTTCGACAACCGGCACTGACAACCGAGGAGAGCTGGTCGAGATCTGCATGCGCAAGACGCCGTTCACGGTGAGGCGCTGCGTCGTGCCGGCGCCCACGAGATCCGTGGCTCCGCCTCCGCCGAGCATGATCAGCGAGTCGAGCACCGTTGCATTGGTCTGCAGCGTGGCCGTGTGCGTGATTGCCGGGAACTCCACACGATTGAACCGCGACAGCGTCGGATTCGCGAACGTGATGCTCTGCGCGCCAGTCCCGTCGAAGATCGTGCGGTGGGTGCCACTCGCATCGAATGCATTGGTGACGCCCGTCGGTCCCTGCGTGAAGTTACCCGCCACGCGCAGCGTGCCGGCCGACAGGATGCTCTGCCCACCGTTGAACTGCGCATTGCCGTTCACGTCGACCAGCGAGGTGGCGGTCGCGCTGTTGATGCTGCCGCCGTTCCGCGTGAGCAAATCGCCGTTGACGGTGAGCGTCAGCGCGCCCACGGTCAGCGCGGCGTTGTCGATCACCAGATCCGCACTCGTGCCCGCGATGGTCAGTGCGCCGGTCATGGCGAACGGTCCGCCGCCGAGTACGAGAGCACCGGCGTTCACTGTCGCAGTGCCCGTCAGCGCACCGGTACTGCCCAAGAGAAACCGCAGCGAGTCGCTCGCAACGGTCAACGCACCACCGGGATTGTCGAGCCGCATCGCGATGCCGCCGGTGGACGCGCCGTTCGCGGTCACGCTCGCGCCGCTCAGGTTGCGGAACGTCGGTTGCGCCCCACCCAGCGAGAACGCCCAACCGCCGACGTTCTGCAGGTTGTAGGTCCCGCCGTTCTGCAGGATGAAGCCCTGCCCCGTCGAGATGATACCGGTCGCGTTGTGATTGACCGTCGAGCCAGGCAGGAGATTGAGGAGATGCGTCCCCGACGCGGTACGCGCGGCCGCACCGGTGATGTTCATCGTCGCGACGGCCGCCAGCGTGGTCGTGCCGCCGAGTCCCACGGTGTTTGACTGGATCGTGCCACCCGACCAATTGAACTGCGAGCCGATCGTCAGCGTCCCTTCGTGGGTCAGCACGCCCCCCGACATGTCGAGGCGTGTGATGGTGACCGCCGCGCCGCTATCCGGAGTCACAGTGCCGCCGCTGATACGGACGCCGCCCGTACCGCTGGCGAGGTTCGTCCCGGTCCGCAACGTCATGGTCCCAGCCGTCACATCGAGGAAACCGTTGAACGACTTGCCGCTGCCCAAGCGGCCGCCTCCGCCCGAGGTGACCGTTCCCGAGGCCACCGCGAAGATCAAGCCGACGGTGTCCACGATCGCGGCCGAGACCGTCGTGGTACCGGCACCGGTGAAGCGCAGGATGCCGCGGTTCTCGAGCGTGGGCACTGCGCCGCCCAGGTTGTTCAGGAAAGTGCCGTCGCCCGACCACGTCATGTCACCCGTCGGCATGTTGCGCCAGCGAGCGCCGTTTCCGGTATTGATTGAAGCAGTCGACCCCCAGAGCGTCACGCCGTAAGTCTCGAGCAGCGCGCCGCCCGAGAGTTGCCGCGTCGCGATCCCGCTCACGACCATCGAGTCGACCGCCGTGAGACCACCCGGACCATTGATCGACGTCGCACCGGCCCATTCGACGTAGTCGCTCGAGCGCACCACACCGCCGTGGGTCAGCGTGCCACCCAGCAGGCGCAAGCGCGCGAAGTTCGCGGTGTCGCCCACCGCGAGTCCCGTCACGGTACCCGCGTTCAACACCGTCTCACCGAGCCCGCTCACCACCAGCGTGGGCAACAGTGTGAAGGTCCCGCCATTGATCCGCATCGTCGCGGCGTTGGCCACGGCGATCGGCCCGCCGAGCGTCGCAGCCCCGGTGAGATCGAGCAGGCCGGTCGAGACCGTCAGTGTGCCGCTGTTGGTGAACGGGGTGTTGAACGTGACGGTGCCCGTCGCGGTGTTCCGCGTGAGGGTTCCGAGATTCTCGATGAGCGGCGTGGCTCCGCCGAGGTTGTTCTGGAAGCTGTGATCGCCCTGCACGAGCATGCTTCCACCCGCGAGCACGCGCAGCACCGAGCCGAGTCCGTTGTTGATCTGGTGGCCGCCAGTGAATGCGGCGGTGCCACCGACCGTGACGAGCCGCGCCGTGTGAGACCGCGTCGTGGCGCCGGACGACGTCAACGTGCTGCCGACCGGGATGTTGAGCGAACCGGTCCCGTTGATCGCGCCGCCGGTCCAGCCGAAGGTGGTCGCCACGCCGATCGCCCCGCTCCCACCGAGGCTGCCGCCCGAGAGGGTGACGTTGGTCAGTGCCGTCGCGGCGTTGAAGTTCAGCGCGCCCCCGGACACAGAGACCGCGCCGGGGAACGTGATGGGACCTGCCGCGTTGACCGTGGCCGCCGACACGCTCAGCGCGCCGGCGCCGGTGATGGTCGCGGTCGCACCCAGTTCCATGACGCCGGCGGAGAACTCGAGCGTCGTGCCCGCGGCGACAGCGATCGAGCCCGACCAGCTCTCTACGTCGGAGCCTTGCCAGAATCGCTGCGTGCCCGTCGAAACGTTCCACACACCGTCGTTGTCCACCGGCAGCAAGAACGTCGAGACCCCCGTGCCGCTCACGCGCGTGACGGTTCCCTGATTCTGGAAGCGCGACTGCGCGCCGCCGAGGTTGTAGCTGATGGTCTGATCACCCTGCAGATTGAACGCGCCGCCGGCGAGAACCCGGATAGAGGCGCCAAGACCGGTATTGATCGTGAATCCGTCGGTGAAGTTCGCCGTCCCACTGATCGACAGCGTCGCATTGGTGATCGATCGAATCGCCGCCGTGGATGCGTTCAGCGTCGCACCAGGCGGTACGTTCACGGCTGCGGGCGTCGCGATGTTCCCGCCCTGCCACACAGTCGTCCCGTTGAGCGCGATGGCGGCCCCCGCCGCGCCTCCGAGGGTTCCGCTTGTCAGCGTGAGCCCGGTGATGGTATTGAACACACCGAGCAGGTTGAGCGCAGCACCGCTCACGGTCACGGGACCCGGATGATTGAACGTGCTCGAGATATTCACTGACCCCGACGCGAACACCATCGCACCAGTACCGGTCGTCGTGGAGGCCGCATCCCAGTCATACGTACCGCCGTCGATCCGCAGCGTCGTGCCAGCACCGAGCTGCAGCGCGCCACTGCTGCTTCCCGCGCCGCTACCGTTGGCTGCCGTGATCTGACCGCTGGTGAGCGCCGTGGTCCCATCGTTCTCCCAGGGCAGCTGGATCGTGAAGACCCCCGTCGACGTGGCGCGAGTGAGCGTGCCCTCATTGTGGAAGCGGCTGATCGCCCCGCCCAAGTTGTAACTGAAGGACGGATCGCCGGTCACCGACATCGTGCCGGTGGGCGTAATGTGCAGTAGCCCGCCCAAGCCGGTATTGAGCGTGGCGGACGAACTCCACGTGGCGTTGCCCGCGATCCGAAGCGTGCGTTCCTGCAGACCGCGACCGGCTGCACCAGTGACGTTCAGCGTGGCACCGGTGCCGATGTTCACTGCACCGCCCGCGCCGGCGATGTTGCCGCCGCTCCAGTTGAAGGTGCCTGCGACCTGCATCGCGCCAGCGCCGAGGAGCGAACTTGCACTCAGCGCGAGCACGCCACGGGGTGCCACGAACACCGATTCCGCCATCGTGAGGTTGTTCGTGCTGATGGCCAAGGTCTGTGACCCCGTCGCGCCGCCGAGACGCAAGCGTCCCACCGTCACGGCCTGGTCGAGAGTAACCGTGTAGGTTCCCGCGAGTTCGATCGCCACTGTATCACTCAAGTCGGGCACCGAACCCTGACTCCAATTCGCTGCGGTGCTCCAGTTGCCGCCCGAGGGGTTGATCCACGCATTGATCCCCGCCGACACCGTGATGTCGAAGGGATTGGACGTCGCCGCCGTGAGCACACCGCTGTTCGCGCTGAGCGTGTAGCCGACGCCGATGTTGTTGATCGCCAAGTTGTTGAATGTCGCTACGCCAGCCGCAGCCGCAACGGACGTGGTGCCCGCGAGAGAACCAGCCGACGGGTTCGTCCCGATGGCGACGGTAACGGTTCCGTTGAAGCTCGGCACGGTATTGCCGAACGCGTCGCGCGCACGGACGGCCACGGTGAACGGCGTGTTGTTCACGGCGGAGAGCGGCGGTTGCGTTGAGAACGCCAACGCACTCGCTGCGGCGGGGAGGATAGCGAAGGCGACACTGGTATCGGCGCTCAGTCCCGCGGACGTGAATCGCAGCGTGTACCCTGCGCCAGCCTGGTCGATGCGCGCGAGGTTGAACGTCGCGATGCCCGCCACGGCGTTCACGGTTGCGGGCCCCTGCAGCACGCCGGCGCCGGGATTATTGAGGATCTCGATGCCGATCGGATTCACGGCTGCCGGCAGCGTGTTACCACCGGCGTCCTGCACCGCGACTCGCATCGCGGGCGCGAGCGCGGTGCCCGCCGTCGTGTTGGTCGGTTCGTCGAGGATCACGAGCCGCGCGGGGGCGCCACCAGTGGCGGTCGCCGTGAACGTGACTTCGGCACCCGCGACCGACGGCAGGGCGGCCCGCACGGTCTGCGCGCCGATCAGGGCTCCCAGCGTGAGCGTCGTGCTCACGTCGCCGTTCACATCCGAGGTGTCGTTGAGCACGCTGAGTGTGCCGCCGCCGGTGAGCACGGTGAACGTGACCGGGACGCCTTGGACACCCAGCCCGTCAACGGCCCGGACGCGAGCAACGAGCGGCTGCGCGAGCACGGCACCCGCGATGCCGTTCTGCGCGTTGCCGCTCTGCGAAACGATGCTGTTCGCCACCGGCTGGATGGAGATCGTCGTGGAGACCGACGGCCCGGTGAGCAGCCGCGCTTGGATCGCGACGTTCCCTCGCGTCGTACCCGCCACCAGCGAACCCACGCCACGGTTGGGGAAGCGGGCCCGGATGGAGTCGGCTGGATTCACCAGCGAGAACGCGATGGGCGTTCCTGCGATGACGTTGTTCTGTCCGTCGAACGCCTCGGCGACGATCGCGACCGTCTGGCCGAAGTTCGCCGCGAGCGGCGGCGAGACGAACCGCACGCCGGTGGCATTCGACCCCACACCGATGTACGTCAGCACCGGCGTCGCGATGTCATCGGGTTCGGGCCGGAACCGCGCGCGGACCGGTGTCGGCCCCGCACGGAAAACGGTGTCGCCTTGCGCGTTCGCCATCGCCAGACGCAGCACGTAGGGCTCGACTCGCACCGGGAGCGGGATCCGGACGATGAGCGAATCGCCGGTCGCGGGCCAGGCCACCACCGTGTCGATGAGCGCCTCGGGAGCCAGCGCATCGTTGATCCTCACGCGCACGAACGCGACGTCGACGATCGACGCTTCGTTCGCATTGGCGAAGACCGGAGCGAGGGCCACCTGCCCCATGCCGAGCCCGGGGCCGGTGGGTTCGCCTCCGCAGCTGCCGAGGAGGATGGTGGCGGTCAAAGCGGCGGCGAGGGCGCGAACGCGAGTCGTCATCATCCGAGGAAGCTGGTGGGCGGGGCGAGCGGCTGTCAAAGTTGCACCTTTTCTGCCTCCGCTGACGGTGAGCCGGATCACGGACTTCGACGCCGACCCCACTATCAGAGATGCGCGGCACCGGGCGGCCGGCCGACAGGATCTGGCGAAATAGTCGCCCCGAAGCCCTGCCGACGGAGGCCCCTACCGTCGATCTTCCCTCGGTGACCGACTTCGCCTTCTCCAGTAGCCACGCCGACGGCCCCGCCCGCGTCGGCGCCTTCACCACCCCCCACGGCGTGGTCGAGACCCCCGCCTTCATGCCTGTGGGCACCCACGGCACCATCAAGGGCCTCTCGGTCGACGAAGTCAAAGCCGTCGGCGGCCGCATGATCCTCGGCAACGCCTTCCATCTGTACCTGCGGCCCGGCGACACCATGGTGCGCGCGCTCGGCGGCCTCCACGCGTTCACGCGCTGGGACGGCCCCATGCTCACCGACTCGGGTGGCTTCCAGGTGTTCTCGCTCGCCAAGCTGCGCACGGTGAAGGAAGAAGGCATCACGTTCCGCAGCCATCTCGATGGTTCGCTGCACGCGTACACGCCTGAGGCGGTGATGCGCATCGAGCGGAACATCGGCGCGGACTGCATCATGCAGCTCGACGAACTCATCGAGGGACGGTCCGACGAGACCTCCTCGCGCGCGGCGATGGAGCGCTCACTGCGCTGGCTCGATCGCTGTCGCGTGGAGTTCGATCGCATCGGTCGCGAGGGGCGTGCGCCCATCCCGGAGCACGTCGCGCCGCCGGGCGCCCCGCCGCTCGCGTCGGCCGACGCTGAACGCGACCTGCAGGCGCCGCCGCAGGCGCTGCTGCCCATCGTGCAAGGCGGCGTGCATCCCGAACTCCGTCGCGCCTCGGCGCGTGGCATCCTCAGCGCGGGCGAGTGGGACGCGGTGGCGATCGGCGGACTGTCGGTGGGTGAGCCCAAGCCGTCGATGCTCGAGACCATCTCGCTCTGCGACAGCGAACTCCCGCGCGACAAGCCGCGCTACCTGATGGGCGTGGGCCATCCCGACGACCTCGTCGAAGGCGTCGCACGCGGGATTGACCTGTTCGATTGTGTCGCACCCACGCGCATGGGCCGCCACGGCACGTTCTTCTCGCCCGACGGCACCGTGCAGATCAAGAAGAGCACACACAGGACCGATCGTCGCCCGCTGGTGGATGGCTGCCCCTGCCCCGCGTGCACGCAATACGATCGGGCGTACATCCGGCACCTGTTCCAGGCCGAGGAGATGCTGGGACTCCGTCTGCTCGCGCTGCACAACATCGCATTCCTGGTGGGGCTGATGGGCCAGGCGCGGAACGAACTCCGGGCCGGGACGTTCGCCTCGTGGAGTCGTGCCTGGGTCGAACGGTACCAGGCCGGGGACGAAGCGAAGAAGGCGGCGAACCGAAAGCCGGCACAGACTGTCTGACCAGCGGATCGCAGGGTAATCCGTACATTCCTACGTCCGCTTCCCGCGACGCGATGTCCGACGAACTCTCCCAACTGAAAGCCCACCTCGGCGATCGCTACGAGTTCGAACGCGAACTCGGCGGCGGCGGCATGTCGCGCGTCTTCCTCGCGACCGAGCGCGCGCTGTCACGGCGCGTGGTGGTGAAGGTGCTCGCGCCCGAGTTGAGTCATCGGGTGAACCTGGAGCGGTTCCAGCAGGAGATCGCCACCGCAGCCACGTTGCAGCATCCGCAGATCGTGCCGGTGTTCCACGCGGGTTCGGCGGATGATCTGCGCTACTATGTGATGCCGTTCATCGCGGGTGAGTCGCTGCGCGCACGACTCGAGCGTGAGAAGACGCTCGCGCCGCTCGATGTGATCCGTTTGCTCACGCCGCTCGCCCGTGCCCTCGCGTTCGCGCACCGACAGGGCATCGTGCACCGCGACGTGAAGCCGGAGAACATCCTGCTCGCCGAGGGTGAGCCGATGCTCGCCGACTTTGGCATCGCGAAGGTGATCCGCGAGGGCAACCAGACCGGGCTCACGTCCGCAGGCATGTCGATCGGCACCGTGACGTACATGCCGCCCGAGCAGGTGACGGCCGATCCGACCATCGACGGACGTGCGGACGTGTATTCGCTCGCGGCCGTTGGCTACGAACTGCTTGTAGGCACTCCACCGTACACCGGCACTCCGGCGCAGGTGATGTCGGCGCACGTGGTGCAGCCGGTACCCGACCTCGCAGCGAAGCTGCCGGCGAATGCGGCGGCGCTGGCGCGAGCGATCGTGCGCGGCTTGGCCAAGGAGGCGGGCGAACGGCCGGACGCGGAGATGTTCGCGGCGGAGCTGGATGCGGCGGGGCGTGTTGGCAGCGGTGAGCTCCCGGCACTCGCGCGCACCACTGCGGCGCGTACTGCCGCAACGCGTGAATCTGCGGCCGCGCGCAGTCCCGTACGCTGGGCCGTCCCTGCGGCGGCTGTCTTGCTCGCAGCGGTCGGCGCCGGGTGGTGGTTCGGTGCGCGAGGCGGCGCTACGCCGACCGAGAGTGCGCCGACGATCGCCGTCTTGCCGTTCGAGTCGATCGGCGAGACCGACGACGCGTACCTCTCCGCCGGCCTCACCGACGAATTGATGACCGGCCTCGCGCAGATCGAGGGCGTTCGTGTGCTCTCGCGCGCGACCATCCGCGCCTACGCCGATTCGCAGTTCACCCCCGCTGACTACGCGACGCGCGTGGGGGTACGCGCGCTCGTCGAGGGGAGTGTACAGCGGGCGGGCGCACAGTTGCGCGTCAGTGCACGACTCATCGACGCGCGCGATGGTCGCGCCATGTGGTCCGAGCGATACGATCGTCCGGTCGGTGACGTGTTCCGTACCCAGCAGGAGATCTCCAACGCAGTCGCTGGTGCGCTGAGTACACGCCTCGGACTCGCGGGCCACAAGGGTCCGCGGGTGGAGTACGTCGCCGACGCCGCGGCGTACGATCTCTATCTCCGCGGACGCTACGCGCTCCGCGAGCGTGGTGAGGCGAGCCTGCGTCAGGCGATGTCGCTCTTCGCCGAGTCGGCGGCGCGCGATCCGAAGTTCGCCCGCGCCCACGCCGGCATCGCCGAAGCGGCGACGCTGCTACCCATCTATAGCGCGGTGCCGCGCGCGTCGATCGCCGACACCGTTCGTGCGTCCGCTGCGCGTGCGATCGCTCTCGACTCGACCATCGCCGCTTCGCACGTCGCGCTCGGGTTGCTTGAGAAGGGACTCGGACGCTGGACGCAGGGAGAACAAGCACTTACTTCCGCACTGCGCCACGACCCGAACGACGCCGCGGCGCACCAGAATCTCGGTGAGCTGTACTTCACCCTCGGCCGGTTCGACGAGTCCACCGCCGCGCTCGGCAGAGCCGCTGCTCTCGAACCCACCGATGCTGCGATCGTCGCGGAATTCGCCTACATGCTGAGCCAAACAGGGCTCGCCGACTCGGCGCAGCGGACTATCGCGCGGGCCGCTGCGCTGTCGCCGCGCAATCCGTTCGTGGCGTACACGCAAGGTGTCGTCGCCGAAGCGGCAGGCGACAAATCGGCTGCAGTGCGAGGCTTCAGCGCGGCAGCGGCGGCGGCGCCGATCCCGTTCTTCCGGGGTGCGGAGGCGCGGATGCGGGACCTGGCAGGTGAGTCGGCGCAGGCGGCGGCGATCCGAGGGGAGCTCGAGGCGTTGGGTACGGCGCCGGGCGCGACGTTCGGGCGGGTGATCGCGGGGCTTGCGACGGACGACCCGAATGCACTCTTCGAAGGTCTCACTCGCGCAGTCGAAGAGCGCGATTCCTTCGTACTGCTGCTGCCGCTCCGCGTGCGCTGGTACGATCGGCTGCGGAGTGATGCGCGGTTCGGTGCGCTCGCCGAGCGACTGGGTCTGCCGGCGAGCGCGACCGTCGCGCTGCCTTAGTCCATCGCGACGTTCCCCTTCCCCAGCACCAAGCTCTCGATAAAGAACTCCATCATCCGCTGCGGATTGATCCCGCTGTGCCCGGCGTCCGGCCCCACCTGCACCTCGAAGCTCTTCCCCGCCTGCTGAAGCGCCTTGATCAGCTGCATGCTGTTGTTCGGGTGCACGTTGTCGTCCGCCGTCCCATAGTAGATCATCAACCGGCCCTTCAGGTCCTTCGCGTACGCCATCGCGTTCCCCTTCTCGTAGCCCTTGGGGTTCGCCTGCGGCGTGAACATGTACCGCTCGGTGTAGATCGTGTCGTAGTGGTGCCAGCTCGTCACAGCCGACGACGCCGAGGCGGCGGCGAACTGGTCGGGATACCGCAGCAGCGCGAGCGCTGAGGCGTAGCCGCCGTACGACGTGCCGAAGATGCCCACCCGCTTGCCATCGATGTACGGCAACGTCGCCAGGTACTTCGACGCCGCCGCGAGGTCGTCGATCTCCACCTCGCCGAGCTTCTCATAGATCGCGTCGAGTGCCTTCTTGCCGCGGCCGGCCGCGCTGCGCGTGTCGAGCGTCACGATGATGAAGCCGTACTCCGCCTGCACACTCGGCGCGCTGTACACTTCGCGCGCACCATTGGTCGCCGGGCCCGCGTACACCGAGAACAACACCGGGTACTTCTTGCTCGGGTCGAAGTTCGACGGCTTGTTGATCATGCCGTGCAGCTTGGTCACGCCGTCGGCTGCGGTGTAGGTGAACATCTCCACCGGCTTGAAGCCCGCCGACACCATGCCCGAGACGTCCGACTCGGCGATCACGGAGACCATCTTGCCGTTCGCATCCATGAGACGCGTCGTCGGCGGCACCGCATGCGTCTGTGCGACATCGACGAAGTACTTGCCGTCGGGCGAGAGTGACGCGGTGTGATGCAGCGCCGGATCGGTGAGGCGCTTATCGCCCTTGCCGTCCAAGCCCACGCGGTGAAGCTGGAACTTCATGAAGTTATCGCCGGTGCGCGCGTAGTACCACAACTGCTTCGCCTTCTCGTCGATGCGCACGATGCCCGCGACTTCGGCCTGGTGCGACGTGAGCGTCGCGAGCAGCTTGCCGGAGATGTCGTACAGATAGTAGTTGGCGAAGCCCGTGCGCTCCGACTCCCACACGAAGCGCTTGCCGTCTTCGAGCCACTGGATGGTCGGCGAGTTCTCGGTCCAGCTGGGCAGCCACTCCTCGTGCACGATCACGCGGCAGGCCCCTGTGGTGGGCGAGCAGGCCGCGAACTCCATGATGTTCTGCCGACGGTTGGTGCGACGCATGAGCAGTTCGCTGCCGTCCTTCGACCAGGTGATGCCGTACACGTAGTGGCCCACCACATCGTCGGTGAGCGGCTTGCCGTCGCGCGCGTCCATTCGCGTGGTCTTGCCGGTGCTGAGGTCGTGCACGAACAGATCGACGATCGGGTTCTCGGTGCCGGACTTCGGGTACGCTTCGATCTCGACCGTGCCCTGCACCGCCGTCTGGTCGGTCTGCAGCCAGTAGTCCTTCACCGGCTTCTCGTCGAAACGGTAGAACGCCAGCTTGCTGCCGTCCGGCGACCACCACATCGCCGTGGTCTGGCCGAGCTCTTCGCCGTACACCCAGCTGGCCGTGCCGTATTTGATGCGATCGGCTTCGGAGCCGTCGGTGGTGAGCTGGCGCTCGTCGGAACCGTCTCGGTTGGCGATGAAGAGATTGCGGTTCTTGTAGACCGCCTTCTTGCTGGAGTCGCGGGACCACGCTTCGGTCAACTGCCGACCGCGCGCGACGCCGTTGAAGCCACGGACGCCATTGGGGGATACCGACGCCGGGCCGTCGATGACCTTCTTGGACACCATGTCGAAGCGCTGACGCTTGCCGTCGCGCGTGAAGTCGAACGCAGCACCGTCATCCGTCCAACGCGCCGCGACGGCGCCGGACTTCATGGCGCTCTGCAGCTTGGGCGCCATCCGCGTGTACTGATCGTAGCCGGGCATCTGGCGCAGGCGATCCTGCGCGGGCGCGGTGGCGGTGACGAACGCGAGCGAGAGGAAGAGCGCGGCGAGCGGACGACGCATGGATAGGACCTCGGATCCCGTTACGTGGGTGAAACGGCAGGTACGTGGTTGCCGGCCACGGATGACGCAGAATCTACCCTCGAACTACGGACGCAGCTGGCGAAGCGCTGAGCACCGGCCGAGGGGATCGCTTGCCAAGCGCTGTCGCGTTCAGTACTAGTCGGCAGTCTCTTCCACCATCACCGTCTCATGCGCGCACTTCGTATCACCGCCACCGGTCGCCCACTCGACGCGATCGAGCTCCCAGTTCCGACCCCCGGCCCCGGCGACGTCGTCGTGCGCGTGCGCGCGGCAGGCATCTGTCACTCGGATGCGCACTACCGTGCTGGGCGTTCAGCTTCGCTCAAGGCAC
>JBJXGK010000185.1:0-4203 GCA_046153705.1 Gemmatimonadaceae bacterium
TTCCAGTGGGTGGGCTACCGCGGCCCCGAGACCGGCGTGCGCGACCGCGCCAGCTACTTGCTCCAGCAGGACAAGATCCGCCTCGTGCTCACCACGCCGATGGGGCCCGAGGGCGAGATCTCCGCACACATCGCCAAGCACGGCGATGGCGTCCGCGACATGGCGTTCTGGGTGGACGATGCCCGCGATGCCTACGCCAAGGCCATCGAGCGCGGCGCAGTGTCGGTGCAGGAGCCCACGGTGCTCAAGGACGAACACGGCGAGGTCGTGATCGCGGGCATTCGCACCTACGGCGACACCATCCACTCCATCGTCGAGCGGAAGAACTACACGGGCCTCTTCATGCCCGGTTTCCGCAAGGCGGAGTCGCCGGCCATGCCGGCACCGGTAGGCCTCAAGTACGTCGACCACTGCGTGGGCAACGTCGAGCTCGGCCGGATGAACCACTGGGTCGACTTCTACTCCAAGGTGCTCGGCTTCTACAACCTGCTGTCGTTCGACGACAAGACCATCAGTACCGAATACTCGGCGTTGATGTCGAAGGTGATGAGCAACGGGAACGGCCGCATCAAGTTCCCCATCAACGAGCCGGCGCAGGGCAAGAAGAAGTCGCAGATCGAGGAGTACCTCGACTTCTACCGCGGCCCGGGCGTACAGCACATCGCCGTCGCCACCGACGACATCATCACCACCGTGCGCGCGCTCAAGAGCCGCGGCGTGGAGTTCCTCACCATCCCCAAGTCGTACTACGAGACCGTGCTCGACCGCGTCGGCAAGATCGACGAGGACATTGCGCCGCTCGCGGAGTTGGGCATCCTCGTCGATCGCGACGACGAAGGTTACCTGCTGCAGATCTTCACGAAGCCGGTGCAGGACCGCCCCACGCTCTTCTTCGAGATCATCCAGCGGAAGGGTGCCAAGAGCTTCGGCGCGGGCAACTTCAAGGCGCTGTTCGAGAGCATCGAACGCGAGCAGGCGCTGCGGGGCAACCTGTGATGGCGGTGCGGAAGCAGGCCGCACGGAAGACCGTGAAGACGGTGGCGAAGAAGCCGGCCAAGAAGGTGACGACGCCGGTGGCCCGGAAGGTAGTCAAAGCCAACCTCAAGACCGTCGTCACCGAAGCCAGTGTGCAGGACTTCCTGCGCGGACTCGCCGACGCGGAGCAGCGCGCCGATGCGCTGGCGCTCGAACGGGTCTTCGCCAAGGCGACGGGGAAGCCCGCGCGCATGTGGGGCAGCGCCATCGTCGGATACGGTGCCTACAGCTACGTCGGCAAGTCCGGCCGCGCCGGTGACTGGTTCCTTTGCGGGTTCTCTCCACGCAAAGGCACCCTTACGCTCTACGCGCTCGGCAGCTTCGCGCGCGACGCGGCGCTGCTGGCCAAGCTCGGAACGCACAAGATCGGGGGCGGCTGCCTGTACATCAAACGACTCGCGGATGTCGATCCACGTGTCCTGCAGACCCTCGTCAAGAGCACGTATGCCCGCGCCAAGGTGCTCGGACCGACCATGACCAACCCACGAGCCGACTGATGCCATTCTATCACACCCTCGGCCACATCCCGCGCAAGCGACACATCGCCCATCGCAAGCCCGACGGTTCGCTCTACCACGAGCAACTGGTGGGCATCGAAGGCTTCACGGGTCCATCGGCCTTGCTGTATCACCTCTATCCGCCCACCACGGTCAAGTCGGTGCGCCGCCTCGCTGAGACACCGTACGAGGAAGACACCGACCGCACGCTGCGGCACCGGCACTTCCGCACGGCGCCCATCGCGCGCGGCGGCAGCCCCACGCTCGACCGCGTGCCGATGTTGTTCAACAACGACATCGCCATGCTCTACGTGGCGCCCGACAAGCAGGACGAGCACTTCTATCGCAACGCGCAGGGTGACGAGGTCGTGTACGTCGCCGAAGGAGAGGGCAACCTCGAGACGCAGTACGGCGACCTGCCGATCAAGCCGGGCGACTATCTCGTCATCCATCGCCACATCCTGCATCGCTATCGGTTCACCAAGCCGGCCAAGCTGCTCGTGATGGAGAGCCGCGGACACGTGCGGCCGCCGTCGCGTTACCTCAACAACGTGGGCCAACTGGTCGAAGGCGCGCCCTACAGCGAGCGCGACTTCCGCATCCCGCGCGAGCTCAAGACACACGACGTGAAGGGCGACTTTCCGATCGTCATCAAGCAGTACAACGGCCTGAACGAGATCGTGCTCGATCATCATCCGCTGGATGTGATCGGCTGGGACGGACAGTTCTATCCCTGGGCGTTCAACATCCACGACTTCGAGCCCATCGTCGGCAAGGTGCACCAGCCACCGCCGGTGCATCAGACGTTCCAGGGCGACGGCTTCGTGATCTGCTCGTTCTGCCCGCGGCCGTACGACTTCCACCCCGAAGCGATCCCCGCGCCGTACAACCACAGCAACGTCGATTCCGACGAAGTGCTGTTCTACGCCTCGAGCGAGTTCATGAGCCGCAAGGGCATCGAGTACGGCTCCATCACGCATCATCCCGACGGCATCCCGCACGGTCCGCACCCGGGCCGCTACGAGGGTAGCATCGGCATGACGCACACCAACGAACTCGCGGTGATGATGGACTCGTTCCGCCCGCTCAAGGTCGCCAAGGCGATCCTGCCGTTCGAGGACAAGAAGTATCAGTTCTCATGGCTGGAGCAGGGTGGGGAAGGCTTCGCACCGCCGACCAGCTGATTTCGAGATGGGAGATGGGAGATGCGAGAAGGGAGAGCCGCCTTCGTGGTGGGTCTCCCCCGCATCCCAGTTGCTTACAGTTCATAGCTACCAACTCACAACGCCGTTGAAAGCATGCTAGCCAGACTCGCCGACCTGTCCCCCCAGGAACGCCACTCCCTCCTCACACCGCTCATCACCCCTCGCCCCATCGCGTTCGTGAGCACCGTCGGCGTCAAAGGCGCCGGCAACGTCGCGCCGTTCAGCTTCTTCGCCATGGGAGGCCAGAGTCCGCAGTCCGTCGCGTTCTGCCCGGTCGCCGACCGCAACGGGAATCCCAAGGACACGCTCCGCAATATCCGTGAGACGGGCGAGTTCGTCATCAACATCGTCACTCGTGCGATGGCCGAGCGCGTGAACCAGGCGTCGGCACCGTATCCGCACGGTGTCGATGAGTTCGACATGGTCGGCTTCACGCGCGTGCCGTCAGTGGCGGTGAAACCGCCCCGGGTGGCCGAGAGTCCGGCGCATCTCGAATGCCGGCTGTTCCAGCTTGTGCCGCACGGCGCGGGTCCGCTGCACGGCACTTGGGTCATCGGCGAGGTCATCGTCGTACACATCGACGACGCGTTTCTCGCCGCTGACGGACTGCCCGACACCGCGAAGCTCGATCCCGCCGCGCGGCTCGGTCGCACCGAGTGGTCGCACGTTACTACCGACTCCATGTTCTCACTCGCGCGTCCAACGATTGGACGCCCGAGCGGACAGACCCCCGGGTGAGTCCGATGTCTGCCGCGCGTCCACGGAACAGCAGCGAGGCGCCAGCATCGCCGCGGATTTCGCTGCGCACCGCGACGCTCGCTGACGTTCCACTGCTGCGCCGCTGGGACGAGGAGCCACACGTCGTCGAGTCCGATCCCAACGACGACTGGCAGTGGGAAGTCGAGCTCGCCAAGTGGCCCAGTTGGCGCGAGCAGTTGGTCGCCGAGGTCGATGGCCGCCCGATCGGGTTCGTGCAGATCATCGACCCGGCGCGCGAAGAGACCCACTATTGGGGCGACTGCGCCGATGACCTCACCGCCATCGATGTCTGGATCGGCGAAGCCGACGCACTGGGCCGCGGCTACGGCAGCGAGATGATGCGACAAGCCATCGCGCGCTGTTTCGCCGACCCGCGTGTGCGCTCGATCCTCATCGACCCGCTCGCGAGCAACACCCGCGCCATCCGTTTCTACGAACGTCTCGGATTCACGTTCGTCGAGCGCCGGTGGTTCGGCGCCGACGATTGTCACGTCATGCGACTCGACCGCTAGACTCCCCCGCCTGTCCACCGCCGTCCGCCAAATGAAAACCACCGCACGTTTCGACTCCCTCCCGGTCTACCTGCTCGCCACCATCCCGCAGAAGAAGCGCGATCTCCTCGCGCGCGGCGTGGATGTGATCGACCTCGGCGCCGGCGATGCCGATCTCGCGGCTCCGCCCGCTGCGGTCGCGGCGCTCAAAGCTGC
>JBJXGK010000191.1:0-23826 GCA_046153705.1 Gemmatimonadaceae bacterium
GCACCAACGCGACCGACAAACACGCGTCGCCGAAGCTGTAGAGGTCGGCCAGCGACTGCTCGAGCACGTCCCCGTCGTTGAGTCCCGGCACCACGACCATCTGGCCGTGGAACTGGATGCCGCCGGCCGTGAGCCGCGTGAGCTGCTCGACGATGTTGGGCACCTTGGGGTTGTTGAGCAGCTTCTTCCGCGCTTCCCACGGCGTCGCGTGCACCGAGACGTAGAGCGGCGAGAGGCGATATTCGAGGATGCGCTCGAAGTCCTTCTCCTTGAGATTGGAGAGGGTCGCGAAGTTGCCGTAGGCGAACGAGAGGCGGTAGTCGTCGTCGCGGATGTAAAGCGGCTTGCGCAGGCCCTTCGGCAGCCCCTCGATGAAACAGAACTCACAGCGGTTCGCGCAGCGCCGGACGTTGGGCGGCTCGAGCTCGATCCCCATGGGGTCGGAGCTCTCCCGCTCGATCTCAAAGACGACGTGCTCACCGTCGGCGAGCTTGGCCTCGAGCTCGAAGCTGTCGTCCGCCGTGAGGAACTCCCAGTCGAGGAAATCCTCGAGTTTGCGCCCGTTCACGGCCAACAGCTCCGCACCCGGTGTGATCCCGAGTTCGGCGGCGATGCTGTCGGGCTGAACGCGGAGGACGCGGACCATCGGCGGCGGAGGCGAAGGCGACAAAAAAAGCCGCGGAGCGCGGCTCACTCAATGTATCAGGCGAGCGAGCCGAACGCAATGAAACACTTGGACTTCCGCTAGTTCGCCTCGAACAGGGAAACGGCCTCCGAGGCCACCTCTGCAACCGACCGTCCCTGCGTCCTGGCAACCCGCTGCACGTCGTCGAACTCAGGCTTGGCGCGCCGACGACCATCCGGAAGCGTGACGACCTTCAGCCGGACGGTCTCGCCGCGCACGTGGACCTCGTGTTGCTCGCGCGGAAGTGCGCGCCGCGTCACTACGCTGCGCCGCACACCGATGGTGGTGCTCTCCGTCAGCAGGAGCCGCTCCAAGCGGTCGGCGTCGGACACTGCGCACAACACCTCGATCCGTGTGCCGGGCCGGCCCTTCTTCATGACCGTGGACAGCAACGTCACGTCGAGTGCTCCCGAGGTCCGGATCGTCTCGGCGAAGCTCGCGATCTGCTCTCCAGTCGCGTCGTCGATATCCGCCGCCAGCATCACCAGCGTCTCGCTTGTGCCCTGCACCGCATCTGGCTCGCCAGGCCACGCGACGGCGCGCGCCACGGCGGCATCCGGTGCGTCGGCGAGCACCAGCCGCAGCGCGTTGGCGCGGTCCTTGAAGTCCTTGGTACCGGCCCCGAACCCACTTGCGCGCGGGATGTACTCGACGGGCGCTGCCCCTGCGCTCAGCACACGGACGAGCGCGGCGCCGGTCGGCGTGACGAGTTCGCCGGAACCCTCTGGACCGGGACGGACCGGTAGACCTTCGAGGAGGCGCAGCGTAGCAGCGGTCGGCACCGCCATGCGCCCATGAGCCGTATCCACGAACCCGTCTCCGAGCGGGATGGACCCACAGAACACATGCGTGACGCCCAACTTCTCGAGTCCCCAGATGCTGCCCACGATATCGAGGATCGCATCCACAGAACCGACCTCATGCAAATGCACCCGCTCGACCGTCGTGCCGTGGAGCGCCGCTTCGCACTCCGTGATCATGGTGAAGGCACGCATTGCCTTCTCTTTCACGGAATCCGGGGCCGGCGTCGCCTCGACGATGGCCCTGATGTGCTTGAGGTGACGTCCGTGCGGCTGCGGCGGGATCGTGAAGTCGACCTTCTTGCACGCGATCATGCCGCGCAGCACGCTCTTCACCTCAACGGTCACGCCGTCGATGCCCAGTGTGGCCGGCAACGACGTGATGAAGCGCTCGTCGAGCCCCGCATCGAGCAGAGCGCCGAGGAACATGTCGCCGGACACACCGGAGAACGGGTCGAGGATCGCGATGCGCATGGTAGGAAGATAGCAGCAGCTGGATCGGGGATGATGGACGGGACTGAGCGACACCACCTCAGACCTCCTACCTCACCCCTCCCTCCACTAGAAGCGGTAGCTCGCTCCCGATCCCGTATTGAACAGCACCACCTCCGCATCGCGCGAAAGGCGACCGGCGGCCACCAACTGTCGCGTGGCTTCGAGTGCCGCGCCTCCTTCCGGTGCGGCGTCGATCCCGCTCCTGGACGCGAGCAGGAACGTGCCGGAACGGATGCGCTCTTCACTCACCGCCTCGGCATCTCCGTCGCTCTCGCGAAGCGTGCGCAGCGTGAGACGATCGCCGAGCGGGCCGGGCACGCGAAGCCCGCTGGCGTGTGTCGTCGGATTCTCCCACGGGGTGGCCTTCTCCGCCCCTTCGCGGAGTGCGCGGACCAGCGGTGCACAGCCGTCGGCCTGTGCGATGATCATCCGCGGCTTCCTCGTGTCCGCTGGCAACCAACCCCAGGTGAGCATCTCGCCGATCGCCTTCCAGATACCGATCGTCCCTTCTCCACCACCGGTCGGATACACGATCGCGTCGGGCAGTCTCCAGCCGAGCTGCTCCGCGACTTCGTAGCCCATCGTCTTCATGCCTTCGACGCGATACGGCTCGCGCACGGTCGCGACGTTGAAGAAGCCGCTTTCCTTGGCGAAGGCCAGTGTCGCCTTGCCCGCGTCACCGATGTGTCCAGGCAGGAGGATGAGCTCGGCGCCGAACGCACGGATGGAGCCGAGGATCGGCGGCGGGGTGGTCTCCGGTGCGAAGACGCGGCAGGGCATGCCGGCCGCGGCGGCATACGCGGCGAGGGCGATGCCGGCATTGCCTGCCGTGGGTACACAGACGCCCGGGAGCTTGAGCGCCCTCGCGCGCGTGACCGCCATCATGAGACCACGCGCCTTGAAGCTCGCCGTCGGGTTGATGCCTTCATCCTTCACCCAGAGCCGCCGAACCCCGACGTCTTGCGCGAGGTGCGGCAGCTCGATCATCGGCGTCATGCCTTCACCCAGCGTCACCGCATGTTCGTCGGGCGCGAGCGGCAGCGCGGCGCCGTATCGCCAGAGACTCGCTTCTCCGCTGATCGCATCGCGAGACACCGGGTTGGCGATGCGGACGAGGAGTGGTTGGCCACAGTCCGGACAGAGCGACGCGAGCTGATGTCCGTTGGCCTGGGTATACGCGCAGACGGAACACTGCAGGGTCCAGCGTGTCATGGGGCGTTCTCGGAGTCGTGCGTGAGGGGATCGGTGGACTCGGGCGGATGAAGCGATTCTGCCGGCGCGTTCGGCTCTGTCGCCGGCGCGGGTGCAACCCCCAATGCGTGGAGCAACTTGGACGCTGAGGCGAGACTGAATCCCTCCAGCGCCGCGATCTGCTCCACGGTTGCGTCCTTCACGCCTTGCAGCGAGCCGAACGCGGTCAGCAGTGCGCGCCGCTTCATGGGACCGACGCCGGGGATCCGGAGCAGTTCACTGGTGACGGTGCGCATGGTGCGTCGCTTGCGATTGTAGCCGACGGCGGTGCGATGCGCTTCGTCGCGCGCCTGCTGCAAGAGCCGCAGCGCCGGCGACCGCCGAGAGAGCTTGAGCGACTCCGAGCGACCGCGCATGAAGACCTCTTCTTCGCGTTTCGCCAGACTCACCAACGGGAGGGTCCCGAGGCCGAGCGCGGCCAGGGCTTCATCCGCCGCGGAGAGCTGGCCTTTCCCACCGTCGATCAGCACGAGATCGGGCAGTGGCTTCTTCTCATCGAGCCGGCGACGGAAATATCGGCCGACCACTTCGCGCATCGACTGGAAATCATCGGGCCCGTCGGCTTCCTCTACGGTCTTCACCTTCATCGTACGGTACTCCGCACGCCGCGGACGGCCGTTCTCGAACCAGACGATGCTGCCGACACTGTCCTTCCCCTGCGCCGTGGAGTTATCGAAACACACGAGCGAACGCGGGAGCTTCTCCAGTCCCAGCACTTGCCCGAGTTCGTACACGGGGTCCGCCGCGCGTTCGTCCGTTTCCTGTTCCGCGAGCTTGAACTCCTCGAGCAGATGGCGCGCGTTCTGCTCCGCAAGATCGAGCAACTCGCGTTTGGGGCCACGTTGGGGCAGCCGCACCTGCGCCGCCTCGCCGAGCGCTTCCTCGAACAACGGACGGTCCTCGAAATCGAACGGCAACAGGAGTTCCCGGGCGCGCGCCGGCGCATTGAGATACGTGCTGGCGAGATACACCGAGAGTACCGCCCCGTCTGCTTCGCCCTCGACGCCTTCGAGGAAGCGATGATCGCGTGCGAGCAGCTTGCCACCGCGGATGCGCAGGACCGTGACCACCGCGTCCTCACCATCACGCGCGTACCCGACGACGTCGCGGTCGCCGCCTTCCACCTCGAGCACCACGGTCGGTTCCTCGAGCCGCTGCAGCTTGGTGATCGCGTCGCGGTATTCGGCAGCGCGCTCGAAATCGAGCGACTCCGACGCCTCCTCCATGCGCGCACGCACGCGACGCACGACCTCCTCGGGCCGCCCGTCGAGGAACGTCACCACCTCGTCGATCATCTCTTGGTAGTCGGCGCGCGACTGCGCCCCGATGCAGGGCGCCTTGCAGCGGCCGATGTGGTAGTCGAGGCAGGCGCGCTCCGGCATCTCCCGCGGCATGTCGTAGCGGCACGACCGCACCGTGAAGATGCGCTTCACCACGTCGAGCGCCCGCCGCATCGCCGCGACGTCGGTGTACGGACCGAAGTACCGGCCGCCGTCACTGACGAGCTTGCGCGTCACGAAGACCCGAGGATACGGCTCGTTGAGCGTCACCTTGATGTACGGATACGATTTGTCGTCCCGCAACATCACGTTGTATCGCGGCCGATGTTCCTTGATCAGATTCGCTTCGAGGATCAGCGCGTGAGCTTCCGTCGGCACGACGATGGTCTCGAGGTCGGCGACCTGCGCGACCATCGTGCGCGTCTTGGGATTCTCCCAGTGATCGGACGCGAAGTAGCTCCGCACGCGGGGACGCAGGCGCTTCGCCTTCCCCACGTAGAGCACGGTCCCGGTCGCGTCCTTCCAGAGGTACACACCGGGCGTGTCCGGCAGGTGCGCCAGCGCCGTGGCGACGCGCTCAGGTGCGTCGGGCATCGTCGAGTCGCGCGAGGCGCGTGAGCAAGAGATAGCCGCCACCGAACAACGACAACACCACGCCGGCGCGGAGCCACGCGGCCCACGCCTGGAGTTGTTGCGACAATGCGAACGCCACCGCGGCGGGAAGCAAGGCACACAACCAGAGCGAGGCGACCCGTGCGACCGGCACACCGGTCGCGCCCACCCGGCGCGTCACCGCGCCGCGAAGCAGAAGGAACTCGATCCATGCGGCGATACCCGACGACGCGGTGAGTGCCGCGATACCCCATCGCGCATCGACACCGAGTAGCGACGGCAGTGTGAGCGCGCTCACCCAGCCGACGACGGCACCGAACGACACGCGCACCAACGCAAAGCGCAACGGCGAGGTCGTGTCGCCGAGCGCATAACTCGCCGAGGAGTAGAGACGCCCCATGGTGCCGGCGAGCAGCCCCACGGCCGCACCCGCGAGCGCGGCCCAGACCCAGCGCGCACTCTCGACGGAGAATGCGCCGCCCTGGTAGAGCCCGCCGGCGATGTCTCCTCCGAGCAAGAGGAATCCCGCCGCCGAGGGGATCACGAAGTACGCGATCCGTCCGAGCCCGCGGTCGAGCCGCGCGCGCAACGCCGCGGCCACCTCGTCCGCCGTGCCGACTTCGCCCGACATCGCCGGAAGTTCAGCGGCCGAGATTGACATGCCGAAGAGCGACACGGGGAGCATCGAGATCGCCTGCGCGTAGTTGAGCGTCGCAACCGAGCCCACGCCGACCAGTGATGCGATCGCGGTGTCCACGAACCCGCTCACCTGCACGACGCCACGACCCACGACCACCGTCCCGAACCGCTTGGCGACCGTGCGCACGAGCGGCGACCCGGTCTCCGGCGCGAATCGCAGCGCGCGATCGAGTCGCAGCACGCTCGGCAGCTGCACGAGGAACTGCAGCAAGCTGCCGAGGACACTCGCCCACGCAGCGGTGACGACCAACTGCTCTGGCGTCTGCTGCGGCCCCCACCAGAGCATCGCGACGATCATCGCGAGGTTCCAGAGCACCGGTGACACGTATGACAGGAAGAACCGCCGGTGCGAGTTGAGCACCCCAAGGCACCACGCACTCAGCACGAGCAGTCCGACACCGGGGAAGATCACGCGCACCAAGTGCACGGCCATCTCTCGCTTTGCACCCGAGAAACCCGGGGTGATCACGTCCACCAGCACCGAGGCACCGACGACGCCCACGAGCACGAGCACGGTCGTCGTGAGGGCCAGCAGTGTCGCCACGGCACCAGCCACGCGGCCGGCTTCCTCGCGCTTGCCCTCGGCGAGGAGTTTGGAGTACACCGGGATGAACGACGCCGACAGCACCCCCTCACCGAAGAGGTTCTGCAGGAAGTTCGGGATGCGGAAGGCCGACGCGAGGACGTCCGCCGCATCATCGGCGCCAAGGAAGTGCGCGATCACCTTCTGGCGCACGAGCCCGAACATCCGGCTCAGCAGGATGCCAGCGGCGACGAGCCGGGCCCCGCCCTTGATGCTCAAGCGCCGACCAAGGTCCCCGCGTGCATCGCCGCGCCGGCCTTCAGCTGCGCGAGCAGCAGGTCACCATGTCGGGCCAACATCGGCACCGGATTCAATCGACGTTCCTGCCGATGTCCTTCAGGCATGATCGCGGCACGCACCGCGGCGAGATCCTGCACGGCCTCCACCTGTCGCGCACGCGAGGCGGCGCGCAGCCGGCGCTCCAGTCGATCGATGCGATGCAGCATCTGATGGCGCGCCCCTTCGATGACGCGCTCGGGCACGAGGCCGTCGATCGCGGCGGACGATTCGCGCAGCGCGCTCATCCGTCGCCCGATGTCCTCTCGGACGCCCTCGAGGCTGGCGCGGATGTCCGATGGGATGGCGCGATCACCGAGTCGCTTCTCCGCATCGTGTGGTGTGCGGACGTCGTCGATCACCATCCCCAACCGACCGAGCCGGCGGTCGATGTTGGGCTCGACGACCGTTGCCGACCAACGCGGCACCGCGAGCGGCACTGAGACGCCCAGCGCCTCGGCCACCGCGCCGACCTGTGCGAAATATGCGATCTCGCCCGGGCCCGCCACGTATGCGACCGTGGGCAGGATGCGCCGCTCGACGATCGGCCGAAGCAACACGTTCGCCGACAGCACCGTATCCGCCCGATCGGCGACGTCGGTCGCCTGCGCGATCGGCACGCGCTCCTTCACGCCCGCCATGCCGCGGAACACCAGTGACAGCTTGGGCACTCGCGCGACCTGCGCACGGAACCCCGCCCGCTCGATCGCCACGATGCGTAGGGCGAGCGCCTCGTCCACCACCGTCGCGCGGCGCAGCGCCTGCACCAACGTCGGTCGCGCGGCGGCGCGCGTCGCCGGATGCCAGGCGTCGAGCACGGGGATGCCGTGCGGCTCGAGGAGGGCACGAAGAAACGTCACGTAGGCCGCGCCCACCGTCGTATCGGGGCCGTAGGCGGTCCGTGCCGCCTCGAGGAACTCACCGTGCGGCGCAGACCCGGCGGCCGTGCGTACCGCTTCGAACATCGCGCTCGTGTCGGGCAACGGCATCTCGGCCATCACGAGACCGTCCTGGCCCTTTCGTGGGATGGAGAGTCGGCGCACCACCCCGTCCTCGGCGACCGCAGTCCAGGACGCTTCGGCGAAGTCGGCGTCGTCGGTCGCCGCCCAGAAGATCGCAGCCGTGGGGATACCCGTCTCACGCTCGAGCCGGTCGGCGAGCGCCAAGGCGGAGAACGCCTTGATGAGTGTGTACATCGGGCCACCGAAGAGGCCGGGCTGCTGTCCGGTGGTCACGACGATGCCGTTCCCCGCCGCGACGCGCTCCAGACGCTCGAGCGCCGGTCCGGACGCATCGAACGCCGGGCGCAGCCCGGCCAGCCAGCGGCTCGTTGCGAACTCGCTGCGCACACGCTCGGCATACGCCTTCCACTCGGCGCCGCCTCGTGGGCGGGTGCGATACCACTCCTCGGGTGCCTGCCCGTCCTGCGCCGCACGCGAAAGCGGACCGCCACCAAGGATCTCGGTGACCACGCGCGGAGCGCTCATGCGCGACCCCGGGTCGCTGCAGAGCGGTCATTCGGACATCGAGCGGCAGGAAGAGGCACGGTGCGCTTACTTGTGATAGGGTTCACCGCGCACGATGGTGCCGGCACGGTAGAGTTGCTCGGCGAGCACGAGGCGCGCCAGTTCATGCGGCAACGTCCACGGCGCCAATCCGAGCCGCCGATGCGGTCGCGCGCGGACCTCCGCTCCGATCCCGTGTGCGCCGCCGATGACGAACGCCACGTCCTGCGCCCGCTCGCGTTGGTCCTGGAGGAGCGACGCGAATGCCGCGGAGTCGAACGAGTCACCACCCGGGTCACACAGCACGAGTCGCGCCGCGGTCGGGACCCGAGCGAGGATCCGTTCGCCTTCCTTCCGCATCACGACGTCTGCAGTCGCGCTGCGCGACGACTCCTCTTTCACTTCCGCGACCTCGAGCGGCCAGTACCGCGCCGCCCGGGTCTCATACTCACGAATGGCCGCCGCCAGCGCCGCATCGCGCGGCTTCCCGACGACGGCCACCCACACCTTCATCGCTGCCCTGCACCGCCGGCAGCGCGCCGCTTACGCATAGATGCCGCGCAGGCGGTGCACCGTCGCGACGCGGCTGATCGCGACCATGTAGGCTGCGGTGCGCATGTTGACCTTGTGCTGCTGCGCGAGCTTGAGCACGTCGCGGAACGAGTTGACCATGATGTTGCGAAGCCGGTCGTTCACGGTCTGTTCGTCCCAGTAGTAGCCTCCGCGGTTCTGCACCCACTCGAAGTACGAGACGGTCACACCACCGGCGTTCGCGAGGATGTCCGGGATCACGAAGATCCCCTTCTCGTCGAGAATCGTGTCGGCGTTCGCCGTCGTCGGGCCGTTCGCGCCCTCACAGATGATCTTCGCCTTGACCTGCTTCGCGTTCTTGGTGGTGATCACGTTCTCCAGTGCGGCCGGCACGAGCACGTCCACCTCGAGTTCGAGCAGCGCGTCGTTGGTGATCGCTTCGCCCTTGCCGTAGCCCTCGAGCGTCTTGTGCTTCTTCACGTGGGCCATCGCATCGAGGACGTCGATGCCCTTGGGGTTATGCCACCCGCCGGTGCGGTCGCTGATCGCGATCACCTTGCAGCCCTGCTCGGCGAGCAACTGCGCCCCGATCGAGCCCACGTTGCCGAAGCCCTGCACGGCGACCGTGGCACCCTTCACTTCCATCTTGAGATGCTCCAACGCCTGCAAGGTCGTGAACATCACGCCTCGGCCCGTCGCCTCGCGACGGCCGAGCGACCCGCCCATCTCCACCGGCTTGCCCGTGGTCACGGCGTTCACCGTGTGCCCGACGTGCATCGAGTAGGTATCCATGAGCCACGCCATCACGCGTTCGTTCGTGTTCACGTCTGGCGCCGGCACGTCGGAGTCCGGGCCGAGCGTGGAGATGATGGCCGCGGTGTAGCGGCGCGTCACGCGCTCGAGCTCCCCGACCGACATCTTGAGCGGGTCGCAGATCACGCCGCCCTTCGCGCCGCCGAACGGGATGTTGACCACGGCACACTTCCAGGTCATCCACGCGGCCAGCGCCTTCACTTCGTCGAGCGACACGTTCATGTCGAAGCGGATGCCGCCCTTCGCCGGGCCGCGCGAGGTGTTGTGCAGCACACGGATGCCCGTGAACACCTCCACCTCGCCGTTGTCCATCATCACCGGGATCGACACGGTGATCTCCTTCTCCGCGCTGCGCAGGACCTTGTAAATGCCCGGCTCGAGGTCGAGCAGTTGTGCCGCGCGATCGAAGCGGGACATCATCGCCTCGAACGGGTTCTCCTCGTTGAGGAAACGGTCTTTGTCGGGACGGACGATCGTGTTCGTCGGCAGCCGGAGATCAGCCATGATGTCGGGAACAAAGCCGGCGGAGAGGGCCGGCGGTTCGGGTTCGGTTCAGGAAGACTGGTCGGCCACCAGACGATCGAGAAGGTCGGAAAGCACCCCCCCTCCCACCTCGATGGCGACAGTCTGGGAAAGATACCACAGCGGGGGGGCTTGGGCAGGCCAGACCCCTTCAAACTTCACCGCGTCCTTGAGGGTGCAGACGGGAATCGTGGATCCTCCCAAGCGGCTCGCCAACGCCTCGGCGTCCGCTCGCGAGAACGCATGGTGGTCCCCGTAGGCAGCGGACTGCACGCGGGCACCCGCAGCACGGAGTTGCGACTCGAACGCCAACGGGTTCCCGATCGCCGAGATCGCCAGCACGTCACGCTCGGCGAGTGTACTCAGCGGCTGCGCTCCGCTGCCGTCAGCGCGCATCAAGTCCCCCGGGACCAGCGCCGCGACGACGATGTGGAGATCGGGAGCAGCAGCCCCCCAGCGGGCGGCGGCGTACTCCGCCTCCGCGGGCGTCGCGGACTTGCGAGTGATCACGAGCAGCTGTGCGCGCCGCAGAGCCGCCGGGTACTCGCGCAACGGCCCGGCGGGAAGCATTCGATGGGCAGTCGCTTGTTCGGCCGCCACCAACACGACGTCGAGATCCCGACGCGCGCGCCGATGCTGGAACCCATCGTCCAGCACGAACGCGGTGGCCCCGCCCGCTGCCGCCGTCCGCGCGCCGCGCACACGATCGACGTCCGCGACCACGATCGCCTCGGGCACCAAGCGGCGATGCACCAGCGGTTCGTCGTCGCCGTAGCCGCGCAGCAGGATGCCCGGACGACGTCCGCGCGCGAGCAGCTCACGGGCGAACCAGGCGCTCATCGGGGTCTTGCCCGTCCCGCCGACACTCAGATTGCCTACACTCACCGTCGGCGCTCCGAGCGCGTGTGTCGGCAACACCCCGAGGTCGTAAGCCGCATTGCGCGCAGCGGTGCCGAGCGCGAACAGCCACGACAGAGGGGCGAGCATCGCGGCGCCGACGCCGTCGCGCTCCCACATCGCTTCGATGCGACGTTCGCTCATTTCGGCGCCCTCGGCTTGCGCGGGGGCAGCCCCGCAGGGATCGCCGGGCCGATCCGGCGCGCCAAGTCCGCTGCGGCCGCGTCGTCGGTCCCCGGCGCAACCCATGGCTCGCCGTACGTGATCACGATCTTCGAGAACGGCTTCGGGATGGCGAAGCGATCCCAGTTCCCCAAGTGCCACGCGCTGGAGAAGTCGCCGCGCATCGGGACGATCGCCGCGCCCGACCGGTTGGAGGCCAGCAGCACACCGGCCGCTGCGACCCCCGCCGGTCCGCGCGGTCCGTCCGGCGTGATCGCGAACTCGCGGCCGCTCTCGAGCTCTCGCACCATGCCGAGGAGTGCGCGCCCTGCCCCGCGCGAGGTCGAGCCGCGCACGGTGCGATAACCCCAATCCTCCACGATGCGCGCGATGATCTCCCCGTCACTGTGCTCGGAGATCATCACCGTGATGCCTTCACCACGCCGCTTCCATGTGAGCGAGAGGAGATGCCCATGCCAAAGCGCGAAGATGAACGGTCGCTTGGCGGCCCGTAGCGACTTCCAGCCCTCGGCTCCGCGTTCCTCGAAGCGCCAGGTCATCGCGAGCAGACGGAGCAAGGGCGCGCCGAGCCGGACGATCCACCGGATGCGGCGTTCCTGCGCGTCGCTCACGGGATCATCTCCGCGGCCATCCGGGCCACACGTTCCGTCGCCCCTGGCTCGCCAAGCCGCCGACGTACCTCGGCGAGTCCGGCCTCCATTGCCACGCGTTGCGGGCTCGTCGCCGCGAAGAGGGGCATGAGTGCGTCCGCGACCGGCTGCGGCCGGAAGGCGTCCTGCACGAACTCCGGTGCGACCTCGCGCCCGGCCACGATGTTGAGCAGGCCGATGTGCGGGATCTTGACGAGCCGTCGCGCGATCGCATACGAGATCGCGCTCGTACGGTACACGATCGCACAGGGACAGCCCGCCACCGCCGCCTCGAGCGTGGTCGTGCCGCTCTTGCAGAGAGCGACGTCCGCGGCGCGCAAGACGTCGAACGACGCCGAGCGCACCATCGGGAACGGCACTTCGTCGTCGCGGAACTCGATGGTGGGTGCGACGCTCAGCACCACGCGGAGCCCGGGTCGCCGCGCTTCCATCACCCGCGCGACGGCCACGAAATCGTGGAGGTGCCGGCGGATCTCCTGCGCGCGACTGCCGGGGAAGAGCGCGAGGATCTCCGCGTCGACCGGAAGATCGAGCTTCTCACGGGCCTCACGCTTGGAAGGCATCGCGCGTGCACGATCGAGCAACGGGTGGCCGACGAACGTCGCGTCCACCCCAGCGCCGCGCAGCAACTCCTCCTCGAACGGCAGGATGACCGCAGCCTTCGTGATGATACGCGCCATGGTCTTCATGCGGCCGGCGCGCCACGCCCAGACCTGCGGTGTGATGTAGTACAGTACCGGCACGCCGATCGCCGCTGCCGCAGCCGCGACGCGCATGTTGAAGCCCGGATAGTCGATGCAGATGACGAGCGCGACGTTGCCGCCGCGCAATCGCGCCTTGAGCTGGTTGAGCAATCGCCAGTGCGATGGGATGTGCCGCAGTACCTCGACGAAGCCCACCACGCCCTCGTGCTCGACGATCATCTCCACGCCCGCCTCGCGCATGCGACGCCCACCGGTGCCGGCGAGCGCGAGGTCCGGACGTGCGGCCCGCAACCGCTCGGCGAGGATCGACCCGTGCAGGTCCCCGGACGCCTCGCCGGCGAGGATCAGGATCTCACGCACCGCGCCCCAGGGCGTGTGCACCGATCGCCGGCATCGTCCGCTCGATGTCGGACACGATGCGCAGCGCGACCGCGAGCGCATCACGCCCCGCACGGCCCGTCACCGCGATCGGCGACTCGCCGCGCAACGCCGCCACGAAACTCTCCAGCTCCAGCCGTAGCGGTTCGCCTTCGGGCGCATCGAGCGCCACGCGCTCGACGAACGCTTCGAGCGGCTGTGCCTGCCGCGCGAGGGCCGCGAGGTCGACGTCGCCGCGCAGGCGATACAGCTCGCCGGTTCCCGCCGCGAGGTCGAGCGACAGATACCCGTTCCGCTGGAAGATGCGCAGCTTGCGCATGCGGTCCTTCGACACGCGGCTCGACGTGATGGTCGCCACCGCGCCGGTGGAGAACGTGATGCGCGCGTCGGCGATGTCGATCGACGGCGTCAACACGCCGAGTCCCGCGGCCGAGACCTGCGACACCGGCTGCCCGATGAGCGTGAGGACGAGGTCGATGTCGTGGATCATCAGGTCGAGCACGACGGCGACGTCCGACCCGCGCGGATTGAACGGGGCGAGCCGGTCACTGTCGATGAACAGCGGGTTGTCCACGTACGGCAACGCCGCGCGGATCGCCCGATTGAACCGCTCGATGTGCCCGATCTGGATCATCACACCCTGCCGCTCGGCCAACGCGAGCAACTCATCGGCTTCGGCGAGCGTGACGGTGATCGGCTTCTCGATGAGCAGGTGCTTCCCCTTCGACAACGCCCGCATCGCGACTTCATGATGCTTGGACGTCGGCACGACGATCGAGACCGCGTCGACATCGTCGAGCAGCGCGTCGATGGTCGGATAGGCGCGGATGCCGAGCTCGCGCGAGACGGTCCCCGCGCGCTCGGTGTTCGCCTCGAAGAAACCGCGGAACACGACGTTCTTCACGTCGCGCAGGATGCGCGCGTGATGATAGCCGAGACTGCCGGTTCCGACCACACCGATGCGCATCGGCGCGGTCATACGACGATCCCGCGTCCGCTGGCTTCGACGAACGCGACGAAGGCCTGCACCTCGGGGAACGGCTGCAGGTCCGTTGCGGCCCGTTCAATTGCCTGCGTGATGTTCACGTCGGACCGGAAGAAGAGACGGTACGCCTTCTTGAGTTCCGCCACGACCGGCTCGCTGAACCCGCTGCGCTGCAGGCCGACCGTGTTGAGACCGTAGAGCTTCACCGGGTTCCCCACGGCCTTCACGTACGGCGGGATGTCCTTCGCCACGCGCGACATGCCGCCGACGAACGCGTGCCGGCCGATCTTCCCGAACTGGTGCACCGCGCAGAGCCCGGAGAGGATCGCACGGTCGTCGATCTTCACGTGTCCGGCGAGCTGTGTGCCGTTGGAGATGATCACGCCGTCGCCCAAGTGGCAGTCGTGGGCGAGATGCACGTAGGACATCAGGAAGCAGCCCTTGCCGACCGTCGTCTTGTATGACTCCGACGTGCCACGGTTGACGGTGACGTATTCGCGGATCGTGGTGCCCTCGCCGATCTCGACGGTGGTCACCTCACCCTTGAACTTGAGGTCCTGCGGACGGCCGCCGAGGACGCTGCCGATGCCCACGCTCACGCGGGCGGCGAGGTGGACGTGTTCCTCGAGCGTGGCGCGCATCGCGATCACGCTGCCTTCGCCGACCGTGCAGTCGGGGCCGATGTACGCCCAGGCGCCAACCTCGACGTCGGCGGCCAGCTTCGCGTCCGGATGGACGACGGCGGTGGGATGGATGCGGGGGCTCATCGATCGCGCACCATCGCGGCCATCTCGGCCTCACAGACAACCACGCCGTCCACCTTCGCGACGGCCGCGATGCGGCAGACCGTGCTGCGCAGTTGCTTGATGTCGACCTCGATCCGCAATTGGTCGCCCGGCTTCACCGGACGGCGGAACTTGATGTTGTCGAGCGACATGAAGTACACGACCTTGCTCTCCGGGTCGTCCACCGTGCCCATGAGCAGCACACCGCCCACCTGCGCCATCGCTTCGACGATGAGCACGCCCGGCATGATCGGGTGGCCGGGGAAATGCCCCTGGAAGAACGGTTCGTTGATCGTGACGTTCTTGATCCCCACGATCCGCTTCTTCTCCTCCATCTCGACGATCTTGTCGACGAGCAGGAACGGATAGCGATGCGGCAGGATCCGCATGATGTCTTCGATGCCCAGCACTCGTGCCTCCGATCGTTGTGGCAAGGCGTGCGCGAGCATCTCGCGCACGAGGGTGACGGTCCCGCGATGACTCGGCTTGGTCGCCGTGATGCGCGCCGCGATGCGCATCCCCGCCAACGCCAGATCGCCGACGACATCCATCGCCTTGTGGCGGACGAACTCGTCCGGCCACCGCAGGGTCGTTCCCACCACGTCCGTCCCATCCAGGACGATCGTGTTCTCCTTCGACGCACCTTGGATCAACCCCTTGGCGCGCAGATCCTCCACCCAGCTCAACATCCCGAATGTGCGCGCCGGCGACAACTCGCGCGAGAAGCCCTCCGGCGTCACCCGCCAACTCCCCCGCTGGGTGCCGATGCGCGGATGCGGGAAATCGATCGTTACGTCCAGCTCCAACTCCTCCGCGGGGTGCGCTACGTAGACCGACTCTCCGTCCACCACACGCACCGATTCCCGCAGGCGCAACACGGTCGGCTGACCTTCCTGCTCCGTCAGCCCGGCCTGGACCAATGCGATGCGGAACGGCTCTGCAGACCCGTCCATGATCGGCGGCTCCGCAGAGTCCATCGCGATGGTCACGTCGTCGATCCCGAGGCCCGCAACGGCCGCAAGCACGTGCTCCACCGTGTGCAGCGCCCCCTCCCCCTCACCGAGCTGCGTGCGCCGCTCCGCCGCGATCGCCGCATCCACGTGTGCCCGCGTGATCGGTGCACCGGGCAGGTCCACGCGGCGGAACCGGACCCCGCCACCCGCCTGTGCCGGTTCGAACGTCAACGTGCACGGGCGACCGAGGTGCAGCCCGATCCCCTGCACCGTGACCGGGCCCGTGATCGTCCGACGTGCCATCAAGCCTTGTCCTCACGACCGAGCAATGCTTCGATCCGCCGAAGCAGGGCAGGCAACTTCCCGACCGCCGCCTGCGAGCGCATCATGTCTCGATGCAGACGCGCGGGGAAACCGCCCCAGGTCTCTCCGGCCGGAACGCTGCCGATCACTCCGGCCCGCGCGGTGATGATCGCGCGGCTGCCGATGGTGATGTGACCGGCTACGCCGACCTGTCCGGCGAGCGTGACTCCGTCCTCGATGCGCGCGCTGCCGGCGATCGCCACGCCGGCGGCGAACAAGCAGAGCTTGCCGACACGCACGTTGTGTCCTACGTGCACGAGGTTGTCGAGCTTGCTCCCGGCGCCGATGATCGTCGCGTCGATGCTGCCGCGGTCGATGGTGCTGTTCGCGCCGATCTCCACGTCGTTCTCGATCCGGCAGGCGCCCACATGCGGCATCTTCTGGTGGGCGCCGTTGGCGAACACGTAACCGAATCCGTCACTGCCGATCCGGACGCCGGCATGCAACGTGACTCGGTCGCCCACGGTGGCGCCGGGGTACAACGTCACGTGGCTCACCATGCGGGTGTCCGCGCCGACGGTCACCGCGTCGCCGACGACACAATGCGGACCGATCCACGAACCCGCGCCGATCCGCGCTTCCGCGCCGATCACTGCGAACGCCTCTACACAGACATCCTCCGCGACCACCGCGTCGGGCGCGACCACCGCGGTGGGGTGCACCCCGACGAATGGCCGCTTGGGCAAGCGATAGAACTTCGGCAGCAAGGCCAGCATGGCCTCGTGCGGCCGTGCGACCACGATGCGGTTCCGGCACTTGCCCGGCGCCTCGGCCAGCTCCGGCGTCACGAGCACCGCCGCCGCCTCACAGTCGGCGAGCAGTTTGGCGTACTTCGGTGACGCGAGAAAGCTGAGGTCGTTCGGCGTCGCCCGGTCCAACGAGGCGACACCGAGCACGGTCACGTCACCGTCGCCGACGACCGCCCCGCCGACGGCGGATGCGACGTCGGCGAGGCGGATGGGGATGCCGGTGGGGACGGCCATCGGTGGGTGGGAGACCGATGTCCGAGAACTACGGCTTGCGCGTCACACCTGCAGGCTGGGAAACCGGACCTGTCGGCTTCGCAGCGGGCGCGACCGGCTTGGGAGCCGGTGCCGTCGTCGGGCGTGCGGCCGGCATCGTCCGGATGCGGGCGATCACCTTGTCCGAGAGATCGAGGTTCTTGTCCATCGCCACGATCGGGTTCACCTGGGCTCCGAGATCGAAGATCATCGAGTAGCCTTCCGCCGACCGCACGTCCTCGAGCGCGATCCGGATGATGTCGAACAGCGGCTGCATCGCCTCGGCCTGCTTCCCCTGCGCCTCCGTCTGCAGGGCCTGCAGCGTGTCGCGATACATCGCGTCGTACTGCTGCAGCGCGGTGAACCGCTTGGTGCGGTCTTCCGCGGAGAGCTTCGCCGAATCCTTCTCGAACGCGCCCATCATCACGTTGAGGGAGTCGATCATCTTCTTCTCGCGCTGCTGCAACGTCTCAAGATCGGTGCGGAGCTTGGCCTCGACCTGATTCCGGCCGGGCATCTCCTGCAGGATCTTGCGCGAGTCGACATAACCGACTCGGCCCTGCGCGGCAGCGGGGGCGGCGGAAGCGACGATGAGGACGAGTGCGGTGACGAAACCGCGCGAACGGACGTTCATGTGTTGCTCCAAAGGTTTAGAAGATCTGGCCGAGACGGAAGTGCAACTGCCACTTGGGATCCGGACGCCCGTCGGCCGCGCGCCGGTCGAATCCGTAACCATAATCGATCCCCAGCGGGCCGAGCGGGGTCACGGTGGACACACCGATACCGGCACCACGGAAGAGCCGTGTGGGATCGAAATCCCGCGGCCGCAGCCAGAGGTTACCCGCATCGTAGAACAGATTCACGTACAGCGACTGGTTGAACCGTAGACCCAGCTCCGCCGTGCTCGCGAAGAACGCGCTGCCGAACGACTCACGCTGTGCATTGAACGTGCTCGTCGTCGACGCGAAGCCATTGGGCGTGATCGAGAACTCCGGGTAGCCGCGGAGCATCTCACCGAACTGGACGCCACCGAGCGAGAACTGCTGCGACCAGAAGAAGTCGCCCGGGTCGCCGAACACCGCACCCGACCGCGCCGTGAGGCCGAACGTGAGCCGCAGCGGCTGCGTGCCGGGCTTCGTCCCACCGATGCGCGCGAGGATCGTGTAGTTCCGGAACTCCGTCGTGTACCGCTGGAACGTCGCTGAGCCACCCAACGGCCCGCCGTTGAACTGGGCACTGAGCGACTGCAACTGCCCCTCGGTCGCGAACGGCATGTCGAGACGGGTGTCTCGGCTCAGGTCGAGGCCGATCGTGCTGCGGATACAACCCTTACACGAGTTGGCGGAGACCGTGCCGAGCAACCCGTCGCTGCCGAATCGCACCGACTCCAACCCGTACGACGTGAAGATGCGCGTGAACCGGCTCCGCGGGAACGGGAACCCGACGCGCAGCGAACCACCCGTGCGGGTGTTCCGTCCCAGATCGGCGATCCGGAAACGCGCCTGCGAGCGGTAGGCGCTCACCTGACCCGAGATCAGGGAGCCACGGATGCCCGGGTCGGTATAGGTCGTGTTGAAGTCGTTGATGAACTGGCCGAACTGCCATTGCACGGTCCCGCGCTTGCACTTGCCGAAGAGATTCGGCTGCTCGAGCCCGATGAAGCCGCCCAGGCCGGTGCCCTGGCCGACCGACGCACCGAAGTTCACGTTGCCGGTGCGCTTCTCCTTCACGCGGAACACGATGTCGACGTCGCCCGCTTCGTTCGCCGGACGCACATCCGGGAACGGAAGCGGCGCCTCGAAGAAGCCGAGGTTCGAGATCGAGCGCCAGCTGCGGATCATGCGTTCCTGATTGAACACATCACCCGGGATGATCACCAGCTGGTCGCGGATGCAGTTCTCGATCGTGAAATCGTTGCCGAGGATCTCGACGCGGTTGATGATCGCGGGCGACCCCTCGACGATGTCCCAGCGGAGCCGCACCGCTCCGGCGGAGTCGGTGGGGTCGCGCTCGACGACCGGGCGGACCTGCGCGTAGATGTAGCCCTCGTTGCTGTAGAGGGTCTGCACCTGCTGCGTCGCCTCCTCCCAACGCGAACGATCGAACACGTCGGTGACCGGCGGACGCCGCCTGACGAGGCTCTGCACGCGCTCGGTGAGCGAAGGCGCACGCTTGGTGAACGGGTAGTACCCCGAGATCTGCTCGGCGGTGAAGCGCCGGTTGCCCACCACGTCGAAACCCTTCACGTGGTACTGTGGCCCCTCGCGGATCTGCAGCTCGATCATGCCCTTGCCGTTCGAGCGGTCGACGATGAGCGTGTCGCGGTCGAGTTGGAAGTCGACGAACCCCCGATCGGCGAAGAGCTTGGGCACGCGCTCGCCCAAGTCGGTCGCGAACTTGTCCTCGTCGAACTCGCCTTTGCGGAGCCAGAGGAAGCCTTCAGGCTTCACCTTCATGGCACCGACGATGTCCTTGTCCGAGATCGCCGAGTTGCCGCTCACGCTGATGCCGGAGATCGCCAAGCGGCGACCTTCGTCCACCCGGAACACGATGCCGATCCGGTCGCCTACTTCGGTGGTCTCCGGCTGTACCTTCGCGAGGTAGTAGCCGTTCGCCTGGTACAGCGAGTCGATGCGGCGCATGGCGTTCGCCACCGAGGCGGGATCGACCGGCCGACCGAGCAGAAGGTCCACGCGATCCTGCACCTGCCGGGAGGAGACCTTCTTGGGCCCCTCGACCCCCACCGAGCCGAGCAGCGGCCGCTCCTTCACGGTGAGCACGATGATCGCGCGGTTACCCGCCTCGAGGTCGCAGGTCACCTTCACGTCGTCGTAGTCGCCCGTCTCGTAGAGGTCGCGGATCACGCGCTGGACCGCAGGGAAGTTGAGCGTATCCCCGACGACCACGCCCGAGCTGGCGATGACGGCCTCGCGCGAGACGCGCCCGGCCCCCCGGACATCGATCGAGTCAGGGACCAGACAACGACCGGCGACGGCTTCGGAGGTCTGCGCGGACAGCGGGCCGGCCACCACGAGGGCGGCCAGCCCGGCGAACAAAAGGCGATTCATAGACAGAATATACACGGGAAGGGGCCGGACGTTCTATAGAGGTCCGGCCCCGGCTCCGGGTCACCGCCCCCGGAGGTCAGTCACGGCATGGAGCGGATTCGTTGCCGCTCAGGCCTTGGGCGACGCCGCCGTCGCCCGGAACTCCAGTTTGGCCCCATCACCAGCGACGTCCACCTCGATCTCGTCCCCGCGGCTGAACTCCGCGAGCAGGATCTTCTCGGAGAGCGGGTCCTCGATCCAGCGCTGGATCGCGCGCTTGAGCGGTCGCGCGCCATACGACGGGTCGTAGCCGTGCTTCACGAGGAACTCCACCGCGCCGTCAGTCAACTTGAGCGACAGTTCCTCGTCGCCCAGGCGCTTCTGCACGTCGCGCAGGAGGATCGACACGATCTGCGAGATGTGCTCCTTGCTGAGCGGATGGAACACGATCACGTCGTCGAGACGGTTGAGGAACTCGGGATTGAAGGCATGCTGCAGCTCCTCCTTCACCTTGTCCGCGATCCGCTCGAAGTTGCCCGTCGGGTCGGTCGAACCGAAGCCCAACGTGCGGTTCTTGGTGATGTCCTTCGCGCCCACGTTCGACGTCATGATGACGACCGTGTTCTTGAAGTCGATCACGCGCCCGTAGTTGTCGGTCAGGTGGCCTTCGTCGAGCACCTGCAGCAGGATGTTGAACACATCCGGATGCGCCTTCTCGATCTCGTCGAGCAGGATGACGCTGTACGGTTTCCGGCGGACCGCCTTGGTGAGGGTGCCGGAATCCTCGTAGCCCACATAGCCCGGGGGCGCACCGATCAAGCGCGACACCGAGAACTTCTCCATGTACTCGCTCATGTCCACGCGGATCAACGCCGAGGCATCCGCGAACAGGAACTTCGCCAACGCCCGCGCAAGCTCGGTCTTGCCGACGCCCGTGGGCCCCGAGAAGATGAACGAGCCGATCGGACGACGGGGGTCCTTGAGGCCCGCGCGACTGCGACGGATCGCCCGCGCGATCGCCTTGATCGCGTCTTCCTGCGCGACGACCTGCGAGTGCAGCTCCTCTTCCATCCGCAACAGGCGCGCCGTCTCGGCCTCCTGAAGCCGCGTGACGGGGATACCCGTCCACCGACCCACGATGAACGCGATCTCCTCCTCGCCGAGCACCGGGCGGATCGACTGCCGCTTCAGTTCCCACTCTTCCTGGCGCGCACGGATCTGCCCCTGCAGCTCACGCTCCGTGTCGCGCAGCGCAGCCGCGCGCTCGAAGTTCTGGTCGCGCACGGCGGCGTCCTTCTCCGCGTTGACCTTCTCGAGCTGCGTCTTGAGCTCGGCGACCTCCGGCGGCGGCACCTGCGCCGAGAGGCGCGCACGGGCCCCTGCCTCGTCGATCACGTCGATGGCCTTGTCCGGCAGGAACCGGTCGGTGATGTAGCGCTCGGAGAGCTTGGCGGCGATCACCAAGGTCTCGTCGGGGATGGTCACGCGATGATGGTCCTCGTACTTCGCGCGCAGCCCCTTGAGGATCTCGACCGTCTCGTCGACCGAAGGCGGATCGACCACGACCGTCTGGAAGCGACGTTCGAGGGCCCCGTCCTTCTCGATGTACTTGCGGTATTCGTTGAGCGTCGATGCACCGACGCACTGCAGCTCGCCGCGCGCGAGCGCCGGCTTGAGCATGTTGCTCGCGTCGATCGCCCCCTCGGCCGCTCCGGCACCGACGAGCGTGTGCAGTTCGTCGATGAACAGGATGATCTGCTTGTTCTGCGCGATCTCGTTCATGACCGCCTTGAGGCGCTCTTCGAACTGACCGCGGTACTTCGTCCCCGCGATCACCGCCGCCATGTCCAGCGAGAGCACGCGATGGTCCCGCAGCGAATCCGGGCACGTGTTGTTCGCGATCATCTGGGCCAGGCCCTCGACGATCGCCGTCTTGCCCACGCCCGGCTCTCCGATGAGGACCGGGTTGTTCTTCTTGCGGCGCGACAGCACCTCCATCACGCGCTCGATCTCCTTGAAGCGCCCGATCGTCGGATCGAGCTGCCCCTCGGCAGCCAACGTCGTGAGGTCGCGGCAGAAATGGTCGAGCGCGGGTGTCTTGGACTTCTTCTCACCCTTCGCTCCGGCGGCAGCGGGCGCTGCGCCTGCCTGCGGGCTCGGCGTGCCACCCTGCGGCATCTCCGTGCCCAGCAGACGCAGCGTCTCGGCACGTGCGGCCTCGAGGTTCACGCCGGCCTCGGTGAGCACCTGCGCCGCGATCCCCTTCTCCTCGCGCAGCAGGCCGAGCAGGAGATGCTCGGTGCCGACATACGAGTGGTTGAGTTCGCGCGCCTCGCCCATGGCGAGCTCGAGCACTTTCTTGGCGCGCGAGGTGTAGGGCAGGTCCACACCGGAGGCCTGCGCCGCTTTACCCTTCTTGACCGTGTCCTCGATCTTCTGCTGGATCTCCTCGAGATCCACGCTGAGATTGTTCAGGACAGCGGCCGCGACGCCCTCACCCTCGCGGATGAGACCGAGCAGGATGTGCTCCGTGCCGACGTACTCGTGGTGCAGACGGGACGCTTCTTCGCGCGCCATCGCCAGGACCTTCCGCACCCGCTCCGTGAAGTTGTAGCCGTTCATCAGTCACCTCGGATGCTCGGCCGGCGGGTCAGCCGGCGAGCCGCGCCTCGTTGGCAAGTACCTGGCGCACATACTTCGCCCGCGCCAGGTTTGCCTCGCCGTCGGTCAATGCCCGCCCCTCGAGCTGGGCGAGATGCGCCGACTGGCTGAAGATCAGGAGCTTGTTGAGCGTGTAAACACTGAGCCCGGATATCAGGTTCAGCCCCGCCGCCAGTCGAACCCCGCTCAGCAGATTCATCGCTTCATCCGCCGGCAGGTTCCGCGCATGGCTGAGAGTGCCGTACGCCCGCCACAGCTTGTCCTCGATAATATAACCCGCGTCCCGCAACAGAACACGGCGGGCCTCCTCCTCCCGCTCGATGACACGCCGCACCACTCGGACCAACTGGTCCGCCAACTCCTCTTCCGAGCGCCCCAACGTCGTCTGGTTGGAGATCTGGAAGAAGTTCCCGAGCACATCGCTCCCCTCGCCGTACAGCCCACGATAGGTGAGGCCCATGTGCTGGAGCCCCTGCAGCACCTTCGCGATCTCCTGGGTGAGCACGAGCCCGGGTAGATGGATGAGTACGGACGCACGCAATCCGGTTCCCGTGTTCGTCGGGCAGGCCGTGAGGAAGCCGAACTCCTGGTGCCAGGCGTACGGCAGCTCGCTGCCGAGTTCCCGGTCCATCCGCTCGGCCTCGCGCAGCGCCCCCGCGATGTCGAACCCGGAGCGGAACACCTGGAGGCGGATGTGGTCCTCCTCGTTGACCATCAGTCCAGCGCCGCCGGTGACGAAGACTGCGCCCGCGGTCGGCGCTTCGTCCTTGCGGTCGAGCCCCGCGAGCTCGCGGCTGACCAAGTGTCGTTCGTGCAGGAGCAGGCGCTGTTGCGGTGTGCATTCGTCCACCCGCACGATCGCGGCGTCGCGCAGTGTCGGGAGCTTGCCTGCGACATCGCGCAGCGAGTGCAGCACGCGCAGCCGCTCACCCTCGCGCGCGCGCGTCGGGTACGCGAAGCCGGCGAGATTGCGCGCCAGGCGGATCCGCGAGGAGAGCACGATGCCGGCATGTTCTCCGGATGCGGTCAACCACTGAAGGCCGCCGTCAGGGAGCAGCGTGAGGTCGACGGTCATTCGAGCCCCCGGATCTGGTCCCGCAGTGAGGCCGCGACCTCGAACGCCTCGTCCTGCACCGCACGATGCAGCTTGTCCCGGAGTTCCTGGAG
>JBJXGK010000195.1:0-25040 GCA_046153705.1 Gemmatimonadaceae bacterium
AGCCGCTCAATCCCTGTGCAGCCGGTGGTCCAATCGGCGGTGGCTTCGGCGGATTCGGTGGCGGCGGCGGCAACGCCGGCCCCTACGCGACCCCGGGCACCTACACCGTGTCGCTCGTCGCTGACGGAAACATCGTCGACAGCAAGCCACTGACCATCATCATGGATCCGGAAGTCGAGAAGCACTTCACCGGCTCCGCTCGGATCGTGTACGACAAGGTCGTGAACGATTTGCATGCGTTGCAGACCAGTGGCAACGCCACCGCCACCAAGCTCACTTCGCTCGCAACGCAGGTCGCGATCATGGATTCGAAGATCGACTCCACCGCGTCCGTCACCCCAGAAATGAAGTCGCGCTACACGGCCTTCAAGAAGGACTTCGATGACCTTCGCGTGAAGTTCGGTGTGCAGGCGGGCCGTCTCCCGAGTGCTGCAGCGCCAGGCGCTGGTGGGCCCGGTGCCGGTGGCCCCGGTGGTGGCCCAGGCGGTGGTGGTGGTGGCGGCTTCGGCGGCGGCTTCGCGGCTCCGAACAATGCGCTTGGCCGCGTCGGACAAGTGAAAGGGAATCTGGTCGGCATCTGGGAGGCGCCGAGTGCCGCGAGCCTCAAACAGGCGGCCGACGTGAGCAAGGCGCTGACCGAGGCGATGAAGGAGGCCGACGCCTTGATGGCCAAGATCGGCGGTGTGAACGAGGCCCTGAAGATGACGGGTCTCGCGATCACGATGCCCTAGTTAGTTTCCGGGGTATCACGGGGGGCGCGTCCTACCGGGCGCGCCCCCGTTCTTTTTCCTGAGGATTCGTCATGCGTCGCCATCCGTTCGTCCGTCCCTTCTCGCGTGTCGCCGCCGCGGTGCTTGCTCTCGCTTTCACGGCCACGGTCGCCGTCGCGGCCGTCATCGCACATGATCTCACAGGCACCTGGGATTTCCAGGTCATCACCGAGAATGGCACCGGCACACCGACGGTGAAGATCAAGCAGGAAGGCGAGAAGATCACCGGTACCTACGAGTCGCGCATGATGGGTCTGCGCGCGATCTCGGGCACGCAGAAGGGCGACTCGCTCAAGTTCGACCTCGCCGCCAACGGCCCCGACGGCGTCACGATGACGTTCGCCGGCGTGATCGTCGATAAGGACAATGTCCAGGGCTTCGTCGATTTCGCCGGTCAGGGTGGGGCGAAGTTCACGGGGACGCGTCAGGTCCCGAAGTAAGCGCTGTGCGGTGCGCGCCGGATCAGCACGATCCGGCGCGCACGTGTCACCTCGCTAGCGCACGCCGTCCAAGCGCACGACGAACACCAACACGCTGTTAGGTGGGATCTTCCCCACCTCGCGCGAGGCGTACGCATACCGCGACGGCACGACGAGCTGCCGCGTGCCGCCGGTCTTCATGCCGCGCACGCCCAAGTCCCAGCCGCGGATCACCTGCCCTTCGCCGACCTTGAACGCGAGTGGTCGCGCACCAGGCGCCGTTCGATCGACCTCCGTGCCGTCGGCGAGATACGCCACGTAGGTCATCAACACCTCGCGGCCCGGCATCGCCGGCACGCCCTTGCCTTCTTCGATATCGCGGTAGTAGATGCCCGTCGACAGCCGCGTCATAGCGAGCAAGACGACATTGAGATCGTCCGCGAATGTGGTACGCTCCACCTCGCCAACGGGCGCGGCCAGCGCGGGGTCCACTATGGGCACGGGCGCGTCGTCAGTCACCGGCGCGGATGCAGCACACGCCGCAGCAACCGTCGCCATGAGCAGGTACGAGAACACCTGCACCGTTCGGCGCGCGGGTTTGTCATGTGTCCGGCGCGAACCGGCGGCTGGTGACCGCATCCGATAGAAGGAGATCGTCATCCTTCTATTGTATCGCTACCCGCGCGGCGGCACCACGAGGACCGGCACCGGCGACGTCCGGATCAACTTGTCGGCCACGCTCCCGACGATGAACCGCTGCACCCCGCTCATGCCCTGACCGGCGATCGCGATCAGTTCGGCGTCGTGTGCCTCCGCCGCTTCCAAGACCACGCGCGCCACGTTGGCGTCGACGCGTACATCGAGACGGACCTCCAGCTCCTTGCCGGCGAACCGGCGCGCGACGGGCTCGAGATAGTTGGTCACCACTTCCTGCTCCGGCCCATGCGGCAACTCCGAGGCAGCCGCCGCCACGGCCGTCATCGGGTGGACCACGTGCAGCAGCGTGAGTCTGGCCGCCACACCGCGCAACACTCCCACGGCGGCGTCCGCAGCTTCTTCCGCGCGCGCCGATCCGTCGAGCGGCACGAGTGCGCGCGTGAACACCGGCGCCCCCGCGATCCGTTTCGCTGCCGGTCGATTCCCTCGCACCAGCAAGACCGGCACTGATGCGTGTCGTACCAGTCCGTCCGCGACGCTGCCCAGCCACAACCGCTGGATGCCACCGCGCCCGTGTGTACTCGCCACGATGAGCTCGGCATGGAGCGCTTTCGCCTGCTCCACGAGCGTCGGAACGATCCGACCGTGAACGAACTTCGCCTCCACAGGCGCGGACGTCAGCTTCTGCGTCCGCTTCGCGAGCTTCCGCACGATCGATTCCTGCTCCGAACGATGATGCTCGTCGAGCGCCGCATCACGCACCGGCGCGCCGCCACCCGAGACGAGCGGGAGGATCGGTTCATGCACCAGGATCGTGACGATCTTGGCACCGTGCTGCTCCGCTAGCGGAATGGCGAGCGTGAGGGCGCGCTCAGAGAGCTTCGAGCCGTCGACGGGAACGAGGATGGTCGAGATCATATGCGACTCCTGAACGGGGAAGTACCTGCAACGAGAAGCTAACTCCGTACGGTGGGGGGCAGCACACGCGCCGTCGATGGCGGACCACCTCACACGACGTCAGGGTTCTCCCGAAGCAGACGCCGTCGGACCAGCTTCTCCAACTCCACTGCGATGAACCCCACGGTCGAGATCGCAAAGCAGAAGGCCAACTCGTTGCGCGTCAGCGGCTCGGTACCGAACACCGGGTTGAGCGCAGGCACGTAGAGCACGGCCAACTGCAACAGCACCGTCAACAGCACAGATGCCAGCAAGGCCCGATTGCGGAAGAACCCTCGATAGAACGCGTCCACTTCGGAGCGGATCGCCAACAGGTGCCCGAGTTGCAGGAAGGCCAACACGGTGAATGTCATGCTCTGCCAGTTCAAGTCGTGCGACCACGCATACGCCTGGGTTGCCAATGTCGCACCGCCCATCAACAGACCGACGATGAGCGCATGCTGCCAGAGACCCTGCGCAAAGATGCTCTCACTCGGCCGACGCGGCTCGCGCGCCATCACCCTGCGCTCGGCAGGTTCCACAGTGAGCGCGAGCCCCGGCAGTCCATCCGTCACGAGATTGATCCAGAGGATATGGATCGGTAGCAGCGGGATCGGCAAACCCACCAAGGGCGCGAGCAGCAGCGTCCAGATCTCCGCTGAGTTACAGGTCAACGCGTAGCGCACGAACTTGCGGATGTTGTCGTAGATCCGGCGCCCCTCGCGCACCGCGTTGACGATGGTCGCGAAGTGATCGTCGAGCAGGATCAGGTCCGACGCCTCGCGCGCCACGTCGGTCCCGCCACGCCCCATGGCGATGCCGATGTCCGCGCGCTTGAGCGCCGGTGCGTCATTCACTCCGTCCCCCGTCATCGCGACGAATTCCCCGCGGGACTGCAGTGATTCCACCAGTGCGAGCTTCTGCTCCGGGGTCACGCGCGCATGCACGCCGTCGACGATCCCGATCTCGCGGGCGATCGCCTCCGCCGTCGCCGGATGATCACCCGTCACCATCACCACGCGGATCCCCGCCCGACGGCATTCGGCGACCGCTAGCCGTACTTCGTGCCGCGGCGGATCCTGCAGCCCGATGACCCCCAAGAAGCGCAGCGCCATCTCCGCACCCGGGTCCTCGACGGACGTCGGCAGCTCGTCCCACTCTCGCGCGGCGAGGACCAGAACGCGCATGCCTTGCGCCGCCAACGCCGCACAGATCGCCGGTGCCTTCGCGAGCGCGTCTGCGCGCCCGTCGGCCGACACGCAGAGCGGGAGCACCCGTTCCGGAGCCCCTTTGGTGAAGGCGATCAGACTGCCGTCGCGCTGGTGCCAGGTCGTCATGCGACCGCGCTCAGACGTGAACGGCGCTTCCGCCATCCGCGGCAGCGCGGTCACCAGCGCCGCGTGATCCGCGCCGAGCCCCACGATCCCCTCGACCAAGGCGATCTCCGTCGGATCGCCCCGCCAACCGGAGAGGGAGCGCTCGACATCGTTGTTCACGGCCAGTGCGTGCACCAGATCCACCGGGAGGTCACGCAGTCGCTCGGCGGGTACTGTGGTCCAGGAGGTTTGCTCCTCACCGTCCGGGAGCTGCTCTACATCCAACGCGGACGCGAGCCGTAGCGCCCGCAGTCGCATGTGATTCTCGGTGAGCGTCCCGGTCTTGTCGGTGCAGATGTAGGTCACCGACCCCAGAGTCTCCACCGCCGGCAGGTTCCGGATCAGAGCGTGCCGCGCCGCCGCGCGTCGCGCCCCGAAGGCCAACGCCACGGTGACCACGGCGGGCAACGCCTCGGGGATCGCTGCGACCGCCAGACTCACCGCCGTCAGCAACATGAGACCGAGTGGTTCGCCCTTCATCAGGCCGATCGTCAGTACCAGTCCCGCGATCAGCAGGATCACCACCGACAGGCGCTCGGTGAACGACGCGAGGCGTCGCTGCAACGGAGTGCGCGTCGGCTCGACCGCGCCGAGCAGCTCTGCGATCCGACCGAGTTCGGTCCGCAAGCCCGTCTCCACCACCACCCCGAGCGCACGACCCTGCGCGACCACGGTGCCGCGATAGATCATCGAGCGTCGATCACCGAGCGCCGCGGTGTCCGGCACCGGCTCCGAGGATTTCGTGACCGGGATCGACTCACCCGTGAGCGCCGCCTCCGCCACGCGCAGCTGCGCGCATTCGATCACTCGAAGATCCGCCGGCGCCATATCGCCCGACTCCACGCGGACGATGTCGCCTGGGACGAGGAGGGCCGCATCGATGACCTGCGTGCGTCCGTCGCGTCGCACGCGCGCCTGCGGTGCCGCCATCGCGCGCAATGCCGCCACCGCATCCTCCGCGCGACTCTCCTGCGCATAGCCAAGGAGCGCGTTCAGCAGCAGGATGGCGAGGATCGCGACGGAATCCTGCGGCTCGCCGATCACACCGGCGAGCACCGCCGCACCGAACAACACTCCCACCATGACGTTCGCGAACTGCGACCCGAGGATTCGCCAGCGACTGCGTCGCGTCCCGATGGCGAGCACGTTGCGTCCGCTCGTCTCCAGTCGACGCGCCGCCTCCTCGTCATCGAGGCCCGCGGCCAGCGTGACATCGAGTCGTCCAAGCACGCTCGTTGCGTCTTCGGCGTGCCACGCTCGTTGTCCCGCGACGAGTGGGTCGGCTGCGCGCATCGACGGATCCTCTGGTGGACACTGGGTAGCGCTCCCTCGCGGATAACTTGCGCGTTGCGCACATGTCCGGTGTCAGGAAGTTCCCCATACCTGCCGGCGCGTTCTACTGATCGAGAGGTGCCCGTCGTGGGTCGCGCGCAAGCCGCACGCGGCCGGCGGCTTTGACGGCGGCGTCCGAAGTCAGCGCATCAGCGCGCGATCGCGCGGCGGCCGGGCGTCAGTACTTCGCGAGATACTGATCGAGCTCCCACGCCGAGACCTGCGAGATGTACTCGCGCCACTCCGACCGCTTCGCGTCGAGGAAGTGCGCGGTCACGTGCTCACCGAGCGCGTCGACGATCTCCGCGTCCTTCTCGAGCTCGTCACAGGCTTCGTTGAGGTCGCGCGGCAAGTCGTCGATCCGCAGACGACGACGCTCACGATGGCTCATCTCCCAGATGTTCTCGTTCACCGGCTCGCGACTCGTCGCATGGGTGGCGATGCCGTCGAGTCCGGCGGCCAGCATCACCGCGAGGGCGAGGTAGGGGTTCGCTGCCGGGTCCGGCGACCGCAGCTCCACGCGCGTACCGGTGCCGCGCCGCGCCGGCACCCGGATGAGCGGCGAGCGGTTTCGCATCGACCACGCCACGTTGATCGGTGCCTCGTACCCCGGCACCAGGCGCTTGTACGAGTTCACGAGCGGGTTCGTGATGGCACTCATCCCGCGCGCATGCTTGAGCAACCCGCCGATGTAATGATGCGCGACGGTCGAGAGCTGATATTCACCCTTCGCGTCGAAGAACGCGTTCTCGCCCTTCTTGAACAACGATTGGTGCGTGTGCATCCCGCTGCCGTTCTGCCCGAAGATCGGCTTGGGCATGAACGACGCGATTAGTCCGAACTGCTGCGCCACGTGCTTCACCACGAATCGGAACGTCGCGATGTTGTCGGCCGTGGTCAGCGCGTCCGCGTAGCGGAAGTCGATCTCATGCTGTCCGTGCGCGACCTCGTGGTGCGCAGCCTCCACCTCGAAACCAAGCTGCTCGAGCGTCGCGACGATCGCACGCCGCGCCTCCTCGCCGCGGTCCATCGGAGCCAGATCGAAATAGCTGCCCACATCGTGCGTGAGCGTCGCCGCAGAACCATCGGCCGCCGGACGGAACAGGAAGAACTCGGCCTCCATGCCGGCGTTCATCACGTAGCCCTGCTTCGCTGCGCGCGCGACCTGGCGCTTCAATACCTGCCGCGGATCACCCGCGAACGGCTTTCCTTCGGGCGTGATCACGTCGCAGATCACGCGCGCCACGCGCGTCTGCGGTTCGCCCCACGGGAAGATCCGGAAGGTCGAGAGGTCCGGCGCGAGCAGCATGTCCGATTCCTCCACCCGCACGAACCCCTCGATGCTCGAGCCGTCGAACATGATGTCCCCCTCCAGCGCCTTCGCGAACTGCGACGCTGGCACCTCGACGTTCTTGTTCACCCCGAGGATGTCGGTGAACTGCAGTCGGAGGAAGCGCACTTGGTGGGCGTGCGCCAGCTCGAGGATGTCCTTCGCGGTGGCGCCGGACAGGTCGGTGGGGACTGGGCGTGGAGCAGTCATCGTCCTCCAATATCGGTCCATGGCGCGGCGCACGCCACGCTCGACGCCCACAGGCGATTAGTTTTCGCACACGATGACCGCTTCCCGATTCTGCGTCAGTTGCGGCGCCCCCATGAGCGCCACCGCGAAGTTCTGCCACCGCTGTGGCGCGCCCACCGATGGCTCGGCAGTGACGATCGCCCGTCCCGCCGGCGCTCCGACCGCGAACAACAACTTCCTCCCGTGGAGTGTCGCCGGGATCGCGCTGCTCTGCCTCTTCGCCTTCATCGTCGGACAGAACTTCCGGCGCGCACCCGCCGCGCCCGCGGTTCCGACTGCCGCTGCGGCACCGATCGGCGACACGCCCGGACGGGCACCGGACATCTCAACCATGAGCCCCGGAGAGCGCGCCGATCGGCTCTTCCAGCGCGTCATGACCTACGTGGCTGACGGCAAGACGGACAGCGTGCAGTTCTTCGCGCCCATGGCCATCCAGTCGATGATGGCCCTCAGCCCACTCGATGCGCATCGCCGCTACGACCTCGGCCTGCTCGGCCTGGTCACCGGCGACGGGCTCATGGCGCGTGCGCAAGCGGACAGTATCCTGACGCAGCAGCCGAGCCATCTCCTGGGTCTCGTGCTCGCGATGCGCACCGCCGGAATGCAGCGCGACACACTCGCGCGACGCGCGTACGCGGAGAAACTACTTCTGCTCGCGCGCTCCGAGCGTGCGAAGAACCTCTCCGAGTACATCGATCACGGACCGGATATCGACGCGGCGGTCCGCGAGGCCTCGGGCCCGGTATCCACGCCACCGCCAGTCCGACCGGCCCCCCGTTGACCACGCTGCGCGTTTGTCGAGTACCGCGCGCATCCGGGCGTGCAGTCGAGAGCACTGGGCGCGTTCGTTTTTAGCGCCATTATAAAGACACCACAGAGACAGTAACGGTGTTTGCGCTGTTTTGGCGAGCCGCCATACCGCCGCCAACCGAGGCGCGACTGCGAGAGCAGCCGGAGATCCACGTCCGCTGCCGTGTCGACGAGTTCACACCATCCGGATTTTTCGAGGTCGGACGATACTAGTATCACCGCGGCGACGGGTGGCCCTTCCCGCGCCAAGGCATATCTTAGCCAAGGCATTTCTGGCCCCCTCGCGGACGCCTGTCCCTCATGACCGATCGTCGTATCTCTCAACCTTCTCGACTCAGCCGCGCCATACGGGCCATCACCGAGCCCCAAGTGCGGCGTATCCTCGTCGTCGACGACGAGGAACTGATTCGTAGCGCGCTCGCGAAGTTCCTTCGCTCCAAGGGCTACGAAGTCTCCACCTCCGACTCGGGGCCCTCGGCGCTCGAAGCCCTGGAGCGCGAGAAGCACGTCCTCATGCTGGCCGACGTGCGCATGCCAGGCATGACCGGCTTGGCACTCGTGCCCGCGGCGCTTGCGATCGACCCCGATCTTGCGGTGATGATGCTCACCGCGGTCAATGACGCGCCCACCGCCACCGAAGCGCTCGCGCACGGGGCGATGGACTACCTCATGAAGCCCATCGAGCTCGCCGATCTGGCGGCGGCGGTCGAGCGCGTGCTGCACAAGCGCGATCTCTCCATCGAGCAGCGCAAGGTCGAACGCCTCATCCGCGAGGAAGTCGCCGCGCAGACCGAAGAGCTCCAGCGCGAGCGCCTCATGCTCCACGGGGTCGTCGTCGACGTCGTGAAGGCCCTCGTCAACGCGCAGGAAGCCAAGGATCCGTTCCTCCGCGGCCACTCTGATCGCGTCGCCGATCTCGCCGCTTCCATCGCCACGCAACTCGGCCTCTCCGACGACGAGGTCGAAGACATGCGGCTCGCCGGCCGGGTGATGGACGTGGGCAAGATCGGCATTCGCGAATCGGTGCTCAACAAGCCCGGCGCGCTCACCGCCGAGGAGTTCGCGCACGTCAAGGAACACGTGCAGATCGGCCTGAATATCCTCGCCTCGCTCAAGCCGCTCGCCCGCATCCTGCCCGCGATCCGTGACCACCACGAACACTGCGACGGCAACGGATACCCACACGGCATCAAGGGCGAGGACATCGACCTCGGGGGACGCATCCTCGCGGCGGCCGACGCCTTCGACGCGCTCACCTCGAGCCGCGCCTGGCGCGATCCGCTCACGCCGCAGGCCGCCATCCAGTTCCTCATGGAGCGTAAGGGCACGCTCATCGACCCCGTCGTCTTCGAGGCGCTCCACATCGTCGTCACGCGCCGAAAGACCCTGCAGTTCCTCGACGCGTCGAGCGAATAGCCTCGCGCGCGGACTTGGGGCGGGATGCCCCGCCAGAAAGTTGGACCTGAGCCCCGCCGCGCCCCGCGAATCTTGAACGGGACGGCGGGGCTCTACGTTAACCCTCTGATGATTGTGTCCAGGTTCGGTCTCGCGCGTGTGGCCGCCGCGCTCTTGCTCCTCGCACCTCCGCTCAGTGCGCAGTCGGCGGACACGTTGCGGCTGAGCATCGCGGATGCGGTACAGCGCATGCTCCGCTCCTCGGATGAGGCGCGGATCGCCAGCGCGCAGGTCGATGTCGCGGACGCGCAAGTCACGTCAGCGAGGGCGGCGGGTCTCCCGCAGCTCCGATTCAACTCCACGTACGGTCAGCAGATCGAGAACGCCCGCGCGCTCATCGTCGGGAACGTCTTCGGTCAGGCCTACACCTACAACACGAACCTGCAGCTGCAACAGTCGTTCTTCCAAGGCGGCCGCATCGTCGCTGCATCACAGGTCGCCGCCCGAACCGAGCGAGCCGCCCGACTCACCCGTGACGAGACGCGTGGTGAGCTCACGGTCCTCGCGCAACGAGCCTATCTGAATACCGCGCTCGCGGCACGGCTCGTCGACATCCAACGGCGCAACCTCGTCATCGCCGACGAACGTCTGGCGCAGGCCGAGCAACTCGAGAAGTCCGGGCGCGCCTCACGCTATGACGTGCTCCGCGCCCGCGTCGAACGCGCCAACCTCGAGCCGCTCGCGCTTCAGACGGAGAACGACCGCGCCTCGGCGGAGCTCGAGCTCAAGCGGTTGCTGCAACTGCCGCTGACGCAGCCGGTCGCGCTCATCACCGAGCTCGACGGAGCCGCGATCGCCACCCTCGCGCAGGCCGCCCTCGACGATGCCTCGCCGGACGGGGTGCGGCCCGGCGTACGCGCGGTCGAGCTCACGGCGAGTGCACGCGAAGCCGCCATCAAGGTCGCGCGTGCCGATCTCTTGCCCACGCTCAACGCCTCGTTCGCGTTCGGTTACCTCGCCCTCCCGGCATTCAACGGCCTCCCCACGTTGCGCGGATCGACATCAGTGGCGTTCTGCCCCAACCCGGCGACCGCGACACGTCCGTGTCAGAACAACGGCTGGTTCCCCGATCGCAGCTTCAACGTGCAGCTGAGCCTGCCGGTGTTCGACGGTTTCCGAGCGAAAGGCGCGATCGATCTCGCGCAGGCCCAGGCGCGCGTCGCCGACCTGCAAGTCCGACAGGCGCGTGAGCAGGCGTCGGTCGACATCGAACGTGCACGTGCCGAACTCGCCCGCGCCCGTGCCACGTTCGCCGCACGGGCGGGCAACGTGCGCGAGGCCGACGAGGCCTTCCAGCTCGCCTCTCTGCGCTTCGCTCGTGGCATCGGGACCCAGCTTGAGGTCTCTGACGCCCAACTCGCACTGCTCACCGCGCGGTCCACTGAGGCCCGCGCCACATTCGACCTTCACTTGGCCGTCGCCGAACTGGCGCGTGTCCGTGCCAAGCCCATCCCGCTTCCGGACGGGAGCACCATCATCCCCGGTGCCGCCCGATGACCCCACCCACGATGCAGTCTCTCCTCCGCAGCACTCGTCGCGAGCGATCACTCGCGTTCGGCGCGCTCACCCTTGCCGTGCTCGTCACCGCGTGCGGCGGTGACGACACCGCCGCCTCCGCGGCGATCCCGGGCGCGAAGGCCACGAACGCCCCGGCCGCGGGGAAAGCGAGCGGAGGGGCGGGTGCCCCATCTGCAGGTCCAGCTGGACGAGCAGGCGGGTCGGTCGTGCTCTCGGGCGCCGACATCCACACGGTCGGACCCGGCCTCATCGAAGCCGGCATCGCCATCAGTGGCAATCTTCGCCCGGTCGAGACGGTGAGCATTCGCGCGCGCATCGAGGGTGACCTCACGGCGCTGTTCGTGCGCGAGGGCGACCCGGTGCGCGTTGGCACGGTGCTCGCGGAGTTCGAGCGCTCCGAGCAAGAAGCCGCGCTGCGGTCGGCGGAAGCGGACGAACTCGCGGCGAAGGCCGACGCGCAGACCGCGCAATGGAACCTCGAGCAGACTCGCGATCTCTTCAAGGCCGGTGCCGTCGCCGAACGGGATATGCGCGCGGCCGAGCAGGCTGCGCTCACAGCGACGGCGCGCCTCGCCGCCGCCGAATCCCGCGTCCGCGCAGCTGCCTCACTCGCGCGGGACACCAAAGTGGTCTCGCCGGTCGACGGCATGGTGGAGCGACGCAACGTGGAGAATGGCGAGCGCGTCCCCCGAGGCACGGAACTGTTCACGGTCGTGCGCAACGATGTGCTCGAGCTCACCGCTGCCGTGCCGGCGCGGCGCGCGAGTGCGCTCAAGCGCGGTCAGGTCGTCCGCTTCACCGCGGACGGCCGCACCATCGAAGGCCGCGTCGCGCGGGTGAGCCCCACCATCGACCTGCAGTCGCAGTCGGTCACGGTGTTCGTGCAGGTCCCCAACGGAAACGGCGCCCTCAAGGGCAATGCCTTCGCGACGGGGCAGATCATCGAGAACACCATCGCGGACGGTCTGGTCATCCCTGCCGCAGCGATCCGACAGACGGCACAGAACGCCGGGGCGCAGACGTTCGTGTGGAAGATCGGTGGGGGCACGCTCGCCCGCGCCGATGTCCGACTCGGCATCGTCGACGAAGCCCGCGGCGTGGTGCAGATCATCGAGGGACTCGCCGCCGGTGATGAGATCGTCGTCGGCAACGTCGGCTTGCTCGGCGCCGGCATGCAAGTGCAAGTGATCGGGACCGAAGCGAATCGCGGCCGTCCGTAGTCGCGACGCCCCGCGTTCCGCTGCCTTCTACCTAGGATCCTCTGATGTTCCTCTCCGACGTTTCCATCAAGCGACCCGTCTTCGCCACGATGCTCATGGTGGCGCTCGTAGTGCTCGGCGGCGTCTCGTTCTTCCGGCTCGCGGTCGACGAGTACCCCGACGTCACGTACCCCGTGATCGTCGCGCAAACTTCGTATCCGGGGGCGTCGCCGGAAGTCGTCGAGCGCGAGGTGTCGAAGCCCATCGAGGAAGCGCTCAACACCACCGAAGGCCTCAAGGAGATCACGTCGACCTCCACCGAGGGTTCGTCGTTCGTACGCCTCCAGTTCAATCTCGGCGTCGACGTGATGAAGATGCAGCCGGAGGTGCAAGGCAAGGTCGCGCGGATCCGACGCGCGCTGCCGCGTGAGATCGATGAGCCGGTCATCATCCGCTTCGATCCGAACGACCGCCCCATCATGAGCATCGTCATGCAGAGCCAGACCCGGCCGATGCGTGAGCTCACGGATCTGGCGGAAGAAGTGATCGGCAAGCGGATCGAGTCCATCCCGGGGGTCGGTGGTGTGAACGTCGTGGGAGGCACCGCGCGCGAGATCCGCGTGGAGCTCGACCCGTCGGCGCTGCGGGCGTATGGCATCTCGCCGGCGCAAGTCGTCGCCGCCTTGCAACGGGAGAATCAGGAAGTCCCGGCCGGACGCATCCAACGCGGCGATTCCGAACGACTCGTACGTATCACCGGTCGGGTCAGCGACCCGCTCGCCTTCGGCGACGTCACCATCATCGTCCGCGGAGGCACGCCGATCCGAGTGCGCGACGTCGGTAAGGTCGTCGATGGGACCGCCGAGAAGCGCAGCGCGTCGATGATGGGGGTCGATCCCGCACTCTCGCTCGAAGTCCTCAAGATCACCGGCTCGAACACGGTTGAGGTCGCCGACCAGGTCCGCCTGGTCATCGGCGAACTCCAGGAGCAGCTGCCCAGCGACATCGCGCTCACCATCATCCGCGATGACTCCAGCAAGATCCGCGAAGCGCTGTTCGACGTCGAGCTCACGCTCGTCCTCGGCGCGCTGCTCACGGTGATGATCATCTACTTGTTCCTCAACTCCTGGCGCTCGACGGTCATCACGGGACTCACCCTCCCGGTCGCGATCATCTCCAGCTTCTTCGCGATGTGGGTGTTCGGCTTCACACTGAACACCATGACGCTGCTCGCACTCTCGCTCGCGATCGGCCTGCTGATCGACGACGCCATCGTGGTGCGCGAGAACATCGTGCGCCATGTCGCGATGGGCAAAGACCATCACCGCGCGTCGAAGGAAGGCACCGACGAGATCGGCCTCGCCGTCTTCGCGACCACCCTCGCCGTCATCGCCGTCTTCATCCCCGTCGCGTTCATGGGCGGCATGATCGGCAAGATCTTCTTCCAGTTCGGTGTCACCGTCGCGTTCGCCGTGGCGGTCTCGCTCTTTGTGTCGTTCACGCTCGACCCGATGCTCTCCAGCATCTGGCATGACCCCGAGGCGGAACAGCACGGGCCCGAAGCGCGTGCCAAGGCCGGCCCGATCCGCCGCATCGCCCTCGCGTTCGACGATTGGTTCGAGCGGCTCTCCGACAAGTATCCGCCGCTGCTCCATCGGGCGATCCAGCACCGCTGGCTCGTACTCGGCGGCGCCGTCGGCTCAGTGGTCGTCGCCTTCCTCATCGCCGGCCAGTTGGGCTTCACGTTCATGCCCGACTATGACGCCGGCGAGTTCAACGTCTCGTATCGTGTCACGCCGGGCTCGCGCGTCGAGTACGTGGTGGGCAAGGGGCAGTCCCTCGACACCATAGTCAAGCGCATCCCTGAGGTGGAGTTCACCTATCTCACCGTCGGCGGTGGTGGCGGCCGCGGGTCGGGAACGGGTGGGCAGCTCTTCGTGCGACTCAAGCCGCAACACGACCGTGAGCGCTCGATGGCTGAGATCCAGAACGACCTGCGCCCCAAACTCCGCATGGTCAGCGGCGCGCGCGCGAGCATCGACGGCACGCGCTCCATCTTCGGCGGCTACCGCCAACCGATCGACGTGAAAGTCCAAGGTCCCGAGCCGCAGCGCCTCAAGCTCATCGCCGGACAGGTGCTCGAGGTCATGCAGGACGTGCCCGGCATGGGCGAACCTACTTCCAGCGACCAAGGCGATATCCCGCAGCTCGACGTCCGTGTCGACCGCCAACAGGCGTGGGCCGCCGGACTCGGCGTCGGGTCCATCGCCGCGACGCTGCAGCCGCTGTTCAGCGGTTCTCGCGCCACGCTGTGGCAGGACGAGCAAGGGTATACGCACGACGTGCGCGTAGTGTACCCGGACTCCCTGCGGACCTCTGCGGAAGACGTTGCGAACATCCCGGTCACCGGCACCGCGATGGACATGCGCACCGGACTCCCGGTCGCCATCCCACTGGCGCAGGTCGCGGACGTCCGCGCCGGCGTGGGCCCGCAGCAGATCGAACGGCGCCAGCTCGAACGCCAGATCTCCGTCTCGTCCGGCGTCCTCCCAGGCGCGCCCGTCGGGGATGTGGCCGATGCCACGCTCCGGGCGCTTGATTCCCTCGTACTTCCCGCCGGCTACCGCACCGTCTTCACCGGCGACGTGCAGAACCTCAACGAGACCAAAGGCTTCGTGCTCGAAGCCATCGTGCTCGCGATCATCTTCATCTATCTCATCCTCGCGTCGCTGTTCGGTTCGTTCCTGCAACCGCTCGCGATCATGCTCTCGCTGCCCCTCTCGCTCCTGGGCGTCGCGCTCGCGCTCTGGATCACCGGCGGCACGCTCAACGTGATGTCCATGATCGGCATCATCATGCTCATGGGCCTGGTCACGAAGAACGGCATCCTGCTCATCGACTTCGTCAACCAGGCGCGCTCGGAAGGCAAGGACCGGCTCACGGCGATCCTCGAAGCCGGACGCATCCGCCTGCGGCCTATCATCATGACCACGGCGGCGATGATCTTCGGCATGATCCCGCTCGCCATGGCGATCGGCGAAGGCGCCGAGCAGCGCTCGCCGATGGCCCACGCGGTCATTGGCGGGCTCATCACCTCGACCCTGCTCACCCTCTTCGTGGTTCCGGCGGTCTATACGCTGCTCGATGACATGGCGAGCTGGGCGATGGGGCGGCGGGACACCGAACCGCAGGCCGAAGAGGCCGTCCGCCGCGACGCTCCGGTGCTGGCCGATCAGCGCGCGGAGAATCCCGCTTGACGGAACGGGGTCCTCTAGTGTATTCAGCGTCCTGAGCGTACGGCGAAACACTTGTAACGGAGGCCACGATGCCGCTCGGCTGGGACTTGATCGATGCGTTGTTCTCGGATCGCGATGACGACTCCGAGGAATCGGGATACGGTGGCGGTGGCGGTGGTGGCAGCGCCTCCTACGACGAAGATGAGGACGAGGACGGCGGGTGGGCCGTCAACAAGGATCACTCCGACTCGCTGTGGGACTCGACCGACGAGTCGGACGATGACGACGAAGAAGGTGGCGTCGCGCCGGTCGCCGACACCGGCGATGACGACGAGGACTCGGATCTCTTCGGGGACTCCATCGCGCCGCGTCGGCGTGGCCGGAAACCGGCCGAGAAGCCCCGGGTCCCGAGCATCTTCGAGACCGGCGAGAGCGAGGTGCCTGCCGCCGCGAAACCGGTCGCGGCACCCAAGTCGGCGGCCTCGCCTGCTGCGGCAACCGCGAAGCCCGTCGCCAAGCCGGCGGTGCAGGCCGCGGCCAAGGCGGCTGTCAAGGCTCCCGCCGCGCCCGTAGCCAAGGCTGCGAAGAAGCCCGCCGCGAAGCCGGCGAAGGTTACGAAGAAGGCCGCTAAGCCGGCCGCGAAGTCGGCCAAGAAACCGGTCAAGGCCGCCAAGTCATCGGCCAAGAAGGCTGCGAAGAAAACGGCGAAGAAAGCGCCGGTGAAGAAGCCGGTCGCGAAGAAGAAGCCCGCCGGGAAGAAGTAGTCTCATTCCGTACGCTCAGCGCGAAGTCAGACGAGCCCGTCGGTGCCCTGCACCGGCGGGCTCGTTGCTGCGACGGCGCGCGATAGACGGCAAGGGGGAGAGTTCACGGAGCGTTGCCTATCCAGCGGTCCCGATCCGCGCTAATCTTTCCGAACGATGTCGGATTCGCCCGTCGCCCTGCTTCGCGCTCACGCGCGTCACGCCCCGTGGAACGCACGTGGTCTCGCCTCACACGCGACCGCGCTCGTCGATGCTGCGGGAATGCGCCCCACCAACACCTCAGCTCGCGCCACGCCAAGTGCCCGCGCCATCCGCTTCTATGTCGCCAACGGCCTGCTCGATCACCCCGAGGGCAAGGGGACGGCCGCGACGTACCACTATCGGCACCTGCTCCAGCTGCTCGCCATCAAGATTCGCCAGCGCGAGGGGCAGACCCTCGACATCATCAAGGGCGAGTTGGCGGACGTCCAAGGCGACCAGCTCGAGAAGCGGGTCGCCAGCGCACTCGCACCGGCGCTCGGTGTGGGTGCCGACGTCGTCAGTCGTGCAGCCGACGACTCCTTCGCGGCATGGCGACGTGTGCAGATCGCGGACGGGATCGAGTTGCATGTTCGCGAGGACTCGCCCGCTGCCCATGAGAGCACGCTGATCGCGATCCGTGAATCCGCGCGCGCCGCGCTGGGACGGGAAGAACATCGTTGAACGGGTCGAAAAGGTCGCGACGAAATCTTTCGTGTCCCTCTTGCCTGCAATCACGTGCGGACCAACATTAGACGTTGATGCTCGCAGCCCCGCGACGCCGGCCGCCTTCGCGCACGGTCATTCTCGACCGAGCGCTTGAGCTCCTTCCGCTCTTCCGGCTTTCGGATAGCTCGGAGGACGCCGCTGTCTCCTTCACGACCGACGGCGGTGGGCGCTGGAGAGTACTGCCGGCTCCAGGAGAGCGGATCCCGGGCACCTTCGACCAGGACGTGTTCGTCGAGCTGCTGCGCCGATTCCACGAAGCGGAGCAGCCCGCAGACGGCGCGCTCACCTTCACACTGCATGCGTTCCTCCGCTCCATGGGGCGCCGCGTCGACGGACGGACATACGAGCAGCTGCGTGGCGCACTCGGCCGGCTCGAGCGCACGGTGCTCGAGAGCGAGGGAGGATGGTTCGACGCGAAGGCCGGACGACCGGGCCACACCCGTTTCGCGCTGCTCTCGAGCGTCGCCATCGACCGGCGGCGCAGCACCGACCGCGACCAGCTCGCCCTGTTCCCCTCGCTCGCCTCGAACGAGCCCGGTGACGCCCGCGTCGTTCTCGCCGCGCCGGTCCGCGCGAACATCCTCGCTGGCTTCAGCACCACGCTGAACGCCCCACGGTATTTCGAGCTGACATCCCCTGTCGCACGGCGACTGTACCGGCTTCTCGAAGCCGTCGGTGTGCACGCGGGCACACCTTGGACCGTGCCCCTGGAGCGCCTCGCCGAGCTCCTGCCGCTCGCGCAGCGATACCCGTCCCACCTGCAGCGCGTCCTCCAGCCAGCCCATGAGATGCTGCTGGCGGCAGAGATCGTGAAGGACGCGCGCTTTCTCCAGGACGGTCGGGCCTGGTCGGTGGTGTACGGGCGCTGATCCGCTCCCCGCCAGTACCGGCGGTGGCACAATCTCTCACTGGGCAGCCCGAAACCCGTCCACCTCCGAACTTTACGGTGGCTTCGGGCGTATTTCCTCTGTTACCTTCCCTCTGCCCTCAAAGAGGTCCCTCGTATGTCCCGTTCGCGCACGCTCGCTCTCGCCGCACTCATCGCCGTCCCGCTCGCCGCGGGGGCGTTCGTCGTGCAGGAACGCGCCACACTCAACAGCGCGCGCCTCTTCGATCAGGTCCTCTCGATCGTCAACGACCGCTTCGTTGACTCCGTCGGCGCCGGGGCGCTCTACGAGAAAGCCGCACGCGGACTCATCGCCGAGCTCAAGGACCCGTACTCCGAGCTGTTCACCCCCAAGGATCTCGAGAAGTTCAACGTCGAGACCGGCGGGTTCTACGGCGGCATCGGCATGCTGATCGAGGATCAGAACGGTACCATCATGATCTCGAAGGTCTATCCGAACACACCGGCCGAGGAGGCCGGCATCCGTGAGGGCGACCGGATCGTCGGCGTCGACACGTCGAGCACCGCCGGTTGGAAGGTCGATCAGGTCTCGGCCGGCTTGAAGGGTGTGCCGGGCTCGCGCGTGAAGGCGCGCTTCGCGCGTCCGGGAGTGCCGCAGCCGTTCGAGGTCGAGTTCACTCGGCGCACCATCCGCATCCCGGCCATCCCGTACGCCCTCATGCTCGAAGGGAAGACCGCGTACATCCCCCTGCAGCAGTTCAACGAGACCACCACGCGGGAGTTCGCGGAGAACCTCCGCCGCCTTACCGCCGAAGGCGCCACGGGCCTCGTGATCGACCTCCGCCGCAACACCGGTGGCTACCTCGATCAAGCGCTCGAACTCACGAACTTCTTCCTCCCGCGCGGCAAGGAGCTCGCGACCGTACGCGGTCGCGTGGGCCCGCCGGAACGCTACATCGCCGAAGTCGATCCCATCGCACCGAAGATCCCGATCGTCGTGCTCACCGACGGCTACACCGCCTCGGCGTCCGAGATCGTCGCCGGCGCACTGCAGGACCACGATCGGGCGGTGGTGCTCGGCACCACGTCGTTCGGCAAGGGCCTCGTGCAGTCGGTCTATCGGCTCGACGGTGGATACGCCATCAAGCTCACGACCGGCAAGTGGTACACTCCGGCCGGTCGCAGCATCCAGAAGGAGCGCGTGCTCGATGCCGCGGGCAACTACGTCGAGGCACACCCCGATTCGCTCGAGACCGAGAAGGACCGTCGCGCGCGCCCCACGTTCAAGTCGGCGAGCGGTCGTATCGTCTACGGCGGTGGTGCCATCACGCCGGACATCATCGTGCCCTACGACACGCTGACGTTGGCGGAGCAGAAGCTCGCGCGTGCCATCGTGCCGCGCTCGCAAGAGGTCTACATCGTCCTCGACGAATACGCGTTCGGTCTCAAGAGCGGCCTCACCCCGGACTTCGCCGTCACCGCGGCGATGCGCGAGGAGCTGCACAAGCGCTTGGTCGCCAAGGGCGTGAATCTCGACCGGACTGAGTGGGACGCCGGCCGCCGCTACGTCGACCGTCTGCTCTCGGACCGCATCGCGCGGCGCGCGTTCGGTGATTCCACCTGGAAGCGTCGCGACGTCTCCGAGGACGTGCAGCTCACACGCGCCATCGAGCTCCTCAAGAAGGGCCGTACCACGGCCGATCTCCTCGCGCTCGCCGGTGCGGCTCCTGCCGTGCCGGCCCGCCGCGACTGATGTAACCCAATCGACTCTCCCCTACCTCTCTGATGTCCAAGCGTTTCTTCTGGGCCGTCGCGCTCATCAGCGCCACGGCCTGTGACCGGTCGTCGTCAACGGCGGCCGTCACCGTCGCCCCCGAGCCGGGCGAGACCCGCCTCTCCAACATCCGGCAACTGTCCTTCGGCGGCGAGAACGCCGAGGCGTACTGGAGCCCCGACAGCCGTTGGATCACGTTCCAGTCCACCCGCGACGGACGCACCTGCGACGAACAGTTCGTCATGCGCGCCGACGGCTCCGACCTCAAGCGCGTCTCCGATGGCCGCGGCAAGACCACCTGCGGTTGGTTCTTCCCGGGGAGCGACAAGCTGTTCTTCGCGTCGTCCACGGCGCATGACTCCATCTGCCCCGTGCGCCCCGATCCATCCAAGGGCTACGTCTGGCCGCTCGACAAGTACGACATCTATACGGTCAATCGTGACGGCACGGACATGAAGCGCCTCACGAACTACGACGTGTACACGGCCGAAGGCGTCCTCTCGCCCGACGGCAAGCGCATCGTGTTCACCTCGCTCAAGGACGGTGACCTCGACATCTACACGATGAATGTCGACGGATCGGACGTGCGTCGCCTCACCACGACGCCCGGATACGACGGTGGACCCTGGTGGTCGCCCGACGGCACCAGGATCGTCTACCGCGCACATCACCCGAAGGATTCCGCAGAGCTGCGGCAGTATCAGGAACTCCTCGCGCAGGGACTGATCCGCCCGAGCAAGGTCGAGCTCTTCGTCATGAACGCCGACGGCACCGACCAGCGCCAAGTCACCGCCCTCGGCGGCGCGAACTTCGGCCCATCCTGGAGCCCGGACGGGAAGAAGATCATCTTCTCGTCCAACTTCGTCGCGCCGCGGAGCCGCAACTTCGAGCTCTACTTCGTCGATGCCGCCGAGTCGATGGCCACGGCCGAGAAGCTGGAGAAGATCACCACGCATCCGTCGTTCGATGGCTTCGCGATGTTCAGCCCCAACGGCAAGCAGCTCCTCTGGGCGAGCAACCGCAACGCGAAGAGCCAAGGCGAGACCAACATCTTCGTGGCGGATTTCCGCTGGGAATAGCGCGGACCACACCCGGCGGGCGTCGGCGCATGCCTGACGTCGGCGCGGCTCCTGTGACGGCGAACGAGGGACCCGGTGGACGCACACCGGGTCCCTCGCTAGTATCACGGCATCTCCCCGGAGGGACGCAATGGAAGTCGTGATCGGTCTGCTGGCCGCCGCAGTGGCCGTGTTGCTCGCCAAGAGCATCCGCATCATCGGCCAGGCTGAAGTCATGGTCGTTGAGCGGCTCGGCGCCTTCAACCGGGTCGCGCGCTCGGGTCTCAATGTGCTGATCCCGTTCATCGAGCGCCCCAAGTCGATCGACGTGCGCTACTTCGAGTCCGACGTCACCGGCCTCAAGAAGATCGTACAGAGCACGGTCGCCCGCATCGATCTCCGCGAGCAGGTACTCAACTTCCCGTCGCAGCCGGTGATCACCAAGGACAACGTCACCATCGACATCGACGCCGTGATGTACTACCGCGTCGCGGATCCGCAGAAGGCGACGTACTCGGTCCAGAACCTCCCGTACGCCCTCGAGACCCTCACGCGCACCACGCTGCGCAACATCGTCGGCGACATCGAACTCGACCAGACGCTCGCCTCGCGCGACATGATCAACCGCAAGATGCGCGAGGTCATCGAGGAAGCCTCCATCGGCTGGGGCGTCGACGTCACGCGCGTCGAACTCCAGAGCATCGAACCGCCGCGCGACATCCAGCAGTCGATGGAACTGCAGATGCGCGCCGAGCGCGAGCGCCGCGCCGCCGTCACCAACGCCGAAGCCTCCAAGCGCGCCGCGATCCTCGAGTCCGAGGGACAGAAGGAAGCGCAGATCCGCAAAGCCGAGGGCGAGAAGGGCGCCGCGATCCTGCGCGCCGAAGGCCTCGCGACCGCACGCCTCGCCATGGCTGACGCCGAGGCGGAAGCTGTCAAACGTATCGCCGCCGCGCTACCGCCCGGTGAAGCCGCGACGTATCTGCTCGGGCTCAAATACCTCGAGGCGTTGCCGCAGCTCGCCCAGGGAAAGGGCACCACGGTGTTCCTGCCCAGCGAGGCCACCGGCGTCCTCGGGGCGATCGGTGGGATCAAGGAACTCCTGCGCGCCAGCGGCGCACCGCGCGCCGACGTCACCCCGATCGCCTCGACCGACTGGCCGATCAAGAGCGAGGGGAAGTAGTGGCCGCCATCAGCCGCGAGCGCGCGGAACGCATCGGCAAGTCCCACGCGTGCACGCACTGCAAGGAGTACTCGTTCAAGAAGCTCGGCGTGAAGCCCGCACCGGCGTCGATCACCGCCGAACTGGGTGCGATCTGGGTGGTGACCCGGGTCTGCGGTGTCTGCGGATACCATAGCGAGCTCGGTCTCGAAGCAGACGGCGACATCGTGTTCGAGAGCTGAGCATGACGTCCGCGTCGCGACAGCTCCTGCGCCGATGGCTGGAGCGCACGCCGACCGGACGCGCACTCGTTGCCTGGCGCACGCGCGGTCAAGCGGAGGCCCTGCTCGCGGCGCGCGGACTGCGCGCTGCAGCCGCGCGGCTCGACGCCACCCTCGCCTCACGGGTGCGTCATGGACCCTTCGCCACGATGCAATACCCCCGCCGCCGCGGCGACATCGTGCACTCGGCCAAACTCCTCGGCGCGTACGAACGCGAGCTGCATGGCGCGCTGGAACGACTCATCGCGCGCACGCCGACGCTCGTGATCAACATCGGCTCCGGTGACGGATACTATGTGGTCGGTCTCGCCCGGCGCGTACCGGGCGCACGCGTGCTGGCCGTCGATCCCGACCCGCTCGCGCAACGCGCCTGCCGCCAGACGGCACTGCGCAATCAGGTTGCCGAGCGGGTGTCACACCACATCCTCATGGACGCGCCGGCGCTGCAACGCGAGCTGCAACGCGAGCTGGAACGCGAGCTGGAACGCGAGTTGGAACGCGAGTTGGAGCGCACCGCCGACCGCCGCCCCGCGCCAGACACACCGCGCATACTCTGCGTGGTCGACTGCGAAGGCTTCGAGGATTCGTTGCTCGATCCGGTCGTCGCCCCGGCCCTTCGACGCGCCGACCTGCTGATCGAGACGCATGATTTCGCTCGGCCCGGCGTGACGGCGCGCTTGTCCGAGCGCTTTACCTCGTCACACCATATCGAACGGATCGAGATCGCGGCACGCACGGTGGCAGACTATCCGGAGTTGTCCGATCTTCCGGCGGCGACTGCGCAAGGGCTTCTCGACGAGTTCCGCCACACCCCACAATCCTGGCTGCTGTGCGTCGCGCGCGACTAGCGCAATGCACCCCCCGCGCTCACGGAGTGCTCGATGGCCCCGCTCGATATCCCACGCCTGACCATCGGTGATCGCGTCCAGCACGAACTGCTGGTCCGCGAGCGCGACGACAAGACCACCAAGGGGGGAGATCCGTTCGTCATCCTCAAGCTGGGCAATGCGACCGGTGCGCTCACCGTGAACGTGTGGAAGGAGTTCGTGCCGCTCATGGAGGGCGTCCGCCCCGGGCAGGTGGTCCAGGTCATCGGGACCGTCGAGAGCTATCGCGGCGCCAAACAGCTCAAACTCACCTCCGCGCCGCGTGTCGTCGCGCAGGCCGCGGCGAATGCCGACGAGTTCCTCCCGCGCGTGAGCGTCAGCATCGACGAGCTCTGGTCGCGCGTCGATGCGTGGCGTGCGGAGATGAAGGGGCCGTTGCGCGCCGCCGTCGACCTCTTCTTCGGCGATGATGTCTTCCGCGAACGTTTCGCGCGTGCGCCCGGCGCGACCAAGGGCCACCACGCGATGATCGGGGGACTGCTGCTGCACAGCTGTGAGGTCGCGAACATCGCCCGTGCTGCCGTGCAGACCATGCGCGGGAACGTCCCGCTCGTGACCGCTGGTGCGCTGCTCCATGACATCGGCAAGGTCGAGTCCTACAGTGTTGACCTCGCGGGCTTCGACTACACGCAGTCCGGCCAACTGATCGGCCATATCGTGCTCGGCTCACTCATGCTCGATGACCGGTTGCGCTCACTGCCGGCAGGGACCGTGAGCGAGGCCCAGCGGCTCGAGCTGCATCACTTCGTGCAGTCCCATCACGGGATCCCCGAGTTCGGCGCGGCGGTGCGCCCGATGACGCTCGAAGCCGAGTTGTTGCACTATGCGGACCAGTCGTCGGCCAAGGGCAATGATTTCAACGAGGCGATGACCGACACCGAGATCTTCTCCTCCGAGGACGCGGAGTTCTCTGCACGGCGCTCGTGGCGACTCGAGCGGCGTGTGTGGCGCCGCGCACACGGATGGGACTGAACCCGCAGGAGGTTCGCTCCGTCGCCGGTGGGTACTAACTTCCACCACCGCTCGTCCCCCGATCCGATCCCCGCATGACGACCATCTCGCAGCACGACTTCATCCAGTCGATCGCCGACGCGCTCCAGCACATCTCGTACTACCACCCGCTCGACTACATCACTGCGCTGGCGGATGCATACGAGAAGGAACAGAGTCCGGCCGCGAAGGATGCGATCGCGCAGATCCTCACCAACTCCCGCATGTGCGCCGAAGGGCATCGGCCCATCTGCCAGGACACCGGGATCGTGGTGGTCTTCCTGAAGGTCGGGATGGATGTCCGATGGGATGCGACCCTGTCCGTGCAGGAGATGGTCGATGAGGGTGTGCGCCGCGCGTACCTCCTGCCCGAGAACGTGCTGCGGGCCTCGATCGTCGCCGACCCGGCGTTCACGCGCAAGAACACGCGCGACAACACGCCCGCGGTGGTGCACACGGAGATCGTGCCGGGCGACACGGTGGAGGTGAAGCTCGCCGCGAAGGGCGGCGGCTCGGAGAACAAATCCAAGTTCGCGATGCTCAATCCCAGCGACTCCATCGTCGACTGGGTGCTCAAGACTGTGCCGCTGATGGGAGCCGGCTGGTGCCCGCCGGGCATGCTCGGCATCGGCATCGGCGGCAGCGCCGAGAAGGCGATGCTGATGGCCAAGGAGTCGTTGATGGAGCACATCGACATGGCGCAGCTCAAGGTGCGCGGGCCGCGGAACAAGATCGAGGAGCTGCGCATCGAACTGCACGACAGGATCAATGCGCTCGGGATCGGTGCGCAGGGCTTGGGCGGGCTGTCCACCGTGCTCGACGTGAAGATCTTCGACTTCCCCACGCACGCGGCGTCGAAGCCCATCGCCATGATCCCCAACTGTGCGGCGACGCGCCACGCACACTTCACGCTCGACGGTACCGGAGTCGCGAAGCTCCCGGTACCGAAGTTGTCCGACTGGCCCGATGTCACGTGGAGGCCGGACGTGAACGCCAAGCGCGTGAACCTGAACACCCTCACGGCCGCTGAGGTCGCGACGTGGAAGGCGGGCGATCGCCTGCTACTGAACGGGAAGTTGCTCACCGGTCGCGACGCGGCGCACAAGCGTATCGCCGATCTCTACGCTTCCGGGCAGGGTTTACCCAAGGGCGTGGATTTCACGAATCGGGTCATCTATTACGTCGGTCCCGTCGATCCCGTGCGAGACGAAGCCGTGGGCCCGGCCGGGCCCCCCCCAGCGCC
>JBJXGK010000002.1:0-4728 GCA_046153705.1 Gemmatimonadaceae bacterium
GCCGTCAGGGCCGCGACCGCAGTGAGGAGTCCGGCGCGCGAAAGCGGGGCGGCGCGCCGATGCCCAGTGTGCTGTGGCATGGCTGCGCCGCCGGGCGTGATTACCTCTGCTTGCGCTTCGGCGTCCAGAGGAACTGGAAACCGATGCTGCCGCCGTTGAACGACGGACCGCCGTCGATCGCGTAGTCGAGCGCAGTGTAGGTCAGCGCGACGGACTTGTAACCGACTTCGGCCGTGAAACCCGCAGCGGGATCGAAGCTCGCGTCTGGTACGAATCCGTCGCCGTTGAACTCGTTGTTGACATGGTAGACGAGTCCAGCGCCCACGCGCATGCCATTGGGGAAGTCGTAGCCTCCCACCACCTCGAGCGGGATGCGCGTGAACATGATGTTGGCGTTGTCCGCAGCCGTGGTGACGAACTTGAATCCGAGTGTTCCGCGCAGCGAGAGCGGGGAGGACGCGTTGGGCCGCAGGATCCCGCCGACGGCGATCGTGCCGCCCTGGCCCGCCTTGATCTTCTGCGAGTCACCGCTGGTGAAGAACACCTCGAGGAAGTCGTCGCCGCCGAACTCGAAGTTGAGGTCGAGGGCGAAGCCGAGCGTGGGGCCGGACCTGGCCGCTGCGCCAGACGACGCACTGGACGGGGGCGCAGGCGCGGCTTGGGCGCTCAGCGCGCCGGAGGCGAGAAGGGCGAGGCCAGCGACGGCAAGTGGTGCGCGGAATCCGGTGAGCATTGTTTGGTCGAGTGTGGGTGGGTGGACGCTCGCGGTCGAAAAATAGTCCGCTGCCCGTGTCCGAGGGAAGCGGTCCGGCGACTGACCGACGCAATACGTGCGGCGGCTACAGCGTGAGTTCTCGCAACTCCCTTGACCGCGTCCGACTCGCCGTCAACCGGGTCCCATCGCGCATGAGCACTTCGATCCGCCCGCCGTCCACCGGATTCAGGTGGCTGACGAAATCGAGGTTCACCATGTGCGTGCGGTGGATGCGCACGAACTTGAGCGGGTCGAGCCGTCGCTCGAAGTCGTTGAGCGTGAGGTACACCAGGTGCGCACGCCCCTTCACGACCACGTGCACGTAGTCGTCGTCTGCCTCGAGGCGTTCTACCTCGTGCGTCCACAAGAGCACGAGTTTCCCGCGATCGCGCACGAAGAACCGCGTGAGTGGTTCCGCGCGCGCCGGCGCGTCGAGTGCCTGCGCGACACGCTCCTGCGTCATGGCGGGTGCGCCCTCGTCGAGCACGCGCCGCGCGCGGTTCAGTGCGGTGTCGAGGCGGTCGCGTCCGAACGGCTTCAGCAGATAGTCGAGTGCCGCCAACTCGAACGCGGCCACCGCATGCTCGTTGTACGCGGTGGTGAACACCACGAGGGGCGGAGCACTCAGATGGCGCACCACGTCGAGCCCCGAGAGCCCCGGCAGCTCGATGTCAAGGAACACGAGTTCCGGACGCTCACGCTCGATCACCGCCAGCGCGTCGGGCCCGCTCGCCGCCACACCGACCACACTGAGCCACGGCACCTCGTCCAGCATCGCGTGCAAGGTCTCGCGCGCGATCGTCTCATCCTCAACGATCACCGCGCGGCGACGTGCGCTCGTCGCGGCCGGCGCCTCGGCGCGTGGCGTCATCGCGGCTGCATGTGTTGCGACCGCATCACGACCGCGGGAATGTCGATCGTGACGAGCCATCCCTCGCCGGGCGCGGCCGTCACACCCATGCGCACGGCCGCACCGTGCCGCACGGCGAGCCGCTGGCGCACCACACTGAAGCCCACGCCGGCGCCGCCACGCGCCGGGTCGCCGGAGTTGCCGGAGTTACCGGAGTTGCCGGAGTTGCCGGAGTTGCCGGAGTTGCCTCCCGATCCGCTGCGCTCCACCACGCGGGCCTCGCCGCCTTCTCCGTCGTCGCCGATCTCGACATGCAATGTGCTGCCGTCCACCCGCGCCGCGATGCGAAGCGTCGCGCCCTGTGCACGCGGCGCGATGCCGTGGCGAATCGCGTTCTCCACCAGCGGCTGCAGGGTAAGCCGCGGGAGGGCACACTCCAACGCTTCGTCGTCGATCTCCTCCACCACGGTGAGGCGGTCGCCGAGTCGCAGTTGCTCCAGCGCGATGTAGCTGCGCGCGAAGCGCAGTTCTTCGTCGAGCGGCACTTCGTCGCCGCGGGCTCGTTCAGCGTCCAGCACGTAGCGCATCAGCGTGGCGAACCGCTCCAGTGCTGTCTGCGCCCGTTCCGCGTCGCGCTGCACCAGCGCGGTGATGGTGTGCAAGGTATTGAACAGGAAGTGCGGATCGAGCTGGGCGCGCAGTGCATCCAGTTCCGCACGGACGCGCAGCGACTCGGAGCGCTCGGCCAACACACGTTGCTCGCGCAGCCGTCGCTCCGACTCGGCGTAGGCGAAGAACAGGATGACGAGCCCACCGACCGTGCAATTGCTCAAGAAGTCCCACACGACCGCGGTGGCCAGATACTGCGCCAGCACCGGCGCCGCACCAGAGGACTGCATCCCGGCGATGTTGGTGAGGACCATCCCGGCGCCGAACACCAGCGCGCCGGCGGTGAACGCCGACGCCCGCGCGGCGATCCCCCACTCCGCGGCAAGGGCGTGGTGCACCATCGCGCGCAACACGAGGCCCATCAGTGACGCCGCGAGCGCCGCGGTGATGCCGGCGAGCACCGCCGCCGACTGCGGGATGTCCGGCCGCTGCACCAGCAACGCGAGCGTGGTGACGAACGCGTACGGCAGCCATGCCGCGAAGTAGCGCGCGAGTGAGCGGCCAGGGAGCGGCATCACTTGGTCCGGTCGAGCGCCGGCAGCAACTCGTACTTCACCCATCCGTGATCCGGGGCGAGAGTGAGGACCTGCTGATAGGCGGCGCGCGCCTCTTCCGTGCGACCGCCCTTGGCGTGCGCCTGACCCAACCAAAGGTAGGCATCGACCGCGCCCCACGCGGGTCGGACGCCGTCCGGCTTGTCCTGCGCCAGCAGCGCGACGGCCTGCTTCGCCGACGCCGTCGCGTTCTCCTCACCGCCGCCCACCATCGCCGGCTTGAACAGCTCTCCACTCGACTTGAGGACCCAGACTCGCGGGTTCGTCGGACCGAGTTCGACGGCTTTGTCCATCAACGACCCGGACTTCATACCGAGCCGCATGGAGATGAGCGCGCCACCGCCGCTCGCCCCGATGATCTGTCCCATGACGGCGGAGCGCAACGCATAGGTCTCTGGCCACGGCAACTTGGCCGCTGAGGCCTCGAGCGCGCGGTCGGCTTCCTCCAACGTCACTTTCGCCTCCTTCATCCGCGTCCCCATGAGCATGGAGCCGAGCCGATAGAGCGCATAGCCCTTGTAGTGGAGTAACGTTGGCTCGTTCGGCGTTACGGTCAAAGCGCGGTCCGCGAGGGCGACCGCCTCGCGCAGCCCCTGCTCGTCGCCACGCAGTTGCGCGGGCTCGATCAACCGTCGGACGGAGTCGGCCCACTTGGCGGCGCCGGTGAACGTCTGCGCCGCGGCTTCGATCGGGCAGATCGCAGTCGCCACGAGCGCAGCGGCTCCGATCGCGCGCGCCATCACCCGTACATGAATCAGTTCCCGCATCGCACTGCCTCCTACTGCCGGATCAGCGTCCCCCCGAAATAGACGCTGCGGTTGAAGATCGAACGCACGGGGATGCGTTCCGAATAGTCGCGGGACCAGGTCATCGTCTGCACGTTCGACCGGTCGAGGATGTTGTTGACCGACACGAACAGCACGCTGCGCCAATGCGGCGTCAACACCCGGTACCAACTCGCCGAGACGTCGAATCGGCGGAACGCGGGCAGCCGCTCGCCGAACGGCGTCCCGTAGCGGGGGATGTAGCGGTCGTCGCCGGCCTCGTCGTCCGCACCGACGATGTCCGTGTATGGGCGCCCCGTGGCTTGCCGCCACGCGATGGCGGTCCGCACCCCCCCGAACATCTTCTCCACGATCGTGGTGGCACTCATGGTGATGTCGAACGGCGCGCGCGCCAGCACGCCGGTATTGGGGTCCGTGCGCCGAGCGCGCAGCGCACTGAGTGTCGTGCGTGAAGTGAAGCCACCGGGGATCGCGCCCTTGAAGAACACATCCACGCCGCGTGCGCTGCCGCTGCCATCGCCTCGCGCCGTGTTGTCGCGCCGCAGTTGTACGAGGTCGCGATACCGCTTCTCGTAGGCCTCCACGCGGAACTGCAGGTCGCCCTCACCGAGTTGCACACCCAGCACCCGTTGTTCGGCGCGCATGGATGGCAGGGTGGGATCGCCGATGACGTCGTCGTACTGCAGCGGGCTCGCAACCTGATGGTAGAGGCCCCATGCAGCCGTGTAGGCGACCGCGCCAGGCTTCCAGGCGAACGAGACGCGCGGGTCGGCGGTCCACGCGCCAGTGAGCTGTGAGCGGTCCGCACGGAGCCCGGCGATGAGTCGCGACGCATTGCTGGCGCGCCAATCGAGTTCGGTGAACGGCCCGACGCGAGTCGCAGTGCGGTCGTAGGCGAAGAGCCGAATAGGTACGGCGGTGGTGGAGTCGACGGCGCGCGGGAGCGAGCCGTCGAGTGCCGCGCGCAGCTGCTCCAGTTCACCACCGACGCGCCAGACGAGTGACCCGGTGGCGCTGAACTCGAGCTGAGTGAAGAGCATCGACTGCGCGGTCCGTCCGCCAAGCGCGAAATCACCGAACCGCTGCGTCGTACGCTGCACCGTGTGCGACACGCTC
>JBJXGK010000003.1:0-32588 GCA_046153705.1 Gemmatimonadaceae bacterium
AGGCGCAGGGCGTGAACCTCCCGGTGCTCCTGCGATTCTCGGAGATCCTCAAGGCTCGCATCGAGATGCTGCACGCGCGTTTCGCGGCGGCGATCGCCGAGTTCCAGTACACGGGGAACTACACCACTGTGTACCCGATCAAGGTCAACCAGCAGCGCCACGTGATCGAGGAGATCGTCGAGTTCGGCGAGAAGACCGGGGTCGGCCTCGAGTGCGGCTCCAAGCCTGAGCTGCAGGCAGTGCTCGCCCTCACCGATCGCACCGACCACCTGATCATCTGCAACGGCTACAAGGACGAGGAGTTCATGCGCCTCGCCCTCATGGGACAGAAACTCGGCCACACCGTGCTCATCGTCATCGAACAGGTGAGCGAGCTCGACGTGCTCCTGCCCGTCGCGAAGGAGATGAACATCACGCCGACCATCGGCGTGCGTATCAAACTCTCCAGCGAAGGCTCCGGTCGCTGGGCCCAGTCCGGTGGCGAGAAGTCGAAGTTCGGGCTCACGTCGGCCCAACTCATGCAGGTGATCGATCGCCTCAAGTCCGAGGACAAGCTCGACTGGATCAAGCTCATCCATTTCCACCTGGGCTCGCAGATCACCGATATCCGGTTCATCAAGCGCGGCCTGCAGGAAGTGAGTCGATTCTACGTGGAGCTCCGTCGGCTCGGTCTCGACATCCGCTACGTGGACGTCGGCGGCGGACTCGGCGTCGACTATGACGGCTCGCAGTCCACCGCGCAGGCGTCGATGAACTACTCCTCGCAGGAGTACGCCAACGACATCGTTTACACCCTCGCCGAGATCTGTCGCGAAGAAGACCTCCCGATGCCCGACATCATCTCGGAGTCGGGGCGCGCCCTCACGGCCCACCACGCGCTGCTACTGCTCTCGGTGATCGACGTCGAATCGGCGGCCGAACCCACCACGCCGCTGCTCGCCGAGGACGATCATGCGCTCCTGCACGAGATGGCCGACGACCTCAAGACCGTCAGCCGCAAGAACGTGTCCATGCGTCGCGTCCGCGAGATCTTCCATGACGCGACGTTCGACAAGGAACGGGCACAGCAGCTCTTCGCCACCGGCGTGTTGTCCTTGCGTGGACGCGCGCTCGCCGAGACGTACTACCTCTGCACGCTCAACGCGGTCTCGCGTCTCATCGGCCCCAAGCGCGACCACTTCGACGACATCATCAAGGACGTCGACGCCGCGCTCGTCGACCGCTACTTCGCGAACTTCTCGCTCTTCCAGTCGCTGCCGGACAACTGGGCCATCGATCAGCTCTTCCCGATCATGCCGATCCATCGGCTCGACGAGGAGCCCAATCGCCGCGGCACCATCCAGGACGTGACCTGCGACTCCGACGGCAAGATCGATCGGTTCATCGGGGGGCGCGACGGCCAGCCGTCGCTGCCGCTGCACGTCTTCCGGGACGGCGAGGCCTATATCCTCGGCATCTTCCTCACCGGCGCGTATCAGGAGATCCTCGGCGATCTGCACAATCTCTTCGGCGACACCAACGCCGTGCACCTGCGCCTTCAGGGTGATCACTACGAGATCACGCACATGGTCCATGGCGACACCGTGACCGAGGTGCTCAACTACGTGCAGTTCCGCGCGAGCGACCTGCTCGCGACGTTCCGGCGCAAGGTGCAGGGCGCGAAGGACCTCTCGCGCGAGGAGGCGAACATGTTCATCGCCGAGTACGTCGCGGGGCTCGAGGGCTACACGTATCTCGAGGGCGAAGCGGCTCGCTGAGTTCCGCGCGTCGGTCGATGCCCTGATCGCGGCGAGCCGTCCGACGACCGAGCGCGAAAACGCGAACGGGGCCGAGGACACTGAGTCCCCGGCCCCGCATCGCAGTGAAGAGGCCTCAGCGCGCGTCGTAGCGCTTGGAGACGTCGCCCCAGTGCACCACGTTCCACCACGCGTCGATGTAGTCAGGGCGACGGTTCTGGTACTTGAGATAGTACGCATGCTCCCAGACATCGAGCCCGAGCAGCGCGTGCTTGCCTTCCATCAACGGATTGTCCTGGTTCGGCGAGCTCTCGATGCTCACCGCACCGGACTTGTCCGTCACCAGCCACGCCCAGCCCGAACCGAAGCGCCCGGTGCCCGCCGCTTTGAACGCATCGCGGAACTTCGCGTAGTCGCCGAACGCCTTGTCGATCGCGCCCGCGACGTTGCCCGACGGTGCACCGCCCGACTTCGGCACCATGAGGCTCCAGAAGAACGTGTGGTTCCAGTGGCCACCACCGTTGTTGCGCACCGCCGTGCGCACGTTCTCCGGCACCTTGGCGATGTCGCGGCAGAGCTGGTCGATCGACCATGACGCCAGCTCCGGCGCCTTCTCGATCGCGGCGTTGAGGTTGTTCACGTACGCCTGATGATGCTTGCCGTGATGGATCTGCATCGTCTGCGCGTCGATATGCGGCTCGAGCGCTTCGGGCGCGTACGGAAGAGGAGCGAGGGTATGTGCCATCAGTGTCTCCAGTGGGGTGATGCTGCAATATAGCGGTCGTGCCGACTCCGTTCTCCCGTCTCCCGACTCACTGCGCCGTCTTCGCCTTGGACTGCTTCGACTTCCACCACGCGATCACCGCCGGCATCACCGACACGATGATGATCGCGATCGCGATCTTCTCGACGTGGTGCTCCAGACCCGGGATCAACCGCACGATGTAGTACCCCGTGAGCAGCATCGACCAGATCCAGGCGAATCCGCCGATCACGTTGTAGAACACGAACGTCGGGTAGTCCATCCGTGCGGCACCCGCCACGACCGGCGCGAACGTCCGCGCGAACGGCATGAAGCGCGCCATGATGATCGTCTTGCCACCGTGTTTCTCGTAGAACTCGTGGGCGGCCCGCAGGTGACTCTGCTTGAACCAGCGCGAGTCGGGTCGCTTGAACAGCGCGGCCCCCGACTTCCGCCCGATCGCATAGGCGATCTGATCGCCGACGATCGCCGCGATCGTGCAGAGCACGCCAAGGGTCCAGACGTTGAGGTCCACCAACCCTTCCTGCTGCGCCGCGAACAGGCCCGCCGTCACCAACAGCGAGTCGCCCGGCAGGAACGGGAACAGCAGCCCGGTCTCGATGAAGATGATCAGCGTGATGCCGGCATAGCCGGCCGTCGCGACGAGCGTGTTGAGGTCGCGGAGCTGATTGAAGAGGTCGATCAGAGTATCCATATGCCGACGAAATGTAGTCGAGCGGCTAACTTTCTCCGCATCGGCCCGCCGCGCCCTTCGCGCCGCGGCGGGCCCGACTCCGCCCTCTGCCCACCGGTCCCGTGTCGCTGCTCCATCAGGTCACCGTCGTGTTCCACCGTCCGCAGGACCCCGTGAACCTCGCCGGGACCGTGCGGGTGATGAAGAACATGGGGCTCACCGACCTTCGCCTCGTGCAGCCCGTCGCCTACGACCCGTGGCGTATCGAGGGCGTCGCGCATGGCACCCGCGACATCGTCGACCGGATCCAGCACTTCGAGACGCTCGAGTCCGCGCTGGCCGACTGTGTCTACGTCGCGGCGTTCGCCGGGAAGCGCCGCGCGCACCGCTGGCCCCTCACGACGCCGCGAGCGCTGGCCCCCGTCGTCATGGAGAAGGCGGCCGAGGGGCGCGTCGCGCTGTTGTTCGGGCAAGAGGACCACGGCCTCCCCAACGAGGCCATCGATGCCGCGCACGTGCTCTGCACCATCCCCACCACCGAGCACAGTTCGCTCAACCTCGCGCAAGCGGTGCTGGTGGCCGCCTACGAACTGCATCTCACCGCTGGCGACTCCACACGCGAGATCGCGCGGCACAAACATCACGCGGCGCTTCCCAAGCACGACGAGTGGGAGCGGGCCCTCGCCGACATCGATCGCTGCCTCGGCGCGATCTCGTTCTATCGGACACGCAATCCGGAACACATCATGCGCTCGGTCCGTTCGCTGCTCAATCGCGCGGGGCCTGACTCACGCGAACTCACTCTGGTCCGCGCGATGGCGATCGAAGTCCTTCGCACCGTCGATCGCGTGAAGCGCGGATTGGAGTAATCCGTCCACCGGTCTCATCGGAGTCCGAACGCGGGTCCGAGCGGCGTAACACTCTTCGTAGGCTGCACTTGCGTGGCGTTGCGTGTCGGGGCATTTTATGGTGTCGTTACGGGCTTGTGAAATCGTTCACAAGCCGAGTAGACCATTCGGATTTACCTCCACTTCCGAGTTGTGCTGATGACCGGTCGCAGCAAGTGGGTCGTCGTCCCGGGTTTAGTCGCCATCGCGCTCACCGCGACGATGATGTCCGCCTACGCGGGTTCACAGACGGCGGCGCCTCAGGCGCCAGCGGGCGCGCCGGAGACGGCGACAGAAGCCGCGAATCGTGAAGCCTTCGGCAAGGCGAAGCCGGGCCCCTGGGCGTACAGCGGAGCCTCCGGCTACACACACTACCTCGGCGGCGGCATCGGTCGCTCGCCTGAGCAGCCGGTCAAGTTCCCGCATCCGGTGCACGTGAACTCGCTCAAGATGAACTGCGCGTTCTGCCACAATGCGGCGGACAAGTCGCCCGATCCGGGTTTGCCTGCGGTCGCGACCTGCATGGGTTGCCACACGTACGTCGGCGCCGGTCGCCCCGAGATCGCGAAGCTCACCGCGTACTGGACCAAGAAGCAGCCCGTGCCGTGGGTGCGCGTGCACAAGGTGCCCGAGTATGTGCACTTCCCCCACATGCGCCACGTGAATGCCGGCGTCACCTGCCAGAGCTGCCACGGACAGGTCAACAACATGCCGCAGGTGTTCCAGGCGCAGAGCCTCAACATGGGCTGGTGCGTCACCTGCCATGTGAATGGCTACTCACCCGCTGAAGGGGTGCGCGCCGCGGGCTACGAGCCCGACTCCGCCACGCTCGCGCTCCCGCGCAAGAAGGCGACCTACGATTGCGCCACCTGCCACTACTAGGATCGCCTGATGACTGTTGACACCAAGGACGCGACCGAAGGGAAGAACGGCGTCAAGCGTCGTGATTTCCTCAAGGTCCTCTCCGTCACCGGCGCCGCCACCGCGGCAGTGGGCTGCGCGTCCGGCGACGTCGAGAAGCTGATCCCCTACCTGGTCTCGCCGGACAACACGGTCCCCGGCGTCTCCAACCACTACGCCACCACCTGCCGCGAGTGCGCGGCCGGCTGCGGTCTCATCGTCGAAGTCCGTGACGGGCGCGCGATCAAGGCCGAGGGCAATCCCCAGCATCCGGTGAACAAGGGTGCGCTTTGCGCCCGCGGTCAGTCGGGCCTGCAGGGACTCTACAATCCTGATCGCTTCCGCGGTCCCATGAAGCGTGAGGGCGACAAGCTCGTCCCCACGACGTGGACCGAGGCGATGCAGACGCTCGCCCAGAAGCTCGGCGAGGTGAAGAGCAAGGGGCAGGGGAGCAACGTCGTCGTCATCAACCAGCACGAGCTGGGCTCCTTCCCGAGCTTCCTCGACTCGGTACTCGGTGGCTACGGTATCGCGCCGCACCTTTCCTACGACGCCGAAGCGCCGATCGCGGTTGCGCAGGCCAACAAGGCGGCCTACGGCGCGTCGTGGCCGCACATCGACTTCTCGGCCGCGTCGCTCATCGTGTCGTTCAGCGCCGACTTCCTCGATGGCTGGGGCTTGCCGGTCCCGCAGCAGCTGTCGTTCGCGGATGCACGCGGCAAGATCGAGGGTGCGCCGCGCTTCATTTATGTCGGAGCGCGCCGCTCGCTCACCGGCCTCAATGCCGATCAGTGGATCCCGGCGCGTCCCGGCACCGAACTCGCGATCGTCAATGCGTTGCTCGGTCGCGGTTCCGTCGCGGCGGCGGCTGAGGCGGCCGGCGTGGCGCCGGCGCTCATCGAAGGCCTCGCGCGTGAAGTCCGCGCCGCGAATGCGAGCGCCATCCTCTCCGGCGGCTACGGCGAGAACGCCGGTGAGCTGGCGGCGGCAGTGGCCGAGCTCAACAAGCAGCGCGGCAACGTCGGCAAGACCGTGAAGCCGAGCGAAGGTTACCTCGCGTTCGAAGGCGTCGCGGGTCACGCCGAGATCCGCGCAGCGGCGGCGAAGATGAGCGGCGGCAGCGTGCCGATGCTCATCGTCCGTCATGCGAATCCGGCCCACACCAGCGCCCCGGGCGTCGGCTTCGCCGCGGCGATGGCCAAGGTGCCGTTCAAGGTCTCCTTCTCCAGCGTGCCGGACGAGACGACGTCGCTCTGCGACCTCGTGCTCCCCGATCATCACGCACTCGAAAGCTGGGGCGATGCGGAGCCGATGAAGGGCATGCTCTCGCTACAGCAGCCGACGATGGACCCGGTGTTCGATTCGCGCAGCACTGCCGACGTCCTGATCGCGATGGCGAAGGGCGACCAGACGATGGCAGCGCGCTTCCCGTTCGCGGACTACCGTGCATGGATCGCCAGCCGCGTCGGCGGCAACGGCGCGCTCAAGAACGCGCTGCCCACCGCGATGACGAGCGGATCGTCGGCCTCGCGCGGCTCGACGGCTCCTGCCGCGCGGCCCGTCGCAGCGCCGTCGCAGCAGGGTGAGTACTTCCTGGCTGTGTATCCCTCGCCGACGCTCGGCGATGGTCGCGGCGCGAACAAGCCGTGGTTGCAGGAACTCCCCGATCCCGTCACGAAGATCTGCTGGCAGACCGTCGTGGAGATGCACGCCGAGACCGCGAAGGCGATCGGCGTGGAAGACGGCGACATGGTGACCGTGAAGACCGCCGCCGGTGAACTCACCGCGCCGGCCTTCGTCTACATAGGCCTGCGTCCGGATACCGTCGCGGTCGCACTCGGCCGTGGCCAGGTGAACGCCGGTCGGTATGCCATCGCCGGCGAGAACGCATGGAAGCTGCTCGTCAGCGCCGAAGATTCGCGCTCGGGTGCGGCCGCGCTCGCCGGCAGCAAGGCGTCGGTCACCAAGGCGACGGGCTCGGCCCGCATCGTCACCATCGAAGGCTCCGGGCGCCAGCACGGTCGCGGCATCGCGCAGGCGATCGCGCTTCCCGCGCTCCTCGCGGGCGAAGAGGAGCATGGCCACCACGTGTTCGATGGACAGGCCAGCACCGAGTTCCTGCCGGGACTCCGCTCGCCGGTCGCCAACGACGCGCAGGGTGAGTACGGCGATACCAAGTCGAAGGACAAGGGGCAGTACGACCCCGAGCACTGGTCGGGTGCCGCCAAGCGCCGCTGGGCGATGACCATCGACCTGGCCAAGTGCACCGGCTGCTCGGCCTGCGTCACGGCGTGCTACGCCGAGAACAACATCCCGACCGTGGGCGCCGAGTGGCAGGGACCGCAGCTCCTCCCCGACCGCACGGGCTTCGGTGCCAACATCACGCGCAGCCGCGAGATGGCCTGGATCCGTCTCGAGCGCTACTGGGAACTCGATCGCGAGCCCAAGGACGTCGTGTTCGATCCGGCGAACCCGGACTTCGAGACGCGTTTCGTCCCGATGATGTGCCAGCACTGCGGCAACGCGCCCTGCGAGCCGGTGTGCCCCGTGTACGCGACCTACCACGCGCCGAACGGCCTCAACGTGCAGGTCTACAACCGCTGCGTCGGCACGCGCTACTGCTCCAACAACTGCCCGTACAAGGTCCGCTACTACAACTGGTTCGGGTACGGCGATCCCAACCGCACACAGTACGCGTTCCCGGAGCCGCTGCAGTGGCAGCTGAATCCGGACGTGACCGTGCGGCAGAAGGGCATCATGGAGAAGTGCACGTTCTGCGTGCAGCGCATCAAGGAAGCCGAGAACCGCGCATCGCTCGAAGGCCGCGAGCTGCAGCCCGACGAGTTCACGACGGCCTGCTCACAGGCCTGTCCGTCGCGCGCCATCGTCTTCGGTGACGCGGCCGATGAGAACTGGTCGGTCGCGAAGTGGGCGAAGGATCGTCGCGCGTACCATGTGTTCGAAGAGCTCAACACCTTCACGGCGGTGGTCTACTTGAAGAAGGTCAACCATCCGGCGCCGTCGGCGTCGGCCACGGCGTAAGGGGGCGCGGACCATGGCTACCCTCGCGCATCCGGACGAGCCGCGTCGGCCGAACATCGCCACGGCGGACGTGCAGCTTCCGGCGGTCAAGGATTACGAACAGGTCGATCGGGAGATCCTCTCGATCCTCGAGCCGACCAAGGCGTGGTTCGGGGGATTGCTCCTCGCGCTCGCCTGCCTCGGCCTCGGCATCTTCTCCTGGGTCTATCAGATCCATCAGGGCCTCGGCGTCGCGGGGTACAACCCGCCGGTGATGTGGGGCGTTTACATCATCACGTTCGTGTTCTGGGTCGGTATCGGTCACGCCGGCACGCTCATCTCGGCCATCCTGTACCTCTTCCGCGCCGGGTTCCGCACGACGATCTATCGCGCGGCCGAGGCGATGACCGTCTTCGCGGTCATGACGGCGGGTCTCTTTCCGATCATCCATATCGGACGGCCGTGGAAGTTCTTCTGGCTGATCCCGTATCCGAACTGGCGGTTGATCTGGCCGAACTTCAAGTCGCCGCTCGTGTGGGACGTCTTCGCGATCACGACGTACCTCACCATCTCGACGACCTTCCTGTTCGTGGGCTTGATCCCCGACATCGCGGTGCTGCGTGACCGCGAGACCAACCCGATCCGCAAGCAGATCCTGTCGGTGCTCTCGTTCGGCTGGCGCAACACGGAGCGCGAGTGGCGTCACTTCGCCCGCGCGTACCTGTTCCTCGCCGCGTTCTCCACGCCGCTGGTGCTCTCGGTGCACTCCATCGTGTCGTTCGACTTCGCGATGGGCATCGTGCCCGGCTGGCACACGACGATCTTCCCGCCCTACTTCGTCGCCGGCGCGATCTTCTCCGGCTTCGCGATGGTGTGGACGATCATCATCCCGATGCGCCGCTGGTTCGGGCTGCGCCACTACGTCACGCTGAACCACCTCGACGCCACGGCGAAGATGGTGCTCTTCACGTCGCTCGTCGTCGGCTGCGCCTACATCGTCGAGTTCTTCATCGCCTGGTATGGCGGCGTGAAGTACGAGCAGGACTACTTCTGGAACCGTGTCTTCGGTCAGTGGTGGTGGGCGGCGTGGATCATGCTCACCTGCAACATGATCCTGCCGCTCTCGCTGTTCTCGCAGAAGCTGCGTCGCAACCCGACCTGGCTCTGGATCCTGTCGATCTTCATCAACATCGGCATGTGGTTCGAGCGCTTCGTGATCGTGGTGCCCTCGCTCTCGCATGACGTCGAGCCGTGGCAGTGGTCGAGCTACGTGCCGACCTGGGTGGACTACGGGCTGCTGATCGGGTCGTTCGGGTGGTTCTTCATGTGGTTCCTCCTCTTCGTGAAGCAGCTGCCGGTCATGGCGCTCGCGGAGATCAAGGAGATCGTGCCGCCAAAGATGAAGCACAAGCACAAGGCCCACGGCCACGGAGGGCATTGAGATGATGCAAGGCATGCTGGGCGTCTTCGCGGAGCTCGATAGCACCGTGGAAGCGATCGAGGAGCTCAAGCACAAACAGGTGGGTTCGCTCACCGTGTTCTCGCCGACCCCGCGTCACGAGCTCGAGGACGCGGTCGATCCGCCACAGAGCCCGGTGCGCAAGTTCACGCTCATCGGTGCGCTGTGCGGCGTGTGCTTCGGCTACTGGCTCGCCATCTGGGGCTCCAACTACTGGCCGCTCGTGGTCGGTGGCAAGGCGATCGCCACGTGGCTGCCGTACACGGTGTTCGGCTTCGAGGTGATGGTCATGGTCGGCTGTCTGTCGACCGTGTTCGGGATGTTCTATCTCGCGGGGATCCCGCGCCTGACGACGACCGTCGGGTACGACCCGGCGTTCAGTCAAGGCAGCTACGGCGTGTGGTGCGAGTGTGCGCCCGAGAAGCTCAAGGAAGCCGAATCGATCCTGCGCCGTCATGGCGCGGTGGAGGTGCGCGGTGACCGGTAAGTCCTTCCTTCGGGGTGCGGCGCTGGTCGCACTCCCGGTCCTGCTCGGCGCCTGCAACGGTGACCTCTGGCTCACCGACATGAAGCAGCAGCCGTCGGTGGGGACGTGGCAGAAGTTCTCGATCGATTCGCTCGGTGGCGACACCATCCCGTTCCGCGGGAATCCGCAGGGGTCGGTGCCGACGACGGGTGTGGCGGTGGCGTCGTGGCAGGTGTCCTACCAGTCGCTGCCGTTCCAGATCGATTCGCTTTCGGGTCTCCAGAATCCGACCACGGCCGATGCGCGCTCGATCGAGATCGGGCACAAGGCCTACCAGATCAACTGCGCGGTCTGCCACGGCGACCTGGCCGATGGCAACGGAGCGATGAAGCAGCTCAACCCGGCGTACGGCATCGCGCCGAGTCTGATCACGCCGATGAGCAGCGCCCGCACGGACGGCTATGTGTTCGGCATGCTGCGCAACGGTCGCGGCCTCATGCCATCGTTTAATCGCATCCCGGAATCCGTGCGCTGGGACATCGTCAACTACCTGCGCGGCCTGCAGGGCCGATTCCCAGTGCAGACCGGGCCGGTCGGATTCCCGGGACAGACCGGCACTGCGCTGCTCGGCGCGTCCAACGTGGGTCCCACGGTCCCGTCGACGTACGTCAAGCCGAGCACCGCGGGCATCACGCCCAAGGCCGAGAAGGCCGCTGACGGTGCCGCCAAGGCAGGCAAGTCCGGAGGTCACGAATGAGCGGCCAGCATCATTACTCCCCGCCGCGCGAGCAGCTCGTCGCGGTGCTCCAGACCAAGTCGATGCCGGACGCCCTCAAGAAGGGCGGTCTGATCGTCGGTGTGCTCGGCATGCTCCTCTTCGCGGTCGGTGCCGCGACGGGTGAGGCGCGCGCGTGGCAGGCCTTCCTCTTCAACTGGCTCTTCTTCACGACGATCGCGTCCGCTGCGGTGATGTTCGCTGCCGTGCAGCGCATCGTGACCGCGCGTTGGTCGCGCGGCGTGATCCGCTTCCTCGAAGGGTTCGTGGCGTTCCTGCCCATCGCGACGCTCGGGCTCCTCGTCATCCTGTTCGGAGGCAAGGGGCACATCTATCCGTGGTGGGACCTGGTGGGCACGGGCGAGCTGATCGCGGAGAAGGAGACCTACTTCAACCACGGCTTCTTCTACCTCCGCAACCTGCTGATCTTCGGTGCGCTCGTGGCGCTGCAGATCTGGTACGTGTGGACGTCGGTGCGCCTCGACGTCGGTGTGACGCCGGAGTCCGGTGGTTCGTGGGCGGCCGGGCTGCGCGCCAAGATGCGCGCCGGCTTCGGCGAAGAGCGTCGTGAGCTGCACTCCACGCATTCGCTGCAGGGCAAGCTCGCAGTGGTGATGGCGCTCGTCTTCGGCTTCGGGTGGTGTGTGCTCGCGTGGGACCACTCGATGTCGCTGGACTACCATTTCTTCTCCACGATGTACGGCTGGCAGGTCTTCATGGGCGGCTGGCTCGTGGCGCTCATGATCTGGGCCGTCCTGCTCCGCTTCTACAAGGGCATGTTCCCCGAGTTGCCGGAGCTGGTGACGGAGAAGCACTACCATGACGTCGGCAAGCTCTGCTTCGCGTTCACCGCGTTCTGGGGCTACATCACCTTCTCGCAGTTCCTGATCATCTGGTACGGCAACCTCGCGGAAGAGACGCACTTCTTCACGCTGCGCCTCTCGGGCGTTTGGAAGACGACCACGATGGCGGCGGCGGTGTTGACGTTCCTCGTGCCGTTCATCGGCCTGCTCTCGGTGAAGGCCAAGACGTACTCGCCGACCATGATTCTCTTCGCCACGGCGTCGTTCTTCGGGCTCTGGTTCTCGCGGTACACCGAGATCTATCCGTCGATCTACGGCACCAAGGTCGACCACCTCCCGTTCGGGTTCTGGGAGATCGGCATCTTCGCGGGCTTCGCGGGTCTGTTCGCGTGGAGCTACGCGCAGTTCATGGATGCCTTCCCCAAGGCGCAGGTGTTCAAGATGACGTCGCCGTACCGGGATGAGGTGCAGGTGCCGGTCGATCCGGATACCATGGAGCCGTTGCCGGCGCACGAATAGGCCTCCGGCTGCTCAGGGATCGAGGGCGCTCCGCTTGGGCGGGGTGCCCTTTCTCTTTCCCCTGCCCACAAGACTTTTCCCTCGGCACCGATTAAATTGGAACCGGTAGTACTGAGGGGCGTTAGCTCAGCTGGGAGAGCACCTGCTTTGCAAGCAGGGGGTCGCCGGTTCGATCCCGGCACGCTCCACTCCGATCACTTCAACACAGCGAACATGTCGAACGCCACACCTGCCGTGGGCTCCGCCGCGCCGGACTTCACGATCGATGCGACGAACGGTGAGAAAGTCTCCCTCGCGTCCTTCAAGGGGAAGCAGAACGTGCTGCTCGCGTTCTTCCCGCTCGCCTTCACGGGCACCTGCACCGCCGAACTGTGCGCCTTCACTGACGACTACGCGGCCTTCACGAGCAAGGACGTGGCGGTGCTGCCCATCAGTGTCGACGCCGTCCCGTCGCTGAAGGAGTTCAAGGCGAAGTACCAGATGTCCGTCGACCTCGCCTCGGATTTCCGCCGCGACGTCGCGCGCCTCTACGGCGTGCTCCACGAAGAGCGGTTCTTCGCCAACCGCGCGTACTTCCTCGTCGACAAGTCCGGCGTCGTCCGCTGGTCGTTCGTCGAACCGAACCCGAGCACGCGGCGTGAGAACGCCGAGATCCTCGCGGAGATCGCGAAGCTCAGCTGACAGTGGATGGGAGAAGGTAGAGGGCGGATGGCGGTGTGATGCGACATGCGCGACGCGCGGGAGGGCAACGGCCAAGCCGCTGTCCTCCCGCTTTGTTTTCCCTTACACCTTACACCTCACACCTCCAATCTGCCACCTCCCTTCTCACACCTTGACTTCGATCTTCTTGGCCTTGGGTACCTCCGCCTTCGGCACCCGCACCGTCAGCACGCCGTTCGCGTACTGGGCCTCGATCTTGTCTTCCGCCACCTGCGCCGGCAGCTGGAAGCTGCGACGGAACGCGCCCTGCGAGCGCTCCACGATGTGCCAGCGGCCCGCGTTGCTCTCGCGAGCCTCGCTGCGGCGCTCACCGCGCACCGACAACATGCCCTGATCGGCGGTGACTTCCACCGAATCGGGCGACACGCCGGGCAACTCCAGATCGAAGAGGTAGGCCTGCTCATCCTCGCGGACATCTGCGGCAGGCGTCCAAGCCACGGTGGGCTGGTTCGTGCGCCCGATCGCGTCCTCGAGGATGCGGTCCATCTCGCGGCGCAGCGAGAAGAGCGGGGTCAACGTCGTACGATACACCATGAGGAGACTCCTCCAGAACATATGATGGGGTGATGGCTCTGTGACGGCGACCACTCGCGTGACCGCACACCGGACCATCGCGCATCACTCATGCCGCGCCGGATGCGCCAGTGCGACCACCCCGCGGCCCCTGACCCTGCCTCTGCGACGGTCTCCCTGTCACCCTGACACGCATGCCAGCCCACTCACCTTGTCCCCCCTCCAAGCGGCCGGTAGCTTCACCGCCATGACTGCCCGCGACCGTGACTGACCCCTCGTACGCCACCGAGTCCTCCGACGAGCGCGCCACACGCGCGCTCGGCACGCTCGCGGCCATCAGCGCGGAGCTGGCCTCGGCGCGTCCGTTGGAGGCGATCATCGACCGCATCCTCGGCACCATCACGTCGGTCACCGACGCGGCCGAGGTCGGGGTCTGGCTACACACGCCCAACGGGATGACGCTGGCCTGGGGGCGCGGCACGAGGGTGCTCGCGGAGCACGAGATCCGGAACGGGCTACCCGGCGCCACCGAGCAGCAGTCGCGCAACGATCTGCGGCTCGAAGGCATCGTGTTCGGTGAACGGCGCGTGGGTGCGCTCGCGCTTCGTACCACGCGGATCCTGGAGCCGGAGGAACGGCTGCTGCTCAATGCGCTCGCGAACCTCCTCGCGCCCGAACTCGCGCACGCGGAGCGCTCGCGCCAGCTCGAGGTCGAGGTGGCGTCACGCACGGCGGAGATCGACCGCGGCCGGCGGTTCATCGAGAAGGTGATCGACTCGCTGCCGCTCGGGCTGTACGTGATCGACCGCGAGTACCGCATTCAGAGCTGGAATCGCAAACGCGAGACCGGCATGCAGGGTGTCTCGCGCGAGGAAGCCATCGGGCGCACGATCTTCGAGATCCTGCATCGTCAGCCCGGCGAGATGCTGCGCCGCGAGTTCGACCAGGTGTTCCAGAGCGGCCGCATGCAGGAGTATCAGATGGAGAGCGCGGCGTCCGGCGAGCAGCGGACGTATCGCATCACCAAGATTCCGATGCGGCTCGGCGACGGGCCGGTCACGCACGTGATCACCATCGGAGAGGACGTCACGGATTGGCAGCAGGCGCAGGAGCGTTTCTCGCAGTCGGAGAAGCTCGCCGCGATCGGCCAGCTGGCGGCCGGCGTCATGCACGAGATCAACAACCCGCTCGCGACCATCGCCGCCTGCGCCGAGTCGTTGGGGTACCGCATCGAGGACCTCGAGAAGGCTGGAGCGCCGGTCGCCAAGGAGACGCACGACTTCCTCGGCATCATCGAGAACGAGGTGGTGCGCTGCAAGCAGATCGTCGACGGCTTGCTCGACTTCAGTCGGCCCAAGCAGCCGCGCAAGGAGCGCGTGAGTCTCAACGAAGTGGTGGAGCGCACCCTCTTCCTGCTCAAGCATCACGTGCGCTTCAAGCGGCTCACGGTGCAGACGAGTCTCGACCCGCTCATCGGCCGTGTCCCGCAGGCGAGCACCGAGCAGTTGGTGCAGGTGCTCATGGCGCTGTTGCTGAATGCCATGGACGCGATGAACGAGCGCGGTACGGTACGGATCGTCACGCGACCCGGGCCGAACATCCAGGAGGGTGCGATCATGGAAGTGATCGACTCCGGCCACGGCATCGCGCGCAGCGAGTTCGCGAAGATCTTCGAGCCCTTCTACACGACCAAGGAGCCGGGGCAGGGCACCGGCTTGGGACTCTCCATCTGTTACGGCATCGTCCAAGAGCACGGCGGGCGTATCGAGGTCGACTCGACGCTCGGCCAGGGGAGCACCTTCCGCGTCGTGTTGCCGGTGGTGGAATCGTGAAGGTCCTGGTGATCGAGGACGACCCGACGGTCGGGCAGTTCGTGAAGCGTGGGCTCGAGGAACAACGCTGGACCGTGGATCTCGTGGCCGACGGCGAGGAGGGCGAGGCGCTGGCAAAGAGCCAACCCTACGATCTCGTGGTGCTCGACCTCCGCTTGCCGGGCCGCTCCGGCCAGCAGGTGCTGCGCAATCTGCGCGCGCGGGGTTTCGAGAAGCCGATCTTGGTGCTGACCGCGCAGGACGCCGTGGACGCGAAGGTCGAGACCCTGCGTGCCGGCGCGGATGATTACGTCACCAAGCCATTCGCGTTCGAGGAGCTGCTCGCCCGCGTCGAAGCGCTGGCACGGCGTCCGCGGTCGATCGTGTCGCCGCGTCTCACCGTGGCCGACCTCGTCGTAGACCTCGACGCACGCGAGGTCTTCCGCGCCGGGCAGAAGATCGAGCTCACCCCGAAGGAGTTCCTCGTCCTCGAGTACCTCACGCGACATGCGGGTCGTGTGCTCAGCCGCACGCTCATCACCGAGTACGCGTGGGGCTATCACTTCGACCCGGGCACGAACATCGTCGACGTGGTGATCAACCACCTGCGCAAGAAGATCGACGCGCCCCACGACAGGAAGTTGATCTCGACCGTGCGCGGCGTGGGCTACGTGCTCAAGGGCTGAGGCCCACTCCGTGCGCACCATCCGCGGCCGCCTGACGCTCGCCTTCGCCATCGTGATCGGCGCGGCGCTGCTCTTGTTCGCGGCGATCGTGCTCTCCTCGAGCCGGCGCTCGGCCGAGCGCCGGCTGCAGGCGCGGGTGTTCAGCACGGCGGACCTTGCGTCGCGCGTCATCGAACAGGGCGGCACCGGCGTCTTCGGCAGCGTGATCGTCTCCGAGGGCGGGACGCCAAACCAGCCGCTGCTGTCGCAGGGCATCCGCCGGCTGCTGGGGGTGCTGCCCGGCTACGTCATCGTGAGCGACTCGGTGCGGGTGCTGTACGAGAGTCCCGCGGTCGAGCGCCTCACCGAGCGCCACCGGACGCGGCTCACGCGCGCGATCTTCCAGGCCTTCTCGCCCGACAGCGCGGCAGGATTCCTCACGATGGACTCGACGCGCTTGTTCGTCCGCATGCAGTTCGAGCGCAGCGACACCCGGGCCCCGAGCCTGCGTGTACTCGCGGCGGAGAACGCCGACGATCTGCAGTTGCATCGCCTCGAGCTGTTCGTGCCCGTCCTCATCGTCCTTCCGCTCGTGTTCCTGCTCTCAGTGATCGTGGCCTGGGGCTTGGCCGGCACGAATCTCCAGCCGGTGGATCGCCTCATCGACGACCTCGAAGCCATCCAGGACGGGCGATCGCTGCATCGCCGCCTGCCGGTGGAGAGCGATGAGAACGAACTCGACCGGGTCGCCGAGAAGATCAATGCGATGATCGCGCGCCTCGAGGGGTCGTTCGCGGGCCTGCGACGGTTCACCGCCGACGCGAGCCACGAACTCAAGACGCCGCTCACGGTTCTTCGCGCCGACATCGAGCGGGCGATGGGTTCCCCGAACGTCGCGGCGGACCAGCTGCCAGCGCTGGAGGAGGCGTTGGCCGAGACGGCGCGGATGGCGGACTTGGTGGACTCGCTGCTCACCCTGGCCCGCGCGGACGAGGGGCGGTTCGACATCCACCGCGAGCGGGTGGACTTGGACGCGATGGTGCGCGACGTCGCCGATACGGCGTCGATGCTGGGTGAGGGGGCCGGTGTGGAGGTGACGTTGGGTGAGGTCGCCCCACTCGTGACACGGGGCGACCCCGTGCGTCTGCGGCAGCTCTTCCTTAACATCCTCACCAACGCGGTGAAGTACACCTCGCGGTCGGGCAGTGTGGCGATCTCGCTGGAGCAGCGAGGGGCGGAGGCGGCGTTCATCGTGCAGGACACGGGGCTCGGGATCGCGGCGGCGGACCTGCCGTTCATCTTTGAGCGGTTCTGGCGTGCGGACCGGGCGCGTTCCCGCGGGGGCGAACGGGGCGGGTTCGGTCTCGGCCTGGCGATCGCACAGTGGATCGTGCACGCCCACGGAGGGGCGATCAACGTGGCGTCCCGCCTGGGGCGCGGGACGACGTTCACCGTCACGCTCCCGGCGACGCGCCCGGAGTAGGGGCCGACCGACGCCCCGGTCGCACAACGCTCGCCCTCGGTGGCGGAATCGTCACCGAATCTTCATCGGATCGTGTGCGCTGGCGCAATCTGGCGTGGGTAGTATCGCTCAAGCACCGCACGGACCGTGTGCGGCGCGGACTTGAGCGGTACCCGCCTCCGTTAAGCGAAACTTAATCTTCGCCGTATTACGGGCCGGGACTGGTCGGGATAGGTTCAGGCACGGTCGACGCCCCGGACGATCCAGCCGGAGCGCCGTCACGCGACTTATCACTCTCTGGAGACGGACGCGTGTTCAACAACCTCATCGAGTCAAGGCCGGCGAAGACCCGGTCGTTGGGCTCGACCATGTTCTCTCTCGTCGCGCACGCTGTCGTGATCGGCCTCTCGGTCGTGGCGACGAAACAGGTGGTCGAGGCGGCGGAAGAAGAAACCATGCAGAAGGTGGAGTTCGTCGAGATCAAGAAAGACGAGCCGCCGCCGCCCGATGCGCCGCCGCCGCCCGACGTCGTGGCGCCGCCGCCGATCGCCAAGGGCTTCCAGGTGCTCACCGCGCCCGTGAACATCCCGGACGTGATCCCCGAGATCGACCTGTCCAAGAAGCTCACCAACGAAGCGGACTTCTCCGGCAAGGGTGTCGCCGGCGGTATCGCATCGGGTGTGGTGGGCGGCACGCCGCAGGTGATCGACAACAACCAGACCTTCTTCGACTTCCAGGTGGAGAAGCCGGTGGCCCCGGTGCCCGGCACGGGCAGCCCGCGCTATCCGGACATCCTCCGGTCGTCGAGCATCGAAGGTGAGGTCCTCGCGCAATTCGTCGTCGACACGACCGGGCGCGTCGAAGTCTCCACCTTCAAGGTCATCCGCACCTCGCACGAGCTCTTCTCGGCGTCCGTCCGTCAGGCGCTGCCGCAGATGCGGTTCCTCGCTGCCGAAGTCGGCGGTCGCAAGGTGAAGCAGCTCGTACAGCAGCCGTTCGTCTTCGCTCTCCAGAAGTAATCCCGGTTTCTTCCACGTCGCTCAACCCATAGGAGATTATCCGTTATGAACATGGACATCGCACACATTTGGGCGGAGAGCCCGATGTTCGCGAAGGGCATCTGGTTCACGCTCGCCGTCATGTCGCTCTGGTCGTTGACGGTCGCGATCGGCAAGTGGTGGAACCTCCGCAAGGCCCAGAAGGAGACGCTCAAGTTCGCGCCCGAGTTCTCGCAGTTCCTCGAGGAGGACAACCTCTCCGAGGCGATCAACCTCGCGCAGTCGTACAAGAAGTCGCACGTCGCCCGCGTCCTCGGCGGCGCGCTGGATGAAGTGAAGCCGCTGATCCTCGATGGCTCGGTGACGGTCTCCGACATCAACTCGGCCGAGCGCGCCGTCGAGCGCAACATGCTCGTCGAGATCGTGTCGCTGAAGCGCGGCCTCGCCGTCCTCGCGACGGTGGGTTCGACCTCGCCGTTCGTCGGTCTCCTCGGCACGGTGTTCGGCATCATCAACGCCTTCGCCGCCATGGGCACCTCGGGCTCGACCGGCATCGCCGCCATCACGGTCGGTATCGCCGAAGCGCTCATCGCCACCGGCTTCGGCCTGCTCGTCGCCATCCCGGCCGTGTGGTTCTTCAACTACTTCCAGACCAAGATCGACAACCTGACCGCCGAGATGACCTACGTCTCCAAGGAGATGATCGACTATCTCATCAAGGGTGTCTCCGGTGAGTTCGGCCGTTCGCGCTTCACTCGTGAGTTCAGCACGAAGGCGCAGGCCGGCTCGAATCCGATCTCGCAGTAATCGCCTCGAGAACCCCAGGAGGGTTTTGCGATGGGTATGTCAGTCAGCACCGGGGGCGGCGTCAAGGCCGAGCCGAACGTCGTCCCCATGATCGATGTCATGTTGGTGCTCCTCATCATCTTCATGGTGGTGACGCCGGCGATCGCCTCCGGCTTCACCGCCGAGCCGCCCTCGGGTGTCAACCTGAAGGCGCACCCCGAAGCGGATGAGGATCAGATCCTTGGCATCGACAAGTACGGGAACTACTATCTGAACAAGCAGGCCGTGAGGACCGAGGACATCGGCACCTTGATCAGTCAGATCTACACGGCGCGCCAGATCGATCAGATCCTCTATCTGAAGGCGCACAAGGAACTCGAGTACGGCGTCATTCTCGAGGCCATGGACATGGCCGCGAAGAATGGTGTCCGCGTCGTCGCAGCCATCACCGATCAGACGCCGGGAACGGAGTCGTCGGTGGCCGGCGACGAGATCAAGACACCCACTAAGAACCCGTAGGAGTCGACCATGGGAATGAGTGTTGGTGGTGGCAACAGCGGGCTGAACAACGAGCCCAATGTCGTGCCCATGATCGACATCATGCTCGTGCTGCTGATCATCTTCATGATCATGCAGCCCATGATGCGCAAGGCGATCGACCTGCAGCTGCCGGATCCGCAGCCGAGCGTCGTGACGGCCAACTCGTCGTCCGATCAGATCGTGCTTGAGGTGCTTCCGGAAGGGGCGTTCGCGGTGAACAAGGAACCGCTCACCAAGGAGAACCTCTCCTCGAGACTCACGGAGATCTACGAGGGGCGTCCCGAGAAGATCATGTTCGTGAAGGGTGATCCGAAGGTGCAGTATCAGGACGTCATCTACGCCATGGACATGGCGCGCGGCGCCGGCGTGAAGGTCATCGGCGTTCCGCCGAAGTGACACGGAACCCGGGGTGATTCCCCGGTGTTGGTAACGGCGGACGAACCTTTCGGGGCTCGTCCGCCGTATTACTTCTGTACGCTGGCGGCCCGAGGGCCGCACTTCCCTTTGTTATCCCGTGACGGCTCTTCCGCAGACCTCTCCCGAGAAACCGCGTCGACCGCTCCGGCCCCTCCAAGGGATCCCGGATCGCGACAAGCGCGGCCCGACGGGACTGCTTCTCTCGGCGCTGATCCACGGGATCATCGTCCTCTTCCTGTTCCTGCCCCCGTTCATCGCCTCGCAGCTCGACCAGCCGCTCACGGACGGCGGCGGCGGGCCGGGGCCCGCCGGCGGCGGTGGTGGTGGAACGGGTGGCTCGGGTGGGAGCGCGGTTCAGGCCGAACGTGTTCGCTTCCTGCAGGTCGCACCCATCCCGCAGGTCCAGCCCACCCCGACTGTCACTCCGCCGGTCGTGCCGCCGCCCACGCCGCCGAAGGAAGAGCCCAAGCCCGAGCCGCAGGTGACTCCTCCACCGCCGACGCCGGCTGAAACGAAAGAGGCTGCGACCACCGGCCCGACCATCCCTACCGCAGGTGCCGGGGGTGGCTCGGGCCACGATGGTTCTGGTGGCAACGGGCCCGGGAGCGGTGGTGGCGTCGGGTCAGGAGTGGGCACCGGACGCGGCTCGGGGAACGGGCCGGGCACCGGCGGCGGTTCGGGCGACATCTATCCGCCGCAGGTGACCAACCTCGCCCTGCTACCGATCCCGGTTCCCAACAAGGTCCGGCCGTACAAGATGATCGCGTGGTTCGAGGTCGACGAGAGAGGCACCGCCAAGCTGATCGCGTTCAATCCGTCCAAGGACGGGGGCTACAACAAGAAGATCCGCGAGATGCTCGCGGAAGTGCGGTTCCGTCCCGCGGTGCGGCCCGATGGCACGCCCGTGCGCGACACCGTCTCGATCACCGCCGAAGCGCCGCGCTGAGTCTCCTCGCGCTGGACCCGCTCTCCCCGGCGCCGTAGCTTCCCCGGCTATGAACTCACTCTGGAGTCGCAAGCCGATCGCCGACCTCGTCCCCGAAGGGTCCGAGGGAAATGGCATGCGCCGGACGCTCGGGACGAAGGACCTGATCTTCCTCTCCATCGGCGCGGTGATCGGGGCAGGCATCTTCTCGACGCTCGGGACCGCCGCGGCCGGTGAGATCGCGGAGAACGGCGAAGTGCTGCGGTTCGGTGCCGGGCCTGCGCTGATCCTCTCGTTCGCGCTCCTCGGGGCCGTGTGCGCCCTTGCCGCGCTCTGCTACGCGGAACTTGCGGCGATGATCCCTCAGGCGGGCTCCGCGTACGCGTACAGTTACGCCTCCTTCGGTGAGCTCATCGCCTGGATCATCGGCTGGGACCTCATCCTCGAATACGCGGTGGGCAACGTCGCGGTGGCGATATCGTGGAGCGGCTACTTCGACTCGCTCGTCTCGCCGTTCTTCAAGATCCCGGGCTGGCTCACGCATGGGTACTTCCAGGCGAAAGCCAGCTCGGACCCGGCGGTGCAGGCCTTGCTCGAATCCGCGCCGACCATCGCCGGCATCCCGGTGATGCTCAACGTGCCGGCCTTCCTCATCGTGATGGCGATCACGTGGTTGCTGGTGCGCGGCGTGAAGGAGAGTACGCGCGCCAACGCCGTGATGGTGATGATCAAGCTCGCCGTGCTCGCGTTGTTCGTCATCGTCGGGTCCATGTACATCGATCCCAAGAACTACACGCCCTTCGCACCCAACGGCTTCACCGGCGTGCACCATGGCGCGGCGATCGTGTTCTTCGCCTACATCGGCTTCGACGCCATCTCCACGGCGGCGGAGGAGGTGAAGGACCCACAGCGCACCATGCCGCGTGGCCTGCTCTGGGGGCTGGGGATCTGTACGCTCATCTATGTCATCGTGGGCGCGGTGGCCACGGGTCTGGTGCCGTACCAGCAGCTGGCCTCGTCCGATCCGCTCGCGCATGCGTTCGAGATCGCGGGCCTGCAGCGGTTCTCGTGGATCATCGCCGGTGGCGCCGTGGTCTCCATGGCGGCCGTGCTGCTCGTGTTCCAGTACGGCCAGCCGCGCATCTTCTACTCGATGGCGCGCGACGGCCTGCTCCCCCAGGGCGCGGCCAAGTTGCATCCGAAGTACCGCACGCCGCACGTGACGACCATCATCACCGGTGTGTGCGTGGGCCTCGCCGCCCTGGTGGCGGACGACGTGGCGACGTATGACCTCACGAACATCGGCACACTCTTCGCGTTCGTGCTCGTGTGTCTCGGTGTGCTCGTCCTGCGCGTCGTCGAGCCGGACCGTCCGCGACCGTTCAAGGTGCCGGCCGTGTGGTTCGTCGGCCTCGGCGGAGCGTCGGCCTGCTTCTTCGTGATGTGGGGGCTGCCGGCGCGCGCGTGGTACGGCTTCGGCATCTGGTTGGCGATCGGGCTCGTGCTCTACGCGCTCTACGGCTATCGCAACTCGCGACTCCGCCGCGGACTGCCGCCGCACTCGTTCGAGTCGGTCGACGAATAGCGTCGACCGACGTCCGGCGCGGTCCGACTAGACGCCAGCGAGCGCTCGGCGCGCGAGTTTCACCGCACCGCGCGCCGGCAGGACCTCATCGCCGTGCAGGTGGGCACCGGGCACTGCCGACTTGAGCCGGTGCTCCACCAGGCGGCGGAGGAACGAGCCGCGCTTCATCATGCCGCCGGCGAGTGCCACCGGCACCGCCGCGCGCTCGTCGACGAAGAGTTGGCGCGCCAGCGTCCGCACGTGCACCACCAACTCCTCGGCGGCGATGGTGCAGATGGAGTTGGCGCGCAGATCCCGCTCGGACGCGAGCGTGAGTACCGGGACCGCGAGTTCGGCGAGCTGTTTCGGCGTCGCGGCGGCGGCCCAGGCGATCAGATCGTCCACCTCGTCCAGCTCGAGCGCCGTAAGGACGGCGCCCACGAGGCGCGTCTCGGGCTCGCGCCCGTCGTGCGAGGCGGTCACCACGCTCAGCGCGCGGCGGCCGATCCAGGCGCCACTCCCCTCGTCGCCGCAGGTCGGGCCCCAGCCGCCGCAGCGCAACATCGTGCCGGTCGGTCCGCGCCCGAAGGCCACGGAGCCGGTGCCAGACACGAGCAGGATGCCCGCGCCTTCGCCGAACGCATCTTCCATCGCGACTTCGGCATCCGTCACCACCTGGACATCGTCGGCCAGTCCTTCGCCTTCGAGCGCCCGGAGCAACTGCTTGCGTTCCTTCTCGCGACCTGCGCCCGCCACGCCCACCACGAGCGCGCGCGGACGGTCCTCTTGCTCGGCCATCGCCACGGCGTCGCGCACGAGTGCGCCGATCACCTCAGCCGAGTGCAGTGCCTCGCCCGGCCGGATCGCGCTGCCCGTGCCGGTGAGCATCGCGAGTTCTTTGCCCCGGCCATCAGCCACGATCACCTGTGTCTTGCTGCCACCACCATCGACGCCGACGACCAGATGCGACATTGCGGACTCTTCTCTGACTGTTGAGGTGCTCCTTGGCGGAGCGCCCGGGTGGAGAGTGGTCTCGCGAGGGACCGCGCGACCGAACGAAGGGTCAGACGCGCCGCGCCGTGGTGGGCATGGCGTGTGTGAGTGAGGACAAGATACCCGTTCCGAAGGTGATCGTGGTGCCGATCAGCACGAACCACGGCCAGGCGATCCCGATCACCGGGGCGAGTGGACCCGCCAGCGCGGGGACGGCCGCCGCGATGCGGCCGGCGAAGACGATGACGGACATGGTGCTGATCCCGACCGCCATGCCGGTGATCGCGTCGCGCTGGATTGCGCGCGGCCACAACATCGCGAGGAAGAACGCCCCGAGGAGTCCGCCGTACGTGAACGACGCGATGGACAGCGCGATCACCACGACCGGTGTGCCCTCGGCTTTGTAGAGCAGGGCACCGCCGATCAGGATGGCCGCCCAGACCAGCGTGAACACCTTCGAGGCCTTGAACGTCTCTTCGGGCGTCGCCGGCTTGCCGCGCAACGGGGCCCAGAGGTCGTGCGTCGTCGCCGCCGAGAGCGAGTTGAGTGCGCCCGAGATCGTGCTCATGGCCGCCGCGAGGATCGCGGCGATCACGAGCCCGGTCATGCCCGGCGGCATCTCCTCGATGATGAAGGTCGGGAAGATGCGGTCGGGCGCGCTGAACGCACGCGCGTCGTAGAACGCCCAGAGCCCCACGCCGATCGCCAGGAAGAGCGCGAACTGGGCGACCACCGCGAATCCGCTGCCGATCAGCGCGCGCCGTGCGTCACTGAGCGACCCTGATGTCAGCAAGCGCTGCACGATGATCTGGTCCGCGCCATGGGACGCCATTGAGAGGAACGTGCCACCGAGCACGCCCGCGAAGATCGTGTGCGGGCGGTCCATGCCCGAGTACGTGTCGATGAGCCTGAGCTTGCCCGCTTCACCCGCGCGGTCGAGGATCGCACTCCAGCCGCCATCCACCGCATTGCCGATGAGGATCAGTGCGCCGATGCCGCCACCGATGTACACGAACGTCTGGATCACGTCGGTCCACACGACGGCCTTCATGCCACCGTGGTACGTGTAGAGCAGCGTCGTCGCCCCGAGCGCGAGGATGGCGATCGGCGTGACGTTCATACCGGGCAACACGGGCCCGAGAATGAGCGCGATGGGGATCGCTGTGGCGAACACCCGCACCGAGTCGCCGAAGGCGCGCGTGACCATGAAGGTCACCGATGCGAAGCGCCGGGTGGATGTCCCGAACCGCTTCTCGAGCAGAGCGTAGGCGGTCACGAGTTCGCCCTCGACATACTTGGGCAACAACGTGAACGATATGATGATGCGCCCGATCACGTAGCCCACGGCCACCTGAAGGAACGTGAAGTCGCCGAGGTAGGCGAGGCCCGGGATGGAGATGAATGTCAGCGCACTGGTCTCCGTCGCGACGATGGAGAAGAGCACCGCCCACCACGGGATGGTGCCGCCGGCGACGAAGTAGTCCTTGGCATCCTTCTGGTCACGCCCGAGCCAGACACCGAGTGCGGTGGTGCCGACGAGGTACAGGATGAGGATCGCCCAGTCGAGGGCGGTGAATGCGCCAGCGCTCATTGCGGGTCGAGTCGGGGGGAAACGCGAACGGGCGTCCGCGAGGGACGCCCGTCGACCGTCAGCCTGCGCAGCTCACCTTAGGCGGAGAAGCTGCTGCCGCATCCGCAACCGCCGGAGGCGTTCGGATTCTTGAAGGTGAAGCCCGACCCCTGCATGGACGTCACGTAGTCGATGATGACGCCGTTCAGGTACTGCATGGAGAACGGGTCGACGAAGACATTGAAGGCGCCCTGCGACAGGATCGTGTCGTCCTCGGCGGCCTTGTCTTCGATGAGCAGGCTGTACTTGAAGCCCGAGCAACCGCCGGGCTGGACGCTGACGCGGAGCCCGCCGACCTCGGGGGTCACGTTCTCCGCGACCATGAACTTCTGCACTTCGACTGCGGCGGCCGAGGTGATCGTGACCGCGACTTCCGGGGCGTTCATCGTGCTCATCGCGTCCCTCCAAGGGGATGTGGCGCCGCGGGATGGCGGCTCGCCGAACTAAGCTGAATATAGGGTCGGAAGTTCCGCCGGCCAAGTCAAGCGCGACCGCCCGGAGTCGGCTCTTGGACGGACAGTCCGAACGCTGCCCGGAGCCGCCGCCGGGCCGGACGCTCCACCCCTTGATACACCGCGACCGCGAGTCCGAGCGCCGATGGCACGTACACGGCGAAGACCCACCAGCTCGTGTCGAACCCGCGACCGACCACGCGATTGGTCACGGCGAGCAGGTACGAGTGCAGCGGCGCGTGCAGCAGGTAGAGCGCGTACGAGGATTCCCCGAGGAGGACCAACGCGGGCGCATCGAGCAGCCCTGCGCCGGGCGCTCTGAGACCCCACGCTCCGAGGATCACGAGCGCGAATCCGGGCAAGGCGATGGGGAGCAGATGTCCGCCCGCTGCGACGATCACGGCCTCGTTCAGCACGGCCGAACCGATCCAGACGACGCCGAGCGCCAGGGTGCCCCAGCCCGTCCGCGACCGGGTCGGTCGCCACTGCGCCGCAAGCGCCGCGAGGCCGATCCCGGCCACGAACTCGGGCCAGCGACTCAGCGGGGAAAGGTTGTGGACGGGCAGCGGCCACGACGCCGACAGCGATTCGATCGTCGGGAAGATCGCGACCGAAGCCATCATGGCCGCGCCGAGCAGCAGCGCCGCGCGCGGCGGCGTGCGCAGGAGTGGGCGGGCGAGCACGATGAGAAGCGGGAACGCGAGATAGAACCAGGTCTCCACGGACAGAGACCAGGCGGGGCAGTTCCATACGCACGCGGTCTCCGGCCACCACGCTTGCTGGAGCGAGAGCACGCTCACGCTGACCCACGTGATGAGCGCAGCGCTCATCTCGGCCACCCGCACATCCCGCAGGAACAGCGGCAGCGCGAACGCCAGCGCGAGCAGATACGTCGGGGCCAGGCGCGCGACGCGCTCGAGCCAGAACTGGCGCGCGGACACGCGCAACACGCCCGCTGGCGCGTACCGGATCACGAGCAGGAAGCCGGAGAGCACGAAGAACAGCGAGACGCCCAACCATCCACTCGCGCCCACCGCCCCGCCGAACGCGCCCGCGCGCTCCCGCGGGAGCGCGTGGTGGCAGAGCACCCACAGCGCCGCGACGAACCGCAGCGACGTGAGCGACCGCACATGCGCGGATTGCACGGACTACGGGGTACCGCGGTACGCGCTCTTGCCGTTCCTCGCCTGCGATTCGGTGAACGCGAGATCGGCGATCGTGGTGCGCACCGGTCCGATCCGCGAGTTCTCGCGGGAGGGGTTCACCCGATTCGTGAGCAGCACGATGAACAGGTCGTTCGATGGGTCGATCCAGATGCTCGTGCCGGTGAAGCCGGTGTGTCCGAACGCGGGTCGACGCAGCAGGCGGCCCGCGGAGTTGGTCCCGTTCGGTGTCTCCCAGCCGAGCGCGCGGTGCGAGAGCAGGATGTTCTGCGCCCGCGTGAAGTCGCGGATCGTCACGTGCTTCACGATCCGCACGCTGTCGAGTGTGCCGCCGTTGAGCATCGCCCGTGCGAACCGCGCGAGATCGTTGGCGCTGCTGAACAACCCCGCGTGCGCCGAGACGCCGCCGAGGAGGAACGCATTCTCGTCGTGCACCTCGCCACGCAGGTGCCGCCCGCGCCACGGATCCTTCTCGGTGGGGGCGGTGCGCGCCAACAGTTCGGCGGTGGGGCGATACCGCGTGTCGGGCATCTTGAGCGGCGCGAAGACGTGTTTGGTGAGGTAGCCGTCGAGGGTCTCGCCGCTCACGCGCTCGACGATCATGCCGAGCAGGATCGCGCCGAGGTCCGAGTACACCATCCGCGCCCCGGGTGTGGTGTCGAGCGGCGCGTCGAGCACGAGCCGCCGCGCGGAGTCCGCCGTGCCGGTGACCTTCCACATCTGGATGAACGCCGGCAGTCCGGACGAGTGCGTGAGCAGGTGGCGGACGGTCACCCGCTCCTTGTTGCGCCCCGTCCATTCGGGGAGATAGCGCTGCGCCGGCGCGTCGAGCACGACCTTGCCCGTCTCGACCAGTTGCATCATCGCGGTGGTCATGCCGACGACCTTGGTGAGCGACGCGATGTCCCAGAGCGTGTTGAGGTCGGGCTTGGGCGCATCGGCCGCCCAGTCGATCCGACCCGAGGTCACCTGCGTCACGATGCCGCTGCGGTTGCCGATCACCGCGATGGCGCCCGGGAACACCGAGTCGCGCACCGCGCGGTCGAGCAGTGACTGCACGGTGTCGGCGAGTGATCCTTGGGCGGGCGCCGATTCGCCGACACGCCCGTCGCCGATCTCGAAGAACCCCGGCAATGCGATCGGGGCGCGACCACGGAACGGCGTACGGCCGGCCACCGCGCGCGCGGCGGCGCGCTCCATCGCATCGCCGCGCCCGAACGTCGCGACGTACGAGCCGACCCAGCCGAACTCGCGGATCACATACGGATTGGAGAACGCCACCACCGTGGTCGGGTGCACCATGGCGATGGAGTCGATCCACTTCGCGATGTGTGCTCCCACGGAGAAGCGGCCTTCGCCCTCGATGGTGCGCACGAAGGTCGCGAGCACCACGCGCTCGCCCGGGCGGAGCAGGGAGTCGAGGCGCGCGCGCGGCGTGGTGGGCGCGATGCGCATCACGCGGCTCTGCGGCACGAGTCCCCGGAGTTCCGCGCTGAACGTGCGACCCGCCTGCACGTCGCTTTCGCCGGAGAACGTGATGATGGCCGTCCGCGGCGCACCGGGACCGGTCGCGAGCGGGAGCTGGCGGTCGTCGTCGCGGAGCAGTGTGATCGCGTGCTCGGCGATCACCTCTGCGGTCCGGCGGTGCGCACTCGACCCGACCGTCTCCCGCAGCGAGTCGAGCGACACGATCGGACGCTGGATCGCGCCGGTGCGGATCTTGAGTTCGAGCAAGCGGCGCACCGAGCGGTTGATGCGTTCCTCGCTGATCTCCCCGCGCTCCACCGCCGCCGCGACCGCGGCGATCGAGGCGGGGATATCGGCCGGCATGAGCAGAACGTCGACGCCGGCGTTCACTGCCGCGACGGAACTCACGTCGGTGGTGTATCCCTCACCGATGCCGCGCATGTCCATGGCGTCCGTGAACGTCACGCCGGTGAAGTGCAGCGAATCACGCAACAGGCCCGAGAGCACGGACGCGACCAGTGTCGCCGGCGTGGAGTCGCCGACCACCGCTGGGAGCGCGACGTGTGCGCTCATCACCGCCGCGACCCCGGCGGCGATGGCGGCACGGAACGGCTTGAGTTCGAGTGAGTCGAGGCGCTCGCGGGAGGCGGACACGATGGGCATGGCCAGGTGGGAGTCAGTGTCGGTGTCGCCGTGGCCGGGGAAGTGTTTCATCGTCGCGGCGACGCCAGCGCCCTGCATGCCTTCGATGAACGCCGCGCCCAAGCGGGAAACCGCGTTGGGCTCCCCGCCGAAGGAGCGCACGTTGATCACCGGGTTCGCCGGGTTGTTGTTCACGTCGACCGATGGCGCGAAGCCGATGTGGATGCCGATCGCCCGTGACTCCACGCCGGTGATCCGCCCCGCTTCGCGCGCGAAGGCTTCGCTTCCGGTCGCGCCGATCGCCATGTTGCTCGGCAGGACCGTCGCATCGCCGCCACGCAGCAGTCCGGGATTGAAGGTGCCGCCTTCGAGCCGCCCGAGCCCCGGCTCCACGTCGGAGCCGACGAGCAGCGGGAGGGACGCGCGCGCCTGCAGCGCGTTCACTTTCGCGGCCACCTCGATGGGGGTGCCCAACGACATGATGACGCCGCCGACCTTGTCGAGCTCCACCCGTTCGATCGCCATGGCGAACGTCGAGTCGGTGGTGCTGGTATAATCCCCGAGGAGCCAGAACATGTGCATCTGGGCGACCCGGTCGCGGAGGCTCAGGTCTCGCAGCGTCCGATCGATCCAGGCCGTCGCGGCGGCAGGAAGCGGCGCCGAGAGCGACGGGACGACGTCGTGCAGGTGACCCGGCCCCGGTTCGGGCGTCGGGGCAGTGCGAAGGGCCGTCGCGCAGCCGATGGCGAAGATCACGCCGGCGAGGCCGGCCTTTCGGAGGACGTTCAGGTGCGACATCAGGGCGCGCGGGGTACGGGAGGGGAGGACGTGCGGTCGACCTGCGGGTCGATGCGGCGGTCGGTGCTGTTCCGGCGGTTCGTGGGGTCGCTGCTGCCGTTCCACCTGCTGCTGGTCCTGACGAGTGGCGCGTGTGCGAGGGCACCCGAAGCCCAGAGCGCGCCCTCCACTTCGAGTACGCGGACCGGCCGCGCGACGTTCCGCGTCGGAATGACCGTGCTGCTCGAGGACTCCCTCCAAGTTATCGCCGGCCGGCGCCTCGGCGTCATCACCAACCACACCGGGGTCGATGCCGAGGGGGTGTCGATCGTCGACCGGCTGACCCAGGACCCGCGCGTGAAGCGCGCGAACGTGCAGGTCGTCCGCCTCTTCTCGCCCGAGCACGGCATACGGGGCACGGAGGACACCGAGAACCTGCCGGACATGCTCGACGCCAAGAGTGGGCTCATGGTGCACTCGTTGTATCGCAACGGCACCATCCCGCCGCCGGACTCGCTGCTCAAGGACCTCGACGGGCTCGTATTCGATCTCTCGGATATCGGCACGCGCACCTGGACGTACGTCGGGTTGATGGTGTACTCCATGCGCGCCGCGGCGCGCAACAACATCCCGTTCATCGTTCTCGATCGTCCCAACCCGCTGGGCGGACGCGTCGAAGGGCCGATCCTCGACTCGACGCTGGCCAATCCGGACGATCCGTCTCCGGCGAAGCGCGGCAAGGCGTACGCATTGTATCCCGCGCCGCTGCGGCACGGTATGACGATGGGCGAGATGGCGCGGTGGTTCGCCGGGGAGCTGAAGATCCCGGTGCAACTCACGGTCGTGCAGATGGGCGGCTATCGTCGGGCGATGTGGTGGGACGAGACGGGATTGGCGTGGGTGGTGCCGTCACCGTCGATGACCTCGCTCACCAGCGCGCTGACGTACCCGGCACTCGTGGCCTTCGAGGGATCGAACCTCTCGGTCGGTCGCGGCACCGCGCTCCCGTTCCAGCAGTTCGGCGCCTCTTGGATGGACGCGCCGCGTGTCGCCAGGCGACTGGAGGAATACGGGCTCGGGGGCGTGCGGTTCGACGCCGTGCGCGTGACCCCGGAGAAACCCGGTGACGCGAAGTTCGCGGGCAAGAACATCCCGATGGTGCGCATCGTCGTGCTCGACCGCGATCGCGTGCAGGTGGGGCGCTTGGGCGCCGCAATCCTCTGGGCGCTCGGCCGCGAGCATGCCGATTCCACGAAGCTCAATGCCCGCACCTTCGACGACCGGTTCGGGATTCCCGCCGCGCGCGAAGCGCTCTTGCGTGGGGATGACCCCGACGAGGTGATCGATCGGCTGCAGCCATCCATCGTCGCGTTCCAGCGCGCCGTGAGGCCGTACCTGTTGTATTGATCGTAGGGAGACGGAGCACGCAAACGCCGAAACCTGCCCGTTGCCCGACCGATACACGCCCGATAGCTTCCTCCCCATCGGACGCGAATGCGTCCGCGTGATGCTAACGTCATCCCCCGCAACCGGTTAGCGGGTGTCGTGCGAAGCCGGTCTCACGGTATGCTGAAGCTCTGGGGTTGGATCAAGGTCGGCTATCTCGCCATGATCGAGCCCATCGTGGAATTCTCGGTGCGGCACCGCATTTCTCCGAACGTCATCACGACGGCGGGGACGCTTTGCACGTGTGTCGCCGGCTACCTCTTCGCCCGCGGCAATATCTCGATCGCGGGCTGGACGCTGGGCCTCACGGCATTCCTCGACGTCGTCGACGGCACCGTGGCGCGACGCACCGGGCAGTCGACGGTGTTCGGCGCCTTCTGGGACTCCACGCTCGACCGCGTCGCAGACGGGGCACTCTTCGGAGGCCTCACGTACTTCTATGCGACAGATGACCGCTTCCGCTCGGGTACGCTGGTCGTCGTCTGCTTGGTGGCACTCATGGCCACCATGCTGACCTCGTACACGCGGGCTCGGGCCGAGGGACTCGGTGTGGAGATGAAGGGCGTCGGATTGATGGAACGTCCGGAGCGCATCGCCCTCCTGTCCGCCCCGCAGGCTTTCTTCGGCCTTGCGCTCGACGGTTGGATCCTGGCGACCGTGATCGCCGTATTGGCGACGACCGCCTGCATCACCTTTGTTCAACGTATCCGCCATGTCGCCCGCGTCACTGCTGACGCGGGCTCCGTGGCCTGACTGGAGATTAGAACCGAATGGCTCGTTCCACCGTCCGTCCTGCCACCGGCAAGCTCGGTATCCTCACACCCGGCTTGGGCGCTGTTGCCACTACGTTCATCGCCGGCGTGGAGGGGGTGCGACGCGGCACCGCGAGTCCCATCGGCTCGCTCACGCAGATGGCGACCATCCGGCTCGGCAAGCGATCCGAGAAGCGTGCGCCGCTGATCAAGGACTTCGTGCCGCTCGCGGCGCTGAAGGACATCGTATTCGGCGCGTGGGACCCGATCCCCGATGACGCGTACACCGCCGCCAAGAAGGCGGGTGTGCTGACACCGCAGGACCTCGAGCCGCTCAAGGATTTCCTCTCGGGCATCAAGCCCATGAAGGCCGTGTTCGACCAGCACTACGTGACGCGTCTGCAAGGCACCAACGTCAAGACGGGCAAGAACAAGCGCGACCTCGCCGAGCAGCTGCGGCAGGACATCCGTGACTTCAAGTCGGCCAACGGCCTGGATCGTGTGGTCGCCGTGTGGTGCGGCTCCACCGAGATCTTCATCAAGCCCGGCGCGGTGCATGCGTCGATCGCGGCGTTCGAGGCGGCGATGGAGCAGGACCATGCCGACATCGCGCCGTCGATGCTCTACGCCTGGGCCTGCATCATGGAAGGTGTGCCGTACTGCAACGGCGCGCCGAACCTCGCGGTGGATTGCGCGGCGCTCGTCCAGCTCGCCGAGCAGAAGGGTGTGCCGATCTCGGGCAAGGACTTCAAGACCGGCCAGACCTGGATGAAGACCGTGATCGCGCCGGGCCTCAAGGCGCGCATGCTCGGCCTGGCGGGCTGGTACTCCACGAACATCCTCGGCAATCGCGACGGCGAGGT
>JBJXGK010000006.1:0-8845 GCA_046153705.1 Gemmatimonadaceae bacterium
ACGACCGCCACGCACCGTCGCTCAACACGACGATGGGATGCGCGCCGTGGGCCGTCTCGTCGGGGGTGAACGTGCGTCCGCGCGCCGCGGTCACGCCGAGCATCGTGAAGTAGTTCGCCGAGACCATCTGCGCGAACACCGCCATCGGACGTTCATCGACGGTGATGTTCACCGTCTGGAATGCCACATCGGCGACGCCGTCGAAGACGTCGGTGGTGCGCTCCTGCAGTCTCAGGAAGTGAGGCACCGAGTTGGAGCCGTACAACATCCCGGGGTAGCTGCGGTACAGGTGTACCAGCGAGGCATCGTCGCGCACGCCCGGCGTGGGGCGCAGGAGGAGCCCCTCGACCACGGAGAACACGGCCGTGTTGAGCCCGATCCCCAGCGCGAGTGTGAGGACCACCATCGCGGTGAAGAAGGGGCTCTTGATGAGCATGCGCCATGCGAAGCGCAGGTCCTGCGCGATCGACGCGGGAGACAGCAGTCCGCGCTCAGTCATATCGGAGTGCTTGCATGGGATCGACCGCCGCCGCGCGGCGCGCAGGGAGATAGCCCGCGGCCAGCGCCACGAGCGCGAGCAGCAGGACCGACATGGAGAACACGAGAGCATCGTGCCCCTCGAGTCCGAAGAGCAAAGCACGCGCCGCCTTGCCGAGCCCGAGGGCGACGGCCACGCCGACCGCTCCGCCGATCGCGGTCATCACACCGACCTGCTTCATCACCAGGCCGCGCACGCGCGCCTGATCGGCACCGAGCGCCATGCGGACACCGATCTCGCGCGTCCGTTGGGCCACGGTGTAAGAGAGCACGCCGTACAGTCCGACGCCAGCCAGCAGGGTCGCCAGGATCGCGAACGAAGCCGAGAGGATGGAGATGACCCGATCGAGGAACACGTTCTCCCGCACCTGCTGCGGCATCGTCTTGAGTTCCTCCACCGGCACGGTGGGATCGATGCGCTTCACGACGTCGCGGATGGACGCGAGCATCTGCTCCGGCGGCAGCGTGCTCTTCACATAGAAGTAGAGTTCGCCCTGGCGGGTCTCCTGCCGCCACGGCGCATAGAACACCGGCGGCACGGTGTCCTTCACATCGGCGTACTTGATGTCGGGGATCACGCCGACGATCTGCGTGTCAAGCGAGTCGGATTCGCCTTCTTTGCTCATGAACTTGCCGACCGCGTCCGCGCCGAGCTTGAACTTGCGCACGAACGTCTCGTTGACGATGGCAACCTGCGAACTGCCGGCGATATCGCTGGCCGTGAAATCGCGCCCACTGCGCATGGGCACACCCATCGTGGTGAAGTAGCCTGCGCCCACGTAGTTGAGGCGTGAGTTGTCGTCGACGTCAGGGCCGTCCGGGAAACCTTGCACGGCCACGTCAGTCCCCCAGTTGCTGCCCGCGAGCAACGGCACCATCGAAGACGTCACGGCGATCGCGCCAGGGATGGAACGCAGTTCCTCCTCGACGCGATCGAAGTACACCATGGAACGAGTCGTGTCGTAACCGGCGCGGATGGGGGCGAGGTTGAACGTGGAGAACTGTTCGATGTTCACGCCGAGGTCCACACGGCTCACGTTGAACAGGCTCTTCAGGAAGAGCCCGGCCGAGACGAGCAGCGCCATCGACAAGGTGATCTGCGCCGTGACAAGTGACGCGCGGAAACGCTGTGCGCCTTTGCCGCCCGTCAGCTGACCAGCTCCCGCACGAATGACCGAGATGAGGTCGCTACGGGTGCTGTGCAGTGCCGGAAAAAGGCCGAACAGGAGCCCGGTCACCACGGCCAGTGCGGCACTGAAGACGACGACCGACGGCTGCAGCTCGAAGGCGAGCGAATTCGACGCTTCGGGCGGCAGCAGCGAGCTGATGAACGCGAGGGTCCATCGCGCCACGAGCAGGCTCGCCGCACCGCCCAGCAGCGCGAGCAGCAGCGACTCGGTGAGCAGCAGCGTCAGCAGCTGGCGCCGGGTGGCGCCGAGGGCCAGGCGCACTCCCATCTCGGCCGCGCGCCCCGCACCGCGGGCGAGGAGCAGGTTCGCGATGTTCGCGCAGGCGATGAGCAGGACCACACCCGTGACACCGAAAAGCAGCATGAGCGGCGTCTTCGTCTCGCCGCTCACCGAACTCTGCCCCTGGGGGCCGTCCACGACCGTCAGTGACTTGGTACGGAATCGCGCCATGGTCTGATCGCTCATCCCGTTCTGCAGCGCGGCCTCTACTTCATTGATGATCGGTTTGTAGAGCGCGTTGAGCGACGCAGCCGCTTGCTCGAGCGAGACCTCGGGTTTGCGACGCCCGAACACGTACGCCCAGTAGTTATTGCGACGCTCGAACTGCGCTTCACTGAACCCCGCGGTGAGCGCGGCGCGCATGGAGATCGGCACGAAGAGCCCCGCGCGCGCGCCGAGCGTGGTGCCACTGAAGCCTTCGGGTGCCACGCCGATGATGGTGAACGTGCGCCCGTTGATGATCATGGTCTTGCCCACCGCGCTGGCGTCGGAGCCGAAGCGGTCCTCCCAGAACTCGTAGGCCAGGACGGTGACGTAGTTGGCGCCGATGACCTCGTCGTCGGACGGCGAGATCAAGCGCCCGAGGAACGGGGAGAGCTGCAGGGTGCTGAAGTACGAACCGGAGACCAGCATGGCCTCTGAGACGGACGGTTCGTTGTTGATCGCGATGCTCGCGCCGAACGCGCGATGTGCGGCCAGGCCGGTCAGGACCGTCTGTCCCTTCTCGAGGTCCTTGAACATCGCATAGCTGAAGACCTCGTCGCAGTCGCCCGCCTGGTTGCAGGACTGCGAGCCCGGTTTCGGTCCCGGCGCGCCCAGATTGATCAACTCCCGGGGATTCGGCACCGGAAGCGGCCGCAGCAACATCTGATCGAAGAGCGAGTAGATCGCGGAGTTCGCGCCGATACCTAGCGCCAGCGAGAGGATGGCGACGCCTGTGACAAACGGCGTCTTGAGCAGCATCCGGGCGGCGAGCTTGAGATTCTGCATTCGGGACCGAGGCAGGAGGGCGAAAATGCCGACGAACGGAGCGTCGGCGTTTCGACAACGCCTGGCGCCCAATCGTTTGTCTGCATTCTGTCTACTGACCGACCCACGGGCAGGGTTTCAGCGGCCGCCCGCCCTCGCCGCCCCACGGCGCCTCACGGCGCCCCACGGCGCCCCACGGCGCCTTACCGCGCCTTGCGATACCAGCCGTCGAAGCTCTTGGCCCACGTCACGCCGCCATCGTCACTGGTCTCCCAGTACTGGCGTACACGACCGTCCGGCATCGGCGTCCACGTGACACGGTTGAGCTGCTTGGCGCCTGCCGGCGTCATGCCATCACCCGTCAACACCATCGCGTGGCCTTTCAACCCGCCGCGAAGGTGCAGCACGTCGCCACCGCTGCCGACCCAGTCCTGTGCCCACTGCCGCGTCGCGAGGTCGTACGCATTGAGGCTCTGGCCGGTGCCGCCGTTGGACCCCGCCGACGTCCATCGCTCATGGATGACGCATCCGGCCGTCTCGAGCGTGACCTCGTTCTGACCCATGGTGAGTGTGCCGGCGGAATCGGTGACGACCCACGAGCCGATCCAGAAGTCGAACTGGCGATGCATCGGCGTCTTGCAGCCGGGCGGTCCCTGCTGCGCGTCGAGCGTGGCGCCGGGCGCGAGTGGCGCGAGGAACGCGCCGGTCGCGAACGCGGTCCACAGCGTGGCACGGCGCAGGGATGGGCGATTCATCGTTCGGATTTCCTCACCACGAGTTTGAGCCCGCTCCACACTTCGTCCACGGCGCAGACCTTGATGTCGACGAAGCCCATCGGCAGCGCGACGTCACGGATCACGTCCTCGGTGACGTCGGTCCGCACGCGCGAGGCCTTCTTGGGCCACGAAACCCAAATGATGGCATCGGTGCGCAGCGTGCCGCGCAGGGTCTTTAGCGCACGCTCGAGCATGCTCCGGGCTGTCACGAACACGTGCACGAGATCGACGTCGGAGTCGAGGCCCTTCGCGAATCGCACACCCGACGGGATGACGTCGAGCAGGTCCTTGTAGTGGCTCGGCCCGTCCCACACGAAGACGCGCGCACCCTCGCGGTAGTCGAGTTTCTTGGCGAGCGGTGTCCCGGAGTAGCCGACGTTCGGTGACATATGACGAGCTTACCCGACAATGGGCCAAAAAGCGCACAACCGGTGGTGAGCCGTCGGACGGTGGGCGAGCTGTCCGCCGACCACGTGGTCAGCGCGGTGGATCGGCGGCGGGCTGCGGGTCGCGCTCGACGAGCAGGGTGAAGTCGCTGGCGAGCACGAGGACGCCGGCGACAGCGGCCCAGAACGGGAGGAGGGCGACCCCCGCGATGCCGGCATTGAGTGGCATGTCGAGGAGGACGCGGCCCTCGGGGTTCTTGAGGACGACGCGGCGGACGTTGCCTTCGTGGATCAGTTCCTTGAGTTTCTCGAGGACAGTGCTGGCCTTCAGCTTGAACTCTTCCACGGCGGGCTCGCTTGGTTGGAGTGCTAGTCTCCTTACGGGCGGAGCGGATGCGGGATTCAACGGCGATGCGGGGTGACCGGCGGTGCGGGGGGAAGGGGCGGGTGGTACTGCGACTCGGGGGGAGGGGCGCTATGGCCTTTCTCGCCATTCCGGGTCGGGGCGTGCGGGGGCGGGTTGATCGGCGGAGAGGTTGCGGGCGTCGACGGCGGCGAAGATGAAGTTCTCTGGCGGCACGGGTGTGCCGGCGAGGCGACGGAGCATGGCGAGTTGGCCGACGTGGGTCATGACGTCCGCGAGCGGACCTTGGAGCAACTGCTCCGCGCTCAGCGTGCCGAGCGTGCCGTCAGGGGCGATGAGATCCGAGACGGCGGTGAGCATCGAGTGGAAGCGTTCCTGCTCGGCCTCTGGTGTGGGCAGCGGGTCGGGATCGACGGGATAGTGTCCGCCAACAACGAACGTGCGCGCGTAGCCAAGCACGCTGGTCATGTGGCGGAGCAGTGCGGCAGGCGGGCGTGTGCGGTTTCCGCTCTCGAACTGCCAGTACGATGCAGGAGCGTCGCGCATCGCCTTTTGCGCGCGGTACGCGATCGCCGCGAGGAAGTGTCTGACGAGTCGCTGGGCTTCCATTCGGATGACCTCGGGCCTGAGACCGGGACTGCGAGACGGGCGTGACGACAGTGAGGTAACTTATCCCCATCGGGAGGGATGATCCGGAGGCCGCTTCGCCCGGGATCCCCGTGCCCTTACCCCCCACCTCACTTTCACACCTCCGCTTCATGGCCAAGATCGGCGAAACCGAATGGATCTGGCGCGATGGGTCCTTCGTCAGATGGCACGATGCGCAGATCCACGTGCTCGCCCACTCCGTGCAGTTCGGGTCGGCGGTATTCGAAGGCATCCGCTGCTACGCCACGCCCAAGGGACCTGCCGTGTTCCGCCTGCGCGAGCACCTCAAGCGCATGATGAACTCGTGCAAGATCTACCGAATGGAACCCAAGTGGACCATCGACGAGATCGTCGAGGCCACACGTGAACTCGTGCGCAAGAACGCGATCGAGTCCTGCTATATCCGGCCCATGGTGATCCGCGGCTACGGCGCGGCGGGCATGGTGCCGTTCGATTCGCCGATCGAGACCTACCTGCCCTGCTGGCCCTGGGGCGCGTACCTCGGTGATCACGCACTCGAGAAGGGAGTCGACGCCTGTATCTCCAGCTGGCATCGTGTCGCGCCGAACACCATTCCCGCGGCCGCGAAGATCGCCGGCAACTATCTCAGCGGCCAGTTGGTGAAGATGGAAGCCCTGCGGAACGGCTTCGACGAAGCGCTCGCGCTCGGTCCCGACGGCATGCTGAGCGAAGGGTCGGGGCAGAACGTCTTCGTGGTGGACGGTGGTGTCCTCTACACGCCGCCGATCGATGGCACGCTGCTGCCCGGCATCACACGCGACACCGTGATCCGGCTCGCGCACGAGGCGGGTATCCAAGTCGTGGTGCAGGAGATGCCACGCGAAACGCTCTACACGTCGGATGAGGTGTTCGTGTGCGGCACGGCCAGCGAGCTCACGCCGATCAAGAGCGTGGACCGGTTGCCGGTGGGCGACGGCACGGTCGGCCCCGTCACACGCAAGTTGCAGAAACGCTTCTTGGACATCGTGAACGGTCGAGTGGACGATCCGTTCGGGTGGATGACGTACGTGAGGTGAGGTGTTCGGGCACGCTTGATGCACTCCTATGGTGCCATCAGGCCGCCCGAGCCCTGTTTCCGGCGAGTTTCGTCCTCTGCCGTGGTCATTCGGGTGTGTCGGATGTGTCAGTCCGAATGTTCCAAGGCTGCGAAGTGTCCTCAGTGGCGGACGACCGGAACCCGCCTCCGACTTCGTGGTATGACCGGGCAAGGCCGCGTCGACGTCACCGCGGTCCTGCGACATCAGGCCCTCCGGGACGCACGTCGAGATCGTTCCGGTATGCAGGAGAGCACGATGACCCGCACTTCGGTGGGACTCCGTTTCGCAGTCGCGTTCTCGGGTGTGGTCACCCTGGGCGCCACGGCGCTTCCGTTGGCCGCGCAGGTTCCGGTGGATCCGTCGGTCACTGCGGAATCACGCGCGAGCGAGCTCTACACGGTCGAGGAACTCGACAACCTGCTCGCGCCGGTCGCGCTCTACCCGGACCCGATCCTCGCGCAGCTGTTGGTCGCGGCGACGTATCCGGATGAGATCGCGCTCGCCAACCGCTACGTGCGCACCTACGGCACGCGTGACCTCGACGAGCAGCCGTGGAACCTGAGTGTGCGTGCGATCGCACATTACGCGCCGGTGCTCAACCTGCTCGCTGACCGTCCCGACTGGGCCGTCGCGCTCGGCCAGGCGTACGCGATGCAGCCGGGCGATGTGATGGCCTCCGTTCAGAGCCTGCGCCGCATGGCGCGCGCACAGGGCAACCTGCAGACGACCAACGAACAGCGCATCGAGTACGAGCCCGACGAGATCCGCATCGTGCCCGCGCAGCCGCGCGTGATCTACGTTCCCGTCTACGACCCGGAGATCGTGTATGTGCGCCCGGTGCATTATCATCGCGTGCGCACGTCGTACTGGTCGTTCGGCGTCGGATTCCCGATCGGTTCGTGGCTCAGCTACGACTTCGACTGGGGCCGTCGCGAGGTCTACTACCACGGTTGGAACCACTACGGGTACTCACACCGCTGGTACCACGTGTCGCGCCCGTACATCGCGATCAACTCGATCTACGTCGGTCGTCACGTGTCGGTATCCATCAACACGTGGGTGACGCGCCGTCGCGTGTACTACGACGATTTCGGCCGCTACAACACCATCCACCGTCGCGTGACCTGGAACCGTCCGGGCCTGCCCGGCCGCAACGGCAACGACCGTTGGGATCGCGACGACGATCGCGGCCGCTATGGCATCCCCACGGGTCGCAACGCGGTGGTGAACAAGCCGGGGAAGAACGAACCGGATCGTGTGGTGCCGGTGGTGAACCGCTCACGGGTACCCGGTGGCCGCCAGACCCCAGACCGCACGCCGGATCGCGGCCCCCGCAACGATCCAGGCAGGGGCAACGGTGGTGATCGCAACGACGACCGCAACCGGGTCGCTCCCATCCGCATCGGTGGCAAGACCGGCGGCATGGACGTGCCGCGCAACGACGACAACGGTACGTGGAACCCGCGCCCGGAGCGCACGGTGCCCGATGCCGGTCGATACGCACCCCGCGGCGGCTCGGGCAACACCGGCAAGGTGAGCAAGAACGCGCCGAGCGGTGGCTCACCGAGCCGTGGCTACGAAGCGACTTCGTCGACGATCACCCGCTCGGAGCCGTATCGGCAGCCGTCGCCTTCGCGCACGTACGAGTCGGGCCCGTCGCGTACGCGTTCGGTGGACGCGCCGCGTGCGGTGAAGAGCCCGAAGGGCGGCGGCGAGTGGAGTGCGCCGCAAGCCTCACAGCCACGCGGCTCACAGCCACGCAGCTCACAGCCGCGCGCATCCGAGCCACGTGCCTCGCAGCCGCGGATCAGTGGCAGCAACTCGGCGCCGCGTCAGTCGAGTGGCGGTGGCGGTGGCGGCGGCAAGGGTCCCAAAGGCGGCAAACAGCGCGACTGAAACATGCGGTGAGGTAGGACGCGGGGGCTGCGACGGAGTCGCGGCCCCCGCGCCGTCTTCATCGGTCACACGCCCCCTGGGACCGGGACGGAGCAGCGCTCACTCAGCCTTCAGCTTCGACAATGCCTCGCGCGCGGCGTCCGCTTCGCGTGTGCCCGGGAATCGCTCGATCAACCGACGCAGCTCGCCCATCGCCTTGCCGCGATCCGCGAACGCGGGGTCACTCCCCTGCCCCAACAGGATGTCGATGATCTTCTGGCTGACATACCGCGCCGACTCGGTCGACGTGCCTTGGAGATCACGCACATGGCGATAGTACTCGAGGGCACGCCCCGCGTCCTTTCGCAGACGCAGATGGAAGTCACCGGCCTTGATCCAGACCAAGGGCACACGCGGGTTGGCGGCACACTCCACGGCCCACGCGTGCTCGGCCCCGTCGAGGTCGCCGCGGATCTCGAGCGCTTCGATATGGGAGAAAGTGTGGGAGTAGCGGGTGCTGTCGCCGCTCGGTTGCACGGCCGCAAGGACCACTGCGCCGGTCGAACGCACCGTCAGGCCCTGCACCAGCGCGCCGAAGAAGGCGGCCACCGAGACGATCGTCGCCATCTCGAACAGACCAAGATCCAGGCCACCACCGACGAACACCATCACCATCAGCGCCGCCCCGCCGGTCACGAGCGCTCCGGCGAGCCCATCCTCGACCCACCTGAGCAGCCGCATCAGGTCCTGAAGAATCGGACGT
>JBJXGK010000015.1:0-7086 GCA_046153705.1 Gemmatimonadaceae bacterium
GACCGACAGGGACGAAGCGTTACGGCAGCTTGGCGATGAGCTCTACCTCGACGCTCACCCCACGCGGCAGCGCGGCCACCTGCACCGTGGAGCGCGCGGGACGCGCACCATCGATGGACGCGCTGTACACCTCGTTGAACCGCGGGAAGTCGGCCATGTCCTGCAGGAACACCGTGGTCTTCACGACGTCCTTCCACGACACACCCGCCTGCACGAGCACCGCGCGAAGGTTGGCCATTACTTGCCTGGTCTGCGGCTCGATCTCGCCCGTGACGATCTCCATGGTGGCGGGGTCGAGTGGAATCTGTCCGGCGGTGAACAAGAACCCGCCGGCGATGGTGGCCTGCGAATACGGCCCGATCGCGGCCGGTGCCTTGTCGGTGCTGACGATTTGAACGCTCACCGCGATCTCCTAGAAGAGTCCAGAGATGGAGCCGTCCGGATGGATGGCCATCTTCTCCGCCGCAGGCGCCTTGGGGAGCCCCGGCATAGTCATGATCTCGCCGCACTGTGCGACGAGGAATCCTGCACCCGCCACCGGATACACGTCATTGACGGTCACGCGGAATCCGGACGGACGCCCGAGCTTGGTGGCATCATCCGAGAGCGAGTACTGCGTCTTCGCCATGCAGATCGGCGTCTCGCCGAGCCCGATGCCCTCAAGATAGGCGATCGCACGATCCGCCTTGGCGCTGTAGTCGGCGCCGGCGCCGCCGTACACCTTCTTCACGATGGTGTCGATCTTCTCCTTGATCGGCCGCTTGGCGTCGTAGAGCGGTTGATACTTCGACTTCCCGCCCTTCAGGATGTCGAGCACCTCGCGGGCCAGGGCCTCGCCACCTGCCCCGCCCTTCGCGAAGACCTCGCACAACGCGACACGGGCACCCGCCTTCTCCGCCGCCTCGCGCACGACGGCGATCTCCGCGTCGGTGTCGGTGCCGAAGCGGTTGATCGCGACGACGAGCTCCATGCCGAACTGCCGCACGTTCGCGATGTGATGCTCGAGGTTCACGACGCCTCGTTTGAGCGCGGCGACGTCCTCGGTGGCGAGCTCGGTCTTCTTCGCGCCGCCGTTCATCTTGAGTGCGCGGATGGTCGCGACGAGCACCGCGGCCTCGGGCGTGATGCCGCCGAAGCGGCACTTGATGTCGAAGAACTTCTCGGCGCCGAGGTCAGAGCCGAACCCGGCTTCCGTGACGACCACGTCGCCCACTGCCAACGCGGCCCGCGTGGCGAGGATGGAGTTGCAGCCGTGGGCGATGTTGCCGAACGGGCCAGCGTGCACGAAGGCCGGGCCGCCTTCGAGCGTCTGCACGAGGTTCGGACGGATGGCGTCCTTGAGCAACATCGCCATGGCGCCGTGCGCTTTCAGGTCGCGTGCGTAGACCGGCTTGCGATCCGCTCCTGCGGTGGATCCGACGATGATGCTCCCCAAGCGCTGCTCGAGGTCGGCAGCGCTCGTCGCCAGTGCCACGATGGCCATCACCTCGGACGCCGGGATGATCACGAACCGTTCCTCGCGCACCACGCCCTCGGCGGGCCCACCGAGACCGATGATCACCTTGCGCAGCGCCCGATCGTTCATGTCGATGGTGCGCGGCCAGGTGATGCGACGCGGATCGATGTTGAGTGCGTTGCCCTGTTGCAGATGGTTGTCGAGCATCGCGCTGAGCAGCGCATGCGCCGACGAGATCGCGTGGAAGTCGCCGGTGAAGTGCAGGTTGATGTCGTCCATCGGCAGCACCTGGGCGTAGCCGCCACCAGCCGCGCCGCCCTTCACACCGAACACGGGGCCGAGCGAGGGCTCGCGGATACAGAGCACGGCGTTGGTCCCGATCTTCCTCAGCGCTTGCGCGAGGCCCACGGACGTGGTGGTCTTCCCTTCACCGGCCGCCGTGGGATTGATGGCCGTGACGAGCACGAGCTTGCCCTTGGCCGGTCGCGTCGTGAGCTCCAGCGCCACCTTCGCCTTGTACTTGCCGTAGAGGTCGAGGTCTTCGGGGCCGAGACCGATCTCGGCCGCGACTTCCGTGATGGGACGCAGCGTCGCGGCTTGGGCGATTGCGATATCGGACGGGACACTCATTGCGCGCGGTACCTCTCGGGGGAAAGGGAGACCAGCAGGACTCAGCCCAGCGCGAAGACGCGCTGGGTGTTGCGGACCAGCGACTCGGCGAACACCTGCAACTCCGCCTCGCGCACCTCGGCGAGACGACGCAGGGTATACGCGCACCACGCCGGCTCGTTGCGCTTGCTGCGATTGGGGACCGGGGCAAGATACGGACTGTCGGACTCGATGAGGAGACGGTCCTCCGGCACGAGGCGCAGGAGCGCGAGATCATCCCACCTCTTGAACGTGATGATCCCGCTGAACGAGATGTACCAACCAGCCGCGAGGCCGACCTCGGCGAGTGCGTGCGACCCGGTGTAGCAGTGGAGCACCCCGGCGATGCCGGCGTCACCCGCCTCCCGCACCATCGCCATGGTGTCGTCCTCGGCTTCGCGGGTGTGCACGACCACCGGCCGACGGTGTTCGCGGGCGATCGCGAGTTGGTCCGCGAAGGCGCGGCGCTGCAAGGGACGCGGCGAGTGATCGTAGTGGTAGTCGAGCCCACACTCGCCGACCGCGACCGCGCCGCGCGTCATCGCGTCCCGGATGCCGGCGCCGTCGCGCAGCGGGTCGTAGGAAGCCGCATCGTGCGGATGCACCCCAGCAGTCCACCAGACATCCTTCTGGGCGTCAGAGAGGCGCCTGGCGGCCGCGGCCGCCTCAAGCGACTCGCCGATGCAGATCACGCCGAGCCCACCGGCGTCGCGCAGTCGCTGGATCACGGCGCCGACGTCATCGGTGAACCCATCGCCCGCGAGGTGGGCGTGCGAATCGATGAACGGCGGCAGACGCGACGAGGCCCCGTCGCGTGGATCGCGGCGGGGCCCCGGGGTCTCAGTCATGGACGCGGGTCCGGCGCGATCAGGCGCGCGCGGTCGTCACGGCCTTCGCCGTCGTGCCCGGCGCAAGGCGCGGGTACTTCTCCTCGATCCACATCAGGATCGGCGAAGCGACGAAGATGGAACTGAAGGTCCCGGTGAAGATGCCGAACGTCATCACCCAGGCGAACGGACGGATGATGTCGCCAGCCAGGAAGAGCAACGAGAGCGTGGCGGCGATGGTCGTACCGTGCGTCAGGACCGAGCGCGGCAACGTCTCGTTCACCGAGCGATTGAGCGTGTCGTACAGCGGTTCCTTCTTCCCCTTGCGCAGATTCTCGCGGACCCGGTCGAAGATGATGATCGTGTCATTCAAGGAATAGCCGATCACCGTGAGGACCGCCGCGATGATCGTGAGCGAGATCTCGAGATCCAACAGCTTGATGAACGCGATGGTCGCCAGGATGTCGTGTGCCGTGGCGATCACGGCGGCGATCCCGAAGTTCCGGTCGAACCGGAACGCGAGGTAGATGAGCGTGATCAGGAAGGAGACGAGCACCGCGATGACGGCACCGCGAGCGAGCTCCGCCCCGACGCGCGGACCCACCGCCATGCGATCCTCCACCACGAAGCTCTCCGCACCGAGCGCGGACCGGAGCGCTTCCTCGATCTTCTTGGAGACGCCGGTCGCCCCCGCCTCTTGCTCGGCGACTTGCTCCGCTTCCTGTGCGCGGACCGTGTACGTCGTCGCATCACCGTATTGCTGGACTTCGACGCCACGGACGCCGGCGCGTTCGAGCGCCCCGCGGATGCTGGCAACGTCGGGCGCCTGCGCGAACTTCAGGCGCATCAGCGTACCACCCGTGAACTCGATCGACGATTTGAACCAGCCGTTGACGAACGCCGAGCCGAACCCGACGACCACGAACGCGATCGTGAGGATGACGGCGGTGCGCCAGTGGCGGATGAAGTCGATCTTGGTGTCGTGGAGGATGCGCAGCATCAGATACTCAGCGTCTGCCGCTCGGTCTTACGACTGAGCCAGACAAGGAAAAGGGTCTTGGTCACGAAGATCGCGGAGAACATCGAGGCCACGATGCCGGCGAGCAGGGTCACGGCGAAGCCCCTGACCGGGCCCGATCCGTACTGGTAGAGCACCACGGCGGTCAGCGCCGTGGAGACGTTCGAGTCCACGATCGCGCTCATCGCGTGCCGGAACCCTTCCTCGATCGCCAGTCTGATGGTGCGCCCGGCATTGAGCTCCTCGCGGATGCGCTCGAAGATCAGCACGTTCGCGTCCACCGCAATGCCGATGGAGAGCACGAAGCCGGCGAGGCCGGGCAACGTGAGGACGGCGTCGAAGCTCGCGAGGATTGCGAGCGTGAAGCCCACGTACAGGATCAGCGAGATCACCGAGAGCATCCCGCTGAACCGATAGTACGCGATCATGATCAGAACGACCGCCACGACGGCGACGGCACCGGCAAGGACGCCGGCGTCGATCGAGTCCTGGCCCAGTGAGGCACCGATCTGGCGCCCGTCGACGACCTTCAGCGGCACGGGGAGCGCGCCGGCGCGCAGCACCAGCGCGAGGTCCTGGGCCGCCTGCAGGTCGTTCCCGCCCATGGTGATCTGTCCGCGTGCTCCGATCGCACTCTGGATGACCGGTGCACTCATCACGCGGTCGTCGAGGACGATCGCCATGTTGTCATTGATGTGGCGTGCCGTCTCCTTCCGGAACCGCTGGCCGCCCTCGTTGTTGAACACGAAGTCGACCTTGGCCCCTTCGAGCGGATCCTGATTCGGCGTCGCGCCGGTGAGGAACGTGCCGTCGATGATCGCACGCGAGTCGAGGACGTACAGCGGGAGATACGCCGTGGTGCCGAGCATGAGGGAATCCTTCCCCCAGCGGATGTCCTTGCCCGGCGGCAGCGCCGCGGCGACCTCGGGCTTCGCCAGCAAGCCGTCGATCGTCGCGAAGTCCTTGATGGCGACGAGATACTGGCCGGGCATCTGCCCAGGGCTGATCAAACGGCGGAACGGCCCATCGGTGGCCGTGCCCGCTGAGTCCGCCGCCTTCTCCGCCTGCTGGAAGATGTCAGCGAGGGCACCGCCCGCCTTGCCGGTGTCGCCCACCACGCTCGTGCCGGTCGCGACGCTCAGTCCCTTCTCCTTCACGATGCCGTCGAGCCGCGGGATGACCTTCTCCAGCGCCTGCGTCTCGTCGGTGATCTGGAAGCGGAGGAATGCCGCCTTCTGCACCACTTCCTCGGCGCGCTGCTGATCGTCGATGCCGGGGAGTTCGACGATGATGCGGTCGCTCCCGACCTTCTGCACCACGGGCTCGGCGACACCGAACTCGTCGATACGATTGCGCACGACCGTGAGGGCGCGGTCGAGCGCGTCGTTCACGTCAGCGACCTTGGCCTTCGACTCGTCGATCTGCAGCGTGAGATGCATGCCGCCTTGCAGGTCGAGCCCGTACTTGATCGGGATCCTGCGGATCGTGTCCGTCTTGTACACGCCACTCGCGTCGGCCTGTTTGACGACGACCGATCGCGGGAACAGGACAAAGACCGAAGCGATCACGGCCGCCGCGATGACAAGGAGGCGGTTCTTCAGGGAGTTCATGCCGAAGCAGGAAAGGGGGAACGGAGCGTCAACAGCCTTCAACCATATCGCCGAAAGAGAGCCAAGTCAATCGAATACAACGGGTTGGAGCACCTTCGTGACCCCGTTCGCCCCGCCCGCAACCCAGAGTCGAACCGCTTGACTATCCCAGTACCTGTCGAGCCGCGATCCGATCACGATCGAGCTGGGCGCGCAACTCGTCGCCCGAGGCGAACTTGCGCGTCTCACGCAATCGCGCGACGAAGTCCACTCGCACCCGCATGCCGTAGAAGTCCTCGTCGGTCTCCAGCAAGTGGACCTCCAGCTGTGTCTCCGTCTCGCCGAAGGTCGGACGGGGGCCCAAGTTCATCATCCCGCCGAACGCACCGCGCGGCGTCTGCACCCGCACCGCGTAGACCCCCTGCGGCGGCAGGAGTTTCCTCGCGGGGGGCAGCGCGACGTTCAACGTGCGGAAGCCGAGCGTGCGTCCCCGCCCCGCCCCGGCCTCGACCACGCCGCTGGCGCTGTACGGCCGCCCGAGTCCGTCCGCCGCGCGCGCCAGGTCACCGCCCGCGACGGCGCGACGTATGGTGGTGGAAGAGATCGGACGGCCATCGCGTCCTTCCACGGGAGGCACGACCTCGACGCCGAACCCTCGTGAGGCACCGAGTTCCGTCAACGTCTTCGCGTCTCCCGAGCGTGCGCGCCCGAACCCGTGATCGTAGCCGATGAGCAAGTGCTGGAGCCCGAGCTGCTCGCGCAGCACGAGATCGACGAAGTCACTCGCACTGTAGGTCGACAGTGTTGCCGTGAATGGGAGTACCACCACGTAGTCCAGCGGTGCCTCGGCGAGGACCTCGGTCTTCTCGACACCGACGGTGAGCAGCGGCGGGGCCGCCGCCGGATTCACCACCTCGAGCGGATGCGGGTCGAAAGTGACCAACACCGCAGGCATGCCACGCTCGCGGGCGATCTCACCTAGCCGCTCAAGGACGAGCCGGTGGCCACGATGCACCCCGTCGAACGTGCCGACCGTGCACACGGTCCCGCGTGTCTCGGGCGGAAGGCCGAAGGCGACACTGGGCCTCATGCGTCCCCCTCGCGCATCACCACCCGCGGCTGCCAGCGGTCGTCGCGGCGCTCGGCGAGGGCGACGAGGATCCCGCTCTCGGCATTGGTGAGGGCGCCCCATGGTCCGGGAACCGTCGCCGCGATGTCGATCCCGCGCACGATGCGCTTGAGTTCCTCTTCGCTGAGGACCTGTTCGGGGAGTCCGTGGAGCGCGGCGAGCGCCGGTTGTACGACGACGTGTCCTTCGCGCATCGACTGCAGGGTTTCCGCACCCTCCACCAGGAACGGTCCGCTCCGGACGCGGCGGAGTGCTGTGAGATGGGCCGCACTGCCGACCGCGCGGGCAAGGTCGCGGGCGAGCGAACGGATGTAGGTGCCACCACCGCAGTGGATGCGCACGTCCGCCTCCGCGATGCCGCCCCCGGGCGCGTCACGCAGCGCGAGGACCTCCCAGCGGAAGACGGTGACGCGTACCGG
>JBJXGK010000044.1:0-3035 GCA_046153705.1 Gemmatimonadaceae bacterium
CGCGCGAAGGCCGCATTGACGGCACTTGAACCTGCACGCCGCGCGAAAGATCTCACGGTCGCAGGCTTCATCGACTGCTCCGCAGGCGCCACGGCCCTCGGCACGAGCGCCGGACTCTTCGCGTATCATCGCGGCACCGGTGCGAACTACACGCTCACGGTGCGTACCAACGATGGCACGGGCTCCGGATGGATCGGCGCCGATGAGAACGACTTCAGCAGGATCGACTTCGCCGGCATCGCCACGCGCGCGATCGAGAAGTCGCGCGCCTCGCGCAATCCACAGGCGATCGAACCTGGGCGTTACACGGTGATCTTCGAGCCGCAGGCGGTCTCGGATCTCATCGGCTCGGTGCGCGGGGCCATGAACGCACGTGCGGCCGACGAGGGTCGTTCACCGTTCAGTGTACGCGGCGGTGGGACCAAGCTCGGGCAGCCTATCATGGACTCACGCGTCACCCTGCTCACCGACCCGGCGGACCCACAGATTCTCGGAGCACCGTTCGACGGCGATGGGTTGCCCGCGGGGCGCCAAGTGTGGGTGGAGAACGGCGTACTCAAACAGCTCGCGTACACACGGTACTGGGCACAGCGGAAGGGTGTCGCTCCCACCGGTGGAGGTGGCGGCGGCTTCGGTGGTGGTGGCGGTGGTGGTCTCAAGATGCTCGGCGGCGACTCATCGCTCGCTGACATGATCAAGAACACCGAGCGCGCCGTGCTCGTGACTCGGCTCTGGTATCTGCGCGCCGTCGACCAGCGCACACTCGTCTACACCGGCCTGACGCGCGACGGCACGTTCCTCGTGGAGAACGGCAAGGTCGCTCGCTCCATCAAGAACTTCCGTTTCAACGACTCGCCGCTCTTCCTGCTCAACAATCTCGAGGCGGTCGGGCCGTCGGTGCGCGTCGCCGAGGGCGGCAGTGTGGTACCGGCGTTGAAGGCAAGGGATTTCAACTTTACCAGTCTGTCGGACGCGGTCTGACCGACTGATGCCCAACTCCAGGTACCCTTGGGCCCACTGGACCGACGAGCGGTTGTTGCTGATGCGCTTCAAGGACCTGGGGCTCCGGCTCGAGGGCACCTGGGTACAGGGTTGCGTCGATGAACTGCATGGCGAACTCGACGATCGCGGGCTGAGGCTCAAGCCGCATGTGTGGGTCTCGGACGAGTGGTTCTCGCCAGGCGGCGTCTCCGGCTTCGCGGTGCCGTTCTACCTGCTCCACCCGCGACTCATGAAGCTCGAGCGCACGCAGCTCATCGAAGTCGAAGGCGGCACGCATCACGAATGCATGAAGATCCTGCGCCACGAATGCGGACACGCCGTCCAGCACGGCTATCAACTGCACCGGCGACGCGAGTGGCAGCGGCTCTTCGGGAAGTCGTCCGTCAAATATCCTGACGCCTACCGCCCCAATCCGGCCAGCAAGCGCTACGTGCAGCATCTGCGTCGTTGGTACGCGCAGAGCCATCCTGACGAAGACTTCGCCGAAACATTCGCCGTGTGGCTGCGGCCGCGCAGCGACTGGCGCAAACGCTACGCCGGATGGCCCGCGTTGCAGAAACTCGAGTACGTCGATCGCCTCATGACCGAACTCGTCGGCGTCACGCCTTCGCACCGAAATCGCGAGGTCGTCGATCCCCTGCGACTCATGAAACGCACGCTGTTCGAGCATTACACCTACCGCAAAGCGATCTATTCGGTCGAGTATCCGAAGACGTATGACGACGACCTGCAGCGGCTCTTCTCCGACAATCCCCGCCATCGCGTCCGTCCCACGGCCGCGAGCTTCCTGCGCCGCCATCGCGGCGACATCCGCCGCATCGTCTCCCGCTGGACGGGCGAGTACCAGTTCTCCCTCGACCAGGTGCTCGGCGATATGATCGGACGCTGCAAGGAGCTGCGCCTGCGCGTGCCGGGCAACGAACGGCAGCTCCTGACGGACTTCCTCGTGCTGCTCACCGCGCGCACGATGGGCTTCCTCGTCGGTCAGGGACGCCGGGACTGGATCGCCGTATGAAGCGACTCACCATTCTCGTCCTGACGCACCCGGACCTGGTGCCGCCGGATGACGCCGACGCGCTGAGCCGGCGCGAGGCGTTCGAGGTGAAGACCGAATACGACGTGATCTCCACGCTTCGTGAGATCGGGCACGACGTCCATGTGCTCGGCGTGCAGTGGGAGCTGCGGCCCATCAAGGAAGCGGTGGACGCGGTCAAGCCCGACATCGTGTTCAATCTGCTCGAGGAGTTCCATGGCGAGACCGTCTACGACCACAACGTCGTCGCGTACCTCGAACTCATCAAGGTACCGTACACCGGCTGCAACCCGCGCGGGCTCATGCTCTCGCGCGGCAAGGCGCTCTCCAAGAAGCTGTTGACCTATCACCGCATCCGCGTCCCCGATTTCGCGGTGTTCCCGCTCGGACGAAAGGTGAAGCGCCCGCGGCACCTCGAGTTCCCACTCATCGTCAAGTCGCTCATCGAGCATTCCTCGCTCGGTATCTCACAGGCCTCGGTCGTCGATTCCGACGAGAAGCTCGTCGAGCGTGTGCGGTTCGTGCACGAACGTATCGGTACGGACGCCATCGCCGAGCAGTTCATCGAAGGGCGCGAGCTGTACGTGAGCGTGTTGGGCAATGATCGCCTCGCGGCGTTCACGCCGTGGGAACTGCTCACCGAGAAGTCGGAACCGAACGCGCCGCTCATCGCGACCGCACGACTCAAGCACGACCCGGACTATCAGGCGCGCAAAGGCGTCGTGATCCGCGCAGCGAAAGACCTACCGGAGGGCGGCGAGGAACGCTTGCTCCACGACAGCAAGCGCATCTATCGCATCCTCGAGCTGACGGGCTATGCGCGAATCGATTTCCGTCTGGATAGCGAAGGACGCACGTATTTCCTCGAGGCGAATCCCAATCCCGATATCGCGCGCGAGGAGGAGTTCGCACAGGCCGCGGCGTTCGACGGACTCGCGTATCCCAAGTTGCTCGACCGGATCGTGCGGTTGGGGCTGCGGCACACGGAGTAGATTCGCTC
>JBJXGK010000049.1:0-16526 GCA_046153705.1 Gemmatimonadaceae bacterium
CCCCCCCCCCCCCCCCCCCCCGCTCTCACATCTCCCTTCGATCCTACTACCAGCGATAGTGCGCGAACGCCTTGTTGGCCTCGGCCATCTTGTGCGTGTCCTCACGCTTCTTGACCGCATTGCCCTCACCCTTTGCCGCCGCGAGCGTCTCGGCCGCGAGCTTCTCGGCCATCGACTTCTCGTTGCGGTCGCGCGAGTAGCTGATCAACCAGCGCATCGCGAGCGCCGTCCGGCGCTCCGGACGCACTTCGACCGGCACCTGGTACGTCGCGCCGCCGACGCGGCGGGACTTCACCTCGACGACCGGCTTGAGGTTGGTGAGCGCCTGCTTGAAGACGTTCACACCCGGCTGGGCGGCCTTCGCCTCGACGATGTCCATCGCCGAGTAGAAGATGCGCTCCGCGGTGGACTTCTTGCCCTGATACATCAGGACGTTGATGAACTTGCTGACAGTCTGGCTGTCATAGCGCGCATCCGGTAGGATGGTGCGCTTCACGGCACTCTTGCGACGGCTCACTTCTTCTTACCTCCAGCCGGGGCACCCGCCTTCGGCTTCTTGGTCCCGTACTTGGAGCGGCTGCGATTACGCCCTGCGACGCCGGAGGCGTCGAGCTTGCCGCGCACGATGTGGTAACGCACACCCGGAAGGTCCTTCACGCGGCCACCGCGGATGAGCACGATCGAGTGCTCCTGCAGGTTGTGGCCTTCGCCCGGGATGTAGGCGGTGACTTCGAAGCCGTTGACGAGACGGATACGCGCGACCTTGCGGAGCGCGGAGTTCGGCTTCTTGGGGGTGGTGGTGTAGACACGCGTGCACACCCCACGCTTGAACGGGTTCTGCTTCAGAGCCGGCGCCTTATCCTTCTTGATGACGGCACGGCGGCTCTGCCTGACGAGCTGATTGATCGTCGGCATTGCACCTTGGGTTGTTCGACCTTCTGCCACTACGTGGATCGCCCGGTCGGGCGGCACGGAACAGAGCCTCATAAGCTATCCCGGCCGGGCAAGATGGTCAACCGTGGAAACTCCTCGGCCACCCATGGCATCCAAGAGGGACGGTATCCGCGCTAGGCTTATCGCGGCATCGGCCTCTCTTCGGGTCAGACACACGGGGACCTCAGTCTCCGTACTGGGAACCTCATTCACTCCACCTTTCGCCTCGCGCCAGTGCTGCTACGCTACTCGGTCTGTTCTGCCCTCGCGCTCGTGGTTTTCGCGAGCGCAACCGTCGTGCCTGCGGCCCTTCGCGGGCAGACGGTCTCGTTGCGCGCCGCCCGAGCCACCGCGCCACTGCGCATCGACGGGCGACTCGACGAGGCGGACTGGGCCCGCGCCGAGCCCACCGGCGGTTGGACGCAGAGCGTGCCGAACACCGGCCAGCCCGAAAGTCAGCGCAGCGAGGCGCGCGTTCTGCTCGACGGCACGAACATCTATGTAGGAGTGCGCCTCTACGACACGCACCCGGACTCGATCGGCATGCAACTCGCCCGTCGCGACGTGGACGACACGTTCACCGACTGGGTGTGGGTGGGATTCGACAGCTACGGCGACCGTCGCACCGCCTTCGCATTCGGCGTGAGTCCTTTGGGCGTGCAGCGGGATGGCTACGCGTTCAACGACAACGACTTCGATACGCAGTGGGACGCGGTGTGGGAATCGGCGGCGCAGGTCGATTCGCTCGGATGGACCGCCGAGATGCGAATCCCTCTCTCGCAGTTGCGCTACATCGCCGGCGACTCGACGCGGAACTGGGGACTGCAGTTCCTCCGGATCATCGCACGACGCGGCGAAGAATCGTACTGGAGCCCGCGCGATCCCACCGTGCCCGGCGACGTCTCGCGCTACGGCACGCTGGTCGGACTCGGTACGCTCCCGCGTGCCTTACCGGTGGATGCGATCCCCTACGTTCGCTCGCAGCTCGCGACCGCACCGTCGGACCCCAGCGACCCCTTCGACGACCCCCGTGCGTCGGAAACCGCCGTCGGTGTGGACGTGCGGGCGCGCTTGCCGAAATCGCTCACCTTGAGCGCGAGCGTGAACCCGGACTTCGGTCAGGTAGAGGCGGATCCCGCGGTGGTGAACCTCAGCGCGTTCGAGGTCTTCTTCCCAGAGCGACGACCGTTCTTCCTCGAGAACTTCGATACGTTCCGCTTCGGCGGCACCACGACGTTCAATGACAACGACTCGCCGAACTTCTTCTACACGCGCCGTATCGGGCGCCCGCCGCAGCGTCGTCTCTCTGGCGCGAACGACGCGCCGGCACAAACGCCGATCCTCGCGGCACTCAAGCTGAGCGGCACGACGCCGAGCGGGTGGGCGATCGGCATGGTGAACGCAACGACGGCGCGACAGGACGGGCGGTTCATCCGCCCCGACACCACGATCGGACGCGCGGCGGTGGAGCCGCTGACGAACTCGCATGTCTCTCGAGTGCGGCGGCTACTCCGCGGCGGGTATACCGCGATCGGTGCGTTCGGCTCCTGGGTCGCGCGCGATCTCGAGGACCCGGCGCTCACCGCACTGCTGCCGAGCAACGCAGTGGTGACCGGTATCGATGTCGAACACGCGTGGGCGGAGCGACGCTGGACCCTGTCGGGTGTGGCCGCGCGGAGCCGCGTGTCTGGCGATACCGCGGCGATCAGCCGACTGCAGCGGGCGAACTACCGCGCGTTTCAGCGACCCGATGCCGACCATCTCACCTTCGACCCCACGCGGCGTGCGCTCAGTGGCGGCTACTACGCGCTCTCGGCCGCTAAGACCGCCGGACGCCTCACGGCATCGGTGACGGCGGAGCAACTCGACCCGGGGTTCGAGACGAACGACATCGGCTTCCAGCAGCGCTCCGACGTGCGGTCGGTGAGCACCGGGATGTTCTTCCGGCAACCACAACGGACCCGCTTCGCGCAATCGTGGTCGACCGGCGTGTTCAGCACAATTGCCGCGAACACCGCAGGTGATCTCTTGGAGCGGCGCTTCGCGAGCTTCAATGAACTGCAACTGCGCAACTTCTGGTCATTCTCGGTCGAAGGCAGCGTCGAGACGGGGCGATTCGACGATCGCCTGCTCCGCGGTGGCCCGATCGCAGCGCGACCGATCTCGACGCGCCTCGAAGCGGGCATCGAGAGCGATCCGAGACGCCAGTTCATCGTCGGTTTCGGCGTGGAATCTCGGACGAGCCGTGCAGGTGGACGCTCGGACGGGGTCGGTGTGGAAGTGGACTGGCGGCCCCTGCCACAGATGCGCCTGCGCGTCGAACCCCAAGTGGGATTCGCGAAACAGGTGGACCAGTACGTGACCCGGCGCAGCGATTCGCTCGCGGTCGCGACCGGTGGGCAACGCTACGTCTTCGCCGACGTCTCGATTCGCGAGGCGCGACTCAACGTACGACTCGACTGGACGTTCTCCCGATTCGTCTCGTTGCAAGCGTTCGTGCAGCCGTTCGCTGCGTCCGGTCGTTACGACGCCTACAAGGAGTTCCTCACGCCGCGGCAGTTCCGCTTCGCGACCTACGGTCGCGATGCCGGCAGCATCGTGCGCAGCGGCGACGACATCACGGTGGATCCTGACGGTGCTGGCGCGGCCTCGGCGTTCAGCTTCAGCGCGCAGGACTTCGTTGCGCGGGAGTTGCGTGGGAACGCGGTGCTGCGCTGGGAGCTGCGCCCCGGGTCCGCGGTGTTCCTCGTGTGGCAGCAGACGCGTGGAGCCTTCGCGGAGGGCGTGTCGGACCTCGACGCTGCGGGGCAGCTGGGCGAGCTGCTCCGCGAGACGCCGCGGAACGTGTTCCTGGTGAAGGTGGCGTGGTGGTTGGGGCGCTGAGCGGCCCCTACGCACCCACCAACGTGTCCGACGGCAACGCGTCACGCGAACGCACCTCGGCCTCGAAGCCACCACACAGATGGGCGATGCCGTTGGCGTAGTAGCTGATCAGCTCGCGGCCGCGCGGCAGGATCACATACGCGTCGCCCTGCTTGGTGAGCACACGCCGCATCTCGAGCATCCGATACGCGCGCTCGAACGTCTCCGCCACTTCGCGCGCCGGCTCGACCACCTCCGCACCCTGATGCACGAGCGCGTCGCGCAGATCCTCGATGCGACCGAACAGCTTCGACTCCGGGATGTACTCGGCGTCGAACGTCTGCAGCGCCGCGCAGACGAGGGGGACTGCCGTCACCGGGATGATCGCACCGATGCGCTGCATCATGGAGTCGGTGAAGCGTTGCACCTCCTGCAATCGCCCGGTGCGCTCGCGCGCGAAGAGCGGTGTGCCTTCGGCGGCGACGTCGGCGAGCCACGGGGCGACCGGCACGGGGTCACCCACCACGACGGCCGCGCGCCCGTACCGCTTCCAGCGGCGCGTGGAGAGTCGCCCGAAGTTGGAGACCGTGTAGTTGAGCACCTCGCGGAACTGCGTCCAGCGGCCCGAGGTGCTGCCGCCGCTCGTCGCGCGCAGTTCGCGCAGCAGCGTGCGGTCCTCGAGCACGCGGTCGTAGTTGATGGCGACCGGCACGACGTACATGCGTTCGGCGAAGCCGGGTTCACGCGCGACGCCGAGCATGTAGTCGAGCAGGCCGATCTTCGCGGAGCGCAGATGGCCGTCGCGCGAGAGTCCGCCCTCGGGGAAGAGTCCCTGCGTGACGCCGTTGCGCGTGATGAGCTGCACATAGCGCTCGAGCACCGTGTGATACAGCGGTTCGCGATAGCGCCGACGGATGAAGTACGAGCCGAACGACTTGAACAGGTACTCCAGCGGGAACACCCGTGCCCACTCACCGACGGCGTACGAGATGGCCACCTGTCCGGCGAGCGCGTAGCCCGCGAGCACGTAGTCGGCGTTGGAACGATGGTTCATCAAATAGATGACGATGCTCTCGCGCGGCAGCCGTTCGAAGGCCTGCGGGTCACGCACCTTCACCGACGTCTTGTAGAAGAGATTGAGCGAGGCTTTGGACGCGGCGTACCCGAACTGGTAGTACATCAGGAGATTGAACGCCGGGACGATCTCGTTGATGTACGTGCGCACGCGCGCCCAGGTCTTGTCGTACGAGAGGCCGTGCTCCTTGGCGTGTTCTTGCACGGCCTGTGCGATGGCTTCGTCAGCGAGCAGGGCTTCGGTGATGTAGCGCTTACGTGTGAGCTTGAAGCGATCGACACGGGCGCGGAAGCGCAGCATGGCGCGTAGTGCTGCGCGGCGCGTCCAGCGGTTCCAGACGCCGAGGGCGAGCGGGACGAGCAGCGCGAGGGCGGCGACAGCGTAGGCCCAGCCGGGGATGCGATTCACTCGGCAGTCTCACGCGCGGCCCACGCACTCGGTGTCATCCCGGTCCATCGACGGAAACCACGCGTGAAGGCACTGGCCTCGGAATAGCCGAGGAGCAGCGCGACTTCGGCCGCAGTGGCACCGGGCGAACGGAGCTCGCGTTCCGCGACGGCGCGTCGTGCTTCATCAAGGATGATCTGAAAGGTGCTGCCTTCCTCCTTGAGCGCGCGCTGCAGGGCCCGCGGACTCATGGCCAGCGCTGATGCGACCTCGGCGATCTCGGGGGCGGCACCGTTGAGCCGACGGGCGACTTCATGGAGCACGCGGCGGCTCACCGCGCCATGGCGCTCGAGTGCATTCAGCCGCTCCTGCGCGTGGGCTTCGAGCACGGGGAGCAGCGTCGGGTCTGCACTGCGGACGGGGGCACGCAGCTCATCGAGCCGCAGGCTCACGCGGTCGTGGGCGTCGCCGAACCGCACGAGCGTGCCGAAGATCCGATGATACTCCGCGACATCGCCGCCCGGCGCATGGCGGAAGCTCACGCGGAGCGGGATGAACGGCCGATCGATGAGCCGTCGGAGCGTGAGCACGACACCGGCGAGCATGGTCTCGGTCACTTGGCGGCCGTCGGTGAGCATGAAGTTGTCGAGGCCCGCGATCGGATCGATCCGGACGCTCACCCGGTCGGGTGTGCGATCGAGCGTGACCGTCAGCCCATCATTGAGCAGTGACGCGAAGCGACGAAGTCGGTCGAGCACGTCCTCGCCGTCGCGACAGTTCAGCAGTACGTAGCCAAGTATGTTGAGGGCCCCGCTTCGGTAGTGCTCCGTCAGGTGCATTCCGAGCAGCGGGTCCCCGGTCAGGGCGAGCGCGGCGGTCCAAATGCAATGCGTGTCCCAGCCGGCGATGCGATCGTGGGGCCGCGCAAGGAACTGGTCGCTGACGCCGGCCCGCGCGCACAGCGTCGCAGGCGGAATGCCGCGCTCCTCGAGTTGCATGGCGAGGTCGATGATCACCGACGCCGCCACTGTCACCTGTCGCATGCAATGAGGCCTGGAAGAATGGCGTGAAACGTCAACCCGTTGGCGCGTGGCGTCAACGGCAGGACCCGCCACTGCTGCGAGGTTTCCGGTGCGGGCGGGACGATCCCTCCCGCTCGACGACTCGACCGACCTCCCCACACCGGACCCTCCGATGCCACTGAACCTCCGCAATCTCTTCGCACCCGCCGTCCTCGCTTTCACGTTGGTCACCGCTGCACCCATGGGCTCGCCACTCGTCGCCCAATCGGCCGCGCCGGCGAGCGATGCCGGCGTCTACCTCACGGTCTTCCGGAACCCCTCCACCGGGCTCGAATGGCGCGGCAGTCGCTACGGGGTGAACGGCGGCTTCTATCCGACGATCCTCAAGGCGGACGGACAATCGGAAGGGGAGAACACCAATTTCATCCGCCTCGGTGCCACCGCGTACCTGCGCCGCACGGGATGGACGCCGTATCTCTCCCCTTCCCTGCTGATCAGCCTCGACGACGACTGGGACAACGGCGTACTCACGGACGTCGGCGTGCGGCTTCCTTTCACTCGTCGCGCGGCGTTCCGACTCGGCGTCGGGGTGCTGACCACGTTCGATGCTGAGGTGCGGGTGAATCCGACCGTGGGCTTCGACGTGCGCCTCGGCGGTGCGAAGTGAGAGCCGCGCGCATCGGCGGCTGGTCGTTGGTGGTGGCCGCGTTCGCCTTCATGGCCGTGTTCGGGTACCTCGCGGTCCAGTTCGAGTACCCCGACGTCCTCGACGGCAAAGCGGCCGACGTCCTCCCCGCGCTACTCGCCATGGGTGGTGAAGGACGCGCGGTGTGGAGCCTGTACGGGATCCTCCCGCTGCTGCTCATCCCTGCGGGACTCGGCGCGCACGCCTTACTGCGACCGACTGCGGCGACCGCCGCCAGAGCCGCGGTCGTGCTGGCGACGATCTCGGCGGTGAGCATGCTCCTCGGCCTCTTCCGCTGGCCGAGTATCCAGTGGGCGTTGGCGCAGTCGTATGTGGCGTCGAACGACGCTGCGCACCATGCAGCGATCAGCGCGGTGTTCGACGGACTCAATAGCTACCTTGGCAACTTCATCGGCGAGTTCGTCGGGGAGCTGACCATGAACGGGTTCTTCCTCGCTGTCGCGCTGGGTTCGCTCCGGGATCGCCTGCTACCGCGATGGAGCGCCGTCGCTGGTGCGGCCGCCGCACTCGCCGGACTGATCGGGATGTGGCGGAACGTGACGCCGGCGGTGTCGATGGTCGCCGAGGTGGAGAATGCGATCCTGCCGATTTGGATGATCACACTCGGGATCCTCTTCATTCGTGCAGGCAGGACACCGCGGGGCGATGGTGTCATCGCATAACGAATCGAGAAGCGCCGGTGTGTGGTCGTCCCGCGCAGTGGCGCATCTCGACGTCGCGCCGTTGGATCGGGTGCTGCTCTCGAGCCACCGATTCGACCCGGCGAGTCCGGAGCAGGCGCTCTCGGAGCTGGGGCGCGCCCTCCGTCCGGATGGCCGCCTGGTCCTGGAGTTCTCGACGACCGACTCGGACGATGGCACCGACGTGATCGAGCGAGTGCTCACCGCACTCGCTCGCACCGGGTTCGAGGCGTTGGCGATGGAGTTCGCGATACGCGAGTCGCGTGAGCACGTGTGCGTGATCGCGCGCCGCCTGCGCGAGGGTGACCGGGACGACGCAACCGCTTAGAATTGTCCGCATGCGCATTTCGCGATGGCTCGCGGTCACTCTGATGGGCGCGGTGTTGACCGCGACGGTCTCATCGGTCGCGCAAGCGGTCCAGGCTCCGAGTCTCGGTGAACTGGCCGACACCGCGGCCCTGCGCACCGCTCTCGCCGCACACGCGCCGTTGCCCGGCCGCCGTGCAGCCCGCGTGGTGCACATCATCACCGATTCAGCGGGTTCGACGCCGCGGGTGTCGTTCGCCGTGCCGCTCCTGGTGGATCAGGCGCGTCGCGACTCGCTCAGTGCAGTGATTCGCGCGCACCTGCGGCCGGTATCAGCAGCAACGGCACGAACGCGGACCGCTCTGGTGATCACGTCCGGACCAGGCGCCGGGTTCGAACACGTGACGGTCACGGAGGTCCCCCCGACCATGCGCGACCTGCCGGGATTCCGACGGAAGCTCGGCGACTTCGCCGACGGGTTGGTGCGGGAGGACGAGAAGCTCGTCGGACGCGAACTGGCGATCCGCATCCGTCTGCACATCACCGAAGATGGTGGCGTCGCTGCCGACACCTTGCTCGCGTCGTCCGGCGTGGCCGCGGCCGACTCGGCCGCGGTCCGCCTCGCGAGGACCGTACGCTTCACACCAGGGATGTTCGAAGGCGAGATCGTCCCGATGTATGTCGTGATGCCGATCCGGTTCATCTTTCCCGATTAGTCTCGCGCGCCATCGGCGAACTGGTCTGCGTGTAAGCACCGGCCGCACCGTGCTGGTACACGAGCGCGCCGCCCGAGTGGCCCACACGATATCCGGCGACCACGAGCGCCAGTGTGCCAAGCGCCGCGACGTAGCGTGCGGCTTCACCCGCCCGGTTCTTGAGCAATCCGACGGCGGCCACACCGAGCACTGCGACGGAGAGCAGCAGGAACGCCTCGGCTGATTCCTCGTGGGTCTCGAACGCGGCTTCGGGGACCACGGACTCCACCGTCTCTTCCTGCTGCTCGCCCGTCTCGAGCGAGACCCACGCGGAGCCGGCGAGTGCGGCCAGCAGCGCGGTGGTGATGCCCCATGCCACCAGGGGACGCGCCCCGCGCTTGAGCGCGATGAGCGAACCGACGGCGAAGATGGGGACGAGCACCGTGAGTGCGATCGGCAGGTGCACGAGTGCAGGGTGAAGTGGGTTGGGCAGTAGATTGGAGAGCATGTCGGACCTCGGTCGGAGTGGCAGGCACCGGTGGTTCCGGCGTCCGCACCTGTAGCATTCGACCCGGGCGGGTACGCGCACCATCCGACGTTTGACCTAGTCAGGCGATCCCATGGGACGGCAAACGCCCTCCGTCATCTGCCGGATGCGTGGGTAAACGGCGACCGCGGAAGGAGTTGTGATGGAATCGTCGCGAGATGACCGTATGGTGCAGGCGATCGTCGCGCTGGTGCTGACCGCGGTCGCGATCGGCGGTGCGGTCGATCTCTACCTCGACGCCCCCGAGTCGTGGCTTTCGGCGCACGTGCTCATCGAGCTGACGCTGATGACGGCGAGTGCGAGTCTGGCGATCTACCTGTGGCGCCAGTGGCGCACGGCGTCCGCAGGGCTCGAACGATCGCGCGCGGCGGTCGAGGCGAGCGAGGCGGAGCGCGATGCGTGGCGCGCCCGCGCGGAGTCGGCTCTCGACGGGCTCGGCTCAGCGATCGACGAGCAGTTCGACCGCTGGGCACTCACGCCGACCGAGCGCGAGGTGGCGTTCGCGTTGTTGCGTGGCGCCGGGCACAAGCAGATCGCCGGCGCAACCGGCCGCAGCGAGCGCACCGTGCGTCAACACGCGGTGGCGGTCTATCAGAAGTCGGGGCTCGGCGGGAGGGCGGAACTGGCGGCGTTCTTCCTCGAGGGGCTGATGCGGCCGCGCTGAGTTCGCGGTTCGAACTCGCGCGGCTCAGCCCGACCAGGCGCGCCAGAGCGTCGGCGCCGAAGCGAGTATCCCGAACCGCAGCAGGCGCCCGCCGAAGCAGATCAGAAGAAACTGCGCCACCGGGAGGCGGATGATGCCGGCGGCGATCGCGGTGAGATGGAACGGCGGCACACTAAGCAGCGCGCCCGCGGCGAGCGTCGAGGGACCGTAGGCCGGATTCCGCTCGAGGAACTCACGCGTGCGCGCGATCATGCGCAGCGCCATCGGATGCCGGATGCGCTCGGCCAGCGATCCGATCACGTACCAGATCCACTTGGACCCGACGTGCGACGCGGTGAAGACAACGAGCATGGTCACCGCGAGCCAGCTGGGTGCGACGGCGCCGATCGCGATCGCAGCCACCTCGGCCAAGCCGATGGGCAGGATGCCCACCGCGAACCCCGCGAGCGCGGCGGAGGCGATCGCGAGGGGTGGGGACTGGAGGTTCAGCTCGGGCAGCACGCCCGAACGCTAACCGATCGACGGGCTGCCGCGCGTGTGCCCGCCTATGGCGAGACGGTCACCGTCCGGATCGCATTGCCCTGCTGCTGGAAGCCCGGGATCGTCGCGGTGACGGTGGTGTTGCCCGCACTGAGCGGCCGGAAGTTCGCGCGGCTCGGTTCGCTGAACGTGGAGATGCTCTCACCGACCGGGATGCTCACCGTCGCCGGTGAGCCGACCACACCGCCCACCACGAGCGTGCCGATGCTGGGCGCGCTGCTGATGAGTGTGACGGTCAGCGAGGCCGGCGCGCCGAAGCGGACGACCTGCGGGATCACCGTGTTGCCGCTTGGCACGCCGACCTGCGCTTGGAAGCCTTCATCTCCCTGCGCGAGCGTCCGTGTTGCGGACGGCCCGTTGAGAGTCACTGCGCCCTGCACCACCGTGAACGTGAACGTCGTGTCGCGGTAGCCGGGGATGGTCGCGGACACCGACACGGTCCCCGTCACACCTTCAAGAGCCATCACCACGAAGTTCGCAGAGAAGCTTCCCGCGTTCATCGGAATGTTGAGCACGCCGCTGCCGAGTGTGGTGGAGTTGGGCGCGAGCAGCACACGCGAGGGATCGGACGACGTGAGTGTGAGCGTGCGTCCGCCAGCCGGAATGCTGGTCTCCACACTCAACGACGCGCTCTGCGCGAGTCCCGACCCGAGCGTTGAGGAGCCAACGCTCGGCGACAGCCTCGGCACGGTGACGGTGACCGCTTGCGGCACGGTCGGCGACTCGGCGGAGATCAGGCCCGGCGCCGAGGGCGCGACGGTTGCCGTCCCCACTCCGATGGGCCGCACGTTCACCGTCGCGCGCGACTGTCCTGGCTCGATGGTCGCGACCACGGACTGCTGTGCGACCCCGCCCACGACCGGCAGTACCACGTTGGGGTCGGAAGACGTCATGGTGATGCTGCGAGTGACACCGCCGAAGCGGATGACCTGTTCGGGGTTCACGAAGCGATTGCCCACGACGCCGAGGAGGGGTCCGAGGTACACGGTACCGGAGCCGTCCGCAGCGAGCGTGGTGAGCGCGCTCGCACCGAACCACTGCACACCAATCGGTTCGACCGCGATGGAGGCGGTCGCATCGGTGTAGCCCGGCGTCTGCGCACTCACCGTCGGATTGCCGGTGACATCCTCAAGACCCATCGCCCAGAAGGAGGTGCTGAAGTTGCCCTGTGTGATGGTGATGGTGATCGACGCGGCGCCGGCGGTCGTCGCATTCGGCGCGAGCAAGAGTCGGGTGGGATCGGACGAGGTGATGGTCGTGGTGATGCCGCCGACCGGTGCGGCGACCTGGAGCGAGAACGACCCCTGGATCATGAGTCCCGCGCCGACACGTGTCCCGAGGCCGAACGAACTGCTCGGCGACGAGACGGTGATGGTGGCCGGGTACCCGGTGCGTTCGGGTGACGCCGCAGCGCTCGAAGTCGCGACGAGAGTGGTAGTGCCCGCGACGAGAGGCCGCAGACCGTAGTTGGCGCGCGACTGACCGGGATCGATGGTCACGGTCCGCGGTGACGCCGCCACACCCGCGACGACCGGCACTGCCACGGTCGGCGTGCTACTAGTGAGTGTGACCGTCACCGAAGGTCCACCGGCGCGAATGACGGATTCCGTCTGCACACCTTGCGATGGGCCAGCCGGGGTGAGTTCGCCGAGATAGACGACGCCACTGCCGTCGCCGCCGAGCGTCGTGAGCGTGGCGCTGCCGAATGCCTCGACGCCCATCGGACGGACGGTGATGGGCGCTGCGGGCGGCGCGGCGTAGAGCCCGCCCTGCACCACGCCGGTGATCTGCTCCGTCGTGCCGCTCTGGTTCTCGATGCCCGCGTACCAGAAGGAGGCACTGAAGTTGCCTGCGGGCACGGTCACGTCGAGCGTGCCGGTGCCGACGGTCGTGGCATTGCTCGAGAGCACGAGCCGCGAGGGATCGGACGAGGTGAGCGTGATCACCGTGCCGCCCGGCGGCGACGCGCTCTGCAGCGAGATGGATGCTTGCTTCGCCAGGCCGGCCGCGACGGTGGTCGAGATGCTGAAGGACGTGGTCGGCTGCGTGACCGTGATTGTTGCCGGGTAGTTGGCGCGAGACGGTGCGCCTGCGGTCGTGGAGGTCGCCGCGATCTGTGCGGTGCCTGACGACACAGGCCGGATACCATAGTTGGCGCGTGACTGACCGATCGCGATCGTCGCCGTGTTCGGATTCTGCGCGATGCCGCCCACGACCGGCAGAACGACCCCGGCCGCCGAGCTCGCGAACGTGACCACGATGGGCTGTCCACCGGCGCGGATGACGGACTCACCCGACACCCCTTGGCTCGGGCCTGGATCGGCGAGTTCACCGACGTACACCGTGCCGGACCCGTCGCCACCGAGGGTCGTCAAAGTCACAGTCCCGAAGGCCTCCACTCCGATCGGCCTCACGGAGATGGTGGCCGGTGTCGGTGACGCGTACAGACCACCTTGGGCGACGGCGGAGATCTGCGCCGTCGTCCCACCTTGGTTCTCGACACCCGAGAACCAGAAGCTCGCGCTGAAGTTGCCAGCCGGAACGGTGATGTCGACCGTGGCGGTTCCGACCGTCGATGCGTTCGACGCCAGCACCACGCGCGATGGATCCGACGACGTGAGCGTGATCACCGTGCCGCCCGGAGGCGACGCACTCTCGAGCGAGATGGAGGCCTGCTTCGACAGGCCGGCACCGATGGTGCTGCTCAGACTGAAGCTGGTGGTAGGCTGTGTGACCGTGATGATCGCAGGATAGCCCGCGCGCACAGGTGTATCCGCTTGCGCCGACGTCGCGGCGATCTGTGCCGTGCCCGACGTCAGTGGACGGATCCCATACGTCGCGCGCGACTGCCCGACCGCGATCGTCGCCGTGCTGGGGTTCTGCGCGATACCGCCCACCACCGGCACCAAGACCGTAGCCACCGAGCTCGTGAGAGTGACCGTGACGGGCTGACCGCCGGCGCGAATGACGGACTCACTCGCCACAGTCTGGCTCGGGCCGGGGTCGCCGAGTTCACCCACGTAGACGGTGCCGCCGCCATCGCCCGAGAGGGTCGTGAGGCTCGTGCTCCCGGAGGCCTCGATGCCGAGCGGGCGTACGGTCACAGCAGAGGGTGGCGGTGACACGAAACGCTGCACGACTGCGGTGAGCTGGGCCGTGGTATTGCCTTGCGCCTCGATGCCTGAGTACCAGAAGACGCCGCTGAAGGCCCCTGGCGGGATCGTGAACTGGGTGCTCACGGTGCCGACGGTCGTGGCGTTGGGCGAGACGACCATCCGCGTGGGGTCACTGGTCGTGATGGTGACCAGCGTGCCGCCAGCCGGCGACGCCGCGCCCAGCGAGATGGACGCCTGCTTCGAGAGGCCGGCGCCGACGGTGCCCGACACACTGAACGACGACGTGGGCTGCGGCGCGACGCTGATGAGCACGCTGTCCGCGTCGAACGCCGGCGAGGTCGCGACAAGGTACGTGGAGCAGCTGAGCGCGGCCGTGCCACCGTAGTCCGCCGTGGCGACGACACTGTTCTGCCCGGCAGCCACGCTCACGCCGGTCGGGGCTGCGACGCATGCGCTGTTGCGCGAGGTGAAGGTGACGGGGATGCCACCCGCGGGTGCGGGGAACGGCGTGCCGCCACTCAGCAGTCGCGTGCTGAACTGCGCAACGCTGAAGCCGACGTTGATGCTGATGTTCGCTTCGACGATGTCGAGCGCCGCGGTCACACGCACCGACGAGGTGCCGGTGACGAGGTTCGGTCCGGAGGCGGTCACCGCGACCTGGCCCAGTTGCAGACCTTCGAGCTGTGCGTTGCCGCTCTGCGCACCGGCGGCGATGAACACCGTGGGCGTGGCCACGCGCACGATCGCGGGGTCGCCTGAGACGACACTGAGGGTCGTGCCCCCGACCGGCGCCGGTTGCGTGAGCGTGATGGGCAGCGAGGCCGTCCGCGTGAACGGCACGTTGAGCGTGAGCGGCACCGAGATGGTGTTGGTGCTCACGTCCACGTTGAGCGTGCCATCGGCATAGCCACTCGCCGTCGCCGTGAACGTGACGTTCCCGGTGCTGACGCCGGTGACGACGAAGTCGGCGATGCTCGCACCCGATGCGACGTTCACGGTGGCCGGGGCGTTCACCGTCGCGCGGTTGATGTCACTGCTGACCAGCGTCACGCTCAGACCGCCGAGCGGCGCGGGCTGCCCGAGCGTCGCGCGCACAGTGGCCGTGCCGTTCACACCGACCAGCGGCGTGTTCACGAGTGCGAGCGTGATCGTCGGCGGACCCACCGGCGTGGTCGTGACGGTGGGGAGGCCGCCGTCGAGCGTGTACCCGGCGGGTCCGGTCAACTGCATCGTCGCGGTGCCCGCGCCACCCGGACGGCTCATCTCGATGGACGGCAGCTCACCCGAGTCGTAACCCGGCAGGAACGTGCTCGAGAAGCCGGGCTGGATTCCGAACGTGACCGCGGCCGCCGGTCCTTGCGCGCCGCCGGAGGTGTTGGGTGTGACGCGGAAGCGCAGTTGCGCAACCGCAGCGTTGCTGCTCGTCATCGTGAAGGAAGGCGCGCTGCCGCCGATCCGGACCGCGAGCTCACCGAAACCGAGTCCTTCGCCCCCTGGCACGACATCGCCGCCGAGGGTCACGCCAAACCAGGGATCTCGCCCGCCAGTCGCCGGAAGCGTAAGCAACCCGAGGAAGCCGACCCGCATCTTGGGCGGCACGACAGTCACCAGCACCGTGTCGACCTCGACACCGTTGATCTCCGCCACGACGGACACCGAGCCGTTCCCCGCGCCTTCGAGGCCGTGGGCCCACCAGCTGAACGACGCGGTGCCCGCCGTGATGGGAATCGTGATGGACGCTGTGCCGGCGGCACTCGCGCTCGCGCTCAACAGTGCGACGGCCGGATCCGACGATCGCAGGACAAGCGAGTACGCTTGCGACGCCGGTGCGAACGTCTCGGCGATCGCGTTCATGAGACCGGCCGCAGTATACGCTTGGGCGCCGAGCTCGATGTCGAGCGCCTGAACCACGGTGATCAGCACCGAGTCGCGCGCACCACCGATCACGGCGATGACAAAGGCGCTGCCCGGGGCGACGGATGTGACGAGCCCATCCGTGCTGACCGTGAGCACGCCGACTGCCGAACTCGACCACGTCGTCGGACTCCCGGTGATCACCGAGTCGGCAGCATTGTAGGCCGTCGCGGTCGCGAGGAACGAATCGCCCGCGCCGGTCATGGTTGTACGCGGGACTGTGACCGCCACGCGCCTGATCGTCGCGCCCGCGATCACCGTACCGGTGAAGACCGCACTCCCGTAGCCCGCACGGCTCGCCGTGACGGTGTAGGTGCCGAGGACAGCCGACACACGCCACTGCGTAGCCGCGCGACCGTTGACGTCCGTCGTCGCGCTCGTCGGTGACACCACGCCGCCGTTGGCACTCACCGTGAAGTCGACGGCCACACCGGCCACCGGTTGACCCGCAGCATCGAGCACACGGACCACGAGCGAATCCGGCGCCAACTCCGCGAGCTCCACCGACTGATTGTTCCCCGAGACCACGACGATGCGCGGAACGCCGACCGGCGTGAACGTCGCCGTGGCCGTCGCAAAGCCGACGCTTGACACCCACTCGGTCGATGTCGCGGTCGCCGTGACGCTCGCGTCACCGGCGGTCCCCGTGCGGGCCATGCGGAGGCTCGCTGCTGCACCGACCGACGTGCTGCTCACACCGGCCGGCACAGCGAACGTGACGCTCGCCGCCGGTCCCTGGTCCGCACCGACGGTCGATGCCGTGGCGAAGAACCGGACCAGCGCGATGGCGGTCGTCGTCGAGCTGAGCGTGAACTCCTGCGCCGGCAGCCCTGCGCTGACGGCCATCGGTACGAACGCGCCACCGAGTTGCTGCGGTGCGCCCACGCTCAGCTGGAGGATCGGATCCTCACCGCCGCTCGCTGGCAGTGATGGGGCACCGAGCCGCGCGAGGCGGAACTCGGGTTCGGAGATCGTGAGCAGGAGCGTATCGCCGTCGAAGCCCGGCGCGGTGGCGATGATCTGCACGGTGCGCCCGGAGCCGCCCTCCACACCCTGCACCCAGTAGTCGACGCTGCTGG
>JBJXGK010000070.1:0-11680 GCA_046153705.1 Gemmatimonadaceae bacterium
GGCGAGGTCGCGGGCAGCGGCTCGGTCTCGAACACGTCGAGCGCGGCCCCATTGAGCCAGCCGTTGTCCAACGCCTCGGGCAATGCCGTCTCCTCCACGACCGCGCCACGCCCGGCGTTGAGCAGGACCGCACCACGGCACTTGGCCATCATCGCCCGAGAGAACAGATGCCGCGAAGCCTGTGTGTGGGGTACGGCGAGCACGATCCAGTCCGCGTCGCCGACCAGCTCGGAGAGCTGTTCCACGCGATGCACACGCACGAACGCCGGGTCGTCCGAGGCGCCGCGTCGCGAGACGCCCGTGACAACCACTCCGAGCGCCACGAAAGCCCGCGCGATCGCACAGCCGATGTCGCCGGTACCGACGACCAGCGCGCGACTGCCGGCGAGTCGCGCGTACTCGATCGGCGCCCACGAGGCGGCGCGCTGTGCCGCATCGAGCGCGCGCAGGCGTTGTTGAAACGCGAACACACGCGCGAGCGACCACTCGGCGATCGCGGGGCCGAACGACTCGCTCGTCCGCGTGAGCCGAATCGAAGGGTCGAGCACCGCTTGGCCGAGCTGTGAGGTGCCGAGCCAGGCATCGACGCCCGCGCCGGTGCAGTGCACCCACCGCACGTTGCCCATGGCATCAGCGGAGCGCGGCGGTCTGAAGCCTACGTACGTGTCGGCCCACGCGAGGTCGTCCGGCGTGAGTTCGGAATGCACGCCGCCGCGCACCTCGAGAGCTGGGCGCTCGACGGCGATGCGTGCGGCGATGTCGGCGTGGTCACCCGCGCCGACGAGGAGACGCCGCGCGGTGTATGGACCGTCGGGATCGATTGGTGAAGGCATCGACCGAAAAGTGTTTTGTCGCCGCGCGATCCGCTATCCGTCGACGGCGGGTTTGTCGCGCGGGCGGACCAAGACCACATGTGTGGCGCCGTCGTCGCACAAGGGGACTAGCCAGCCGCCGTGCTCGGGGATCGGGACGAATACTCCGTCCACCGTCAAATGCACCCCGAGCGTGCGCAGCGCGCCGGGACGGACGACCGTGATCTCGTAGTGACTCCGGCCGAACCGATACGTGATTGTGAACTCAGGCCAGGACACCGGGACACAGGGGAGCACGGAGAACGCGTCGCCCACCTTTCGGAAGCCAAGGATCTCCTCGAGTGCGACGCGATACATCCAACTCGCGGATCCCGTGTACCACGTCCACCCGCCACGACCACGCGATGATGCCATGGTGTACACATCGGCCGCGACCACATACGGCTCCACTCGATACGTCAAGACACCCTCCGCAGTGTCGGTATGCGTGAGCGGGTTGAGCATCTGGAACCAGAGCAACGCGCGTTCACTCTCGCCGTTGCGCGCAGCCGCCATCACCGCCCAGAGCGCCGCATGGGTGTATTGGGCGCCGTTCTCGCGCACACCCGGCAGGTAGCCCTTGATATAGCCCGGGTCGTGTGCGGTGCGGTCGAACGGGGGGGTGAGCAGGCGGATCACGCGCGCGTCGATGTCCACGAGATGATACTCGAGCGAGCGCATGGCGTCTCCACGGCGCGCCGCCGCGCCCGCGTCGGAGATCACGCTCCAACTCTGTGCGATCGAGTCGATCCGGCACTCGTCCTGGGTGTCGGACCCCAGTGGGGTACCGTCGTCAAAGTACCCGCGGCGATACCAGGCGCCATCCCACCCGTCGGCTTCGATCGCACGCGCGTAGCCATCAGCTCGACTGCGCAGATGGTGCGCCGTCTGCGGATCGTGGCGCCCATCGGCCAGCGGTGCGAACGCGCGTGCGGTTGCGATGAGGAACCAGCCGAGCCAGACACTCTCACCAAGCCCATCCTTGCCGACGCGACTGAAGCCGTCGTTCCAGTCGCCCGTCCCGATGAGGGGGAGCCCATGCGTCCCCGCGGTCATCGCGCGAGCCAGTGCGCGACGGCAATGTTCGTACAGGCTCGAGTGGTCGGCGCTCTCGGAGGGCAGATCGTAGACCTCGTGCTCGTCGGGGCCCAGCGCGCGCATCTCGAGATACGGCACACTCTCATCGAGCACGCCGATGTCCCCGGTGACGCGGACGTAATGCTCGACGACGTACGGCAGCCACGCGAGGTCGTCGGAGAACCGCGTGCGCACACCGCGACCGGTCTCGGGGTGCCACCAATGCTGTACGTCGCCCTCGGCGAATTGGCGTGCGGCGGCGCGCAGCAGATGGGCGCGCGCGAGTCCTGGCTCGGCGTATACCAGCGCCATCGCGTCTTGCAGTTGGTCGCGGAAGCCGAACGCACCACTGCTCTGATAAGTCGCCGCGCGGGCCCACATACGACAGGCGAGTGTCTGATACAGCGTCCATCGGTTCACGATCGCATCGAAGCTCGGGACCGGTGTCCGGATGGTGACCACGCTGAGTCGCCGATCCCACTCGGCGGTACTCGCCCCCATGGCCGTGCGCGCGGCGTCCACGTCGCGATGTTGTGCGAGTAGCGCCTGGGCGCTCGCGTCGTCCGGCGCAGCGCCGAGCAGCACGACGATAGTTGTGCTCTCACCCGGCGCGAGTACGAAGGTGCTGCGCAGGGCCGCGCAGGGATCGACTCCGGAGCCGGCGCGTCCGCTGAGGTCGCCGCTATGCAGCGCGGACGGGTCGGCGAGGCTGCCGTTCCGTCCGATGAACTCGCGGCGATCGCCGGTGTGGGAGGACACCACCCCGCTCATCGCCGAGAATGCCACCCATGAGGCGAACACGGGATCGAACGGGTTGTCGGCGAGCACCGCACCGTGTGCGTCCTCGAACCGGGTGCGCACCCGATGCTGCGTGAGTTCTCGATGTGTGCCGAGCGTCCACTCGACATACGAGGTGAGCGACAGTCGGCGCGTCCGCGCGGACTGGTTGGTGACCTGCAAGAGCGAGAGCTTAACGGGATCGTCCCCCGCGACACCCAGGGTGAGTTGCGCGAGGATACCGCGGTATTCGTGCGCGAACGTGCTGCGTCCTGCGCCGTGCTCCACTGTGAAGGCGATGTCGCGGTGCACCGGGGCCGGTGTGGCGCTCCAGAACTCGCCCGAGTCCTCATCGCGCAGGTAAAGAGCGTCGCCCACCGGATCACTCACCGGATCGTTGAACCACGGCGTCAGTCGGAAGAAGTAGCTGCTCGACGCCCACGTGAAGCCGCCGCCGCGCTCCGTCACGACGAATCCGCCGCGCGCGTTGGCGATCACGTTGGCCCACGGTGCCGGTGGCAGATGATCGCCACGTACGGCGATGCGATAGCGATCGTCGGCGGTCATGCCGCCGAACGGCGTGGCGAACCGCAACTCGGGGTCGACCCCGCCGGCTGGGAGCGAGGGCGCCGTCGGATCGACGCGCGGTATCGGCGTGGGTGTCACCGTCTCCGGGGCAGTGTCTCGTCCGGCGCCCCGTGTCACCCGCACCGCAGTCGACTCGGGCGCGCCCGTGTTGCGCACGACGTCCGCGACCATGCGCGCCAGCGGGCGCCCATCGCAGGTGATGCGCAAGTGCGCGAGGGCGGTGATGGTCTCGAGATCCGCCGTGCCGAGCGCTGACCGATTGCGGAGCTGTACGCCACCAGGTGCATCGAGCACGGCCGAGCCACCGGTCGCGAGCATAAGGGCGAGGATGCGTTCGCGCAGGTTCTGCTGGTAACTCTGCGGTTCGTCGCAGACGACGAGCAGGTCGACCTGGACGCCGCGGAGGTGCCAGTAGCGATGGGCGGTCAGCAGCGAGTGCAGCGATGCGAGCCCGTCGGGCGCATCGATGGTCGCGAACACGAGTGGGGCATCGCCGGAGATCCCGTGCGCCCAGAGGATCTGCTGCCATCCCTGGTTCTGCGCCGCCGCAGGGTGCGGTAGCCGCGTGACGCCGTCGGGGAAGAGGATGTAGCCGGCGAGTTCCTGATACGCCGCCGCGTCCGAGGGCGAGATCCCGAGTTCACGGAGTTCGACCCGGGTGGAGGTCCACGCGAGATCGAGCGCGCGCTGCGCGGCGTGGGTGCTGTGGTACCGGTCCGCGAGCGCGAACAAGCGCTCACGGGTCGCGGCGACGATGGTCGTGAATGCCACGGACTCCGAGGCGCCGGGGGCCAGGCGGAGGCGCACACGGATGGCGAAGATGGGGTCGAGCACTGCGCCGGTGGTGCCCGAGAGTGTTGCGCCGTCATCGAGGGCGACGGGGTCACGAAGTGTCCGACCACGGCCGATGAAGCGGCTGCGATCGCTCTCGAAGGAGAGTGCCCCGATGCGCTGCGGACCGGCGTCTACCACGTGGGCGCACCACACCGGTGCATCGGTGGACGAACGCGGGCGACGACGCGCGGTCAGCGCATTGCACCACGCATGCCACTCGGTCTCCACAAACAAGTTGCCGAAGGCCGGATGGGCGCGGTCGGCCGCGTGCGGCGCGAGCACGATCTCGCCATAGCTCGTCAGCTCGACTTCGTGCGTCGTGTTCCCGGTATTGGTGAGCGTCACGCGACGGATCTCGGCCGAGTCCTCCGGTGCGACGACGATTTCGGTACGGGTGTCGATCACGCCATCGCTGCGATCGATCGTCACGCGGTCGGTGGCGAGCTGTGCGCGGTATCGGGTCGCGAGGGTTCCCGTGGGCTGATGCCCGGATGACCACACGCGCCCTGTGGTGCAATCGCGCACGTAACAGAACTGCCCCGTGTCGTCGCGGGTGCCGTCGGAGCGCCATCGCGTGACGGCGAGCCCTTCACAACGACTGTAGCCGCCGCCGGCGTGCGTGACCATCACAGTCAAGGGGGCGTGACCGAGCAAGGCGACATGCGGGCGCAACGTATCGACCGTCTCGTACTCACGCACGACCGGGCGGTCGAGCACCTCAGCCTTGGGTTCAGCGAGCACCACGCGCTGCGGCTGCTGGAACTCCAAACGGCGCGGTACGCGCTCGTCGAGCAACAGCGAGGCCGCGCGCACCATCGGGTCGGCGTGGAAGCGCTCTTGCCACACGTCGTCCAGCAGCGCATTGGTGAAGGCCACCAGCGACATGCCAATATGATGCGACATGTGACAGCGTACCACCGCGTAGGCACGGTCACCGCTCGGTCGCGTCCAGTCGAGTGCATCGACGAAGCCGAACGCTCCATAGGCGCCCATCGACTCGAGCAACGTGAGGTTCGCGATCGCACACCCGGGATCGATCGCCATCGCGAGCGCGGAGGCATACGGCGCCACTACGAGGTCGTCGGCCAGCCCCCGTTGCAGCGCGAGGTCCGGCACGCCGAACGCGCGGTACTGGTAGGTGAGATGCCGGTCGCGCACGTTGTAGGCGCTCTCGCTCACGCCCCACGGGACCCCGCGAGCGGCGGCGTAGCCGATCTGTCGCGCAAGTGCGCCTTCGTAGGTGCGACCGAGTAGCGTGTCGTGGAACGCCCGCATGACGAGGAGCGGCATGAGGTACTCGAACATCGAGCCGCTCCACGAGACCAGCGCCGCGTGGCCATCCGTGCGCGTCAGCCCGCGCCCGAGGTGGAACCAGTGCTCCGGTCCGACATCATGCTTCGCGATCGCGATGAAACTCGCGAGGCGGGCCTCCGATGCGAGGAGGTCGTAGGTGGCGGCGTCGTACTGATGTGTGCTGGTTGTATATCCGATGCGGAACAACTTCACCGCCGGATCGAACAGGAAGGCGAAGTCCATGCCGAGCGCCAATGTCTCGGCGTTCTGCGCGAGGGACTCCAGTCGCGCCGCGACCGCGCGGGCCTCCGGGTGCGGACGCGAGGCCAATCCGCGGCAGGCCTGGCGCAGTGCGATGAGATGGCCGGCGAGGTTCCCGCTATCGACGGTCGAGACGTACGCGGGTTCGAGGACCGTGCCTCCCGGCAGCGCGTACCAGTTGAACAGGTGGCCCCGGAACCGCGGCAGCGCGGTGACGCGTTGCATGGTGCGCTCGAGCCGCTCGACCATCTCCGTGAGCGCGATGAACCCGAGATCGTGCGCACTCACGGTGGCGAGCAAGTGCAGACCGATGTTTGTCGGCGAGGTGCGCATCGCGACGACCCGCTCCGGATCCTCCTGCACGTTGTCCGGCGTGAGCCAGCCGGTCGCTTCGGTGGCGAAGGTGTCGAAGAATGCCCAGTGGTCGCGAGCGTAACGCCGTGTGGTCTCGCGATCGGCGTCGGTGAAGGGTTCCCGACGCCGATCGTGCGGCCGGCTCATGGCGTACGCGACGAACGGAGCCGTGCACCAGAGCGCGACGAGCAATGCGACGGGGTACAGCGGCGCGGTCGATGTTACCGCCCCCACCTCATCACCCGATCGCAGCAGCCACACGAATCCGAGGACCGGCACCGCGACGGCCGGCCACATCGTCCGCCAGAAGTGCGACAGCGACCGGTGGGTCGTCTGCTCCGCGAGGGCCGCGGGCTGCCACTCGAGCAAGCGCCGTCGCGAGACCGCGAGTCGCCACAACGTCCGCGAGATCGCGTCGGCGGCGAGCCAAGCCTGCTGCGGCAAGAACACCACGGTGAGCGACAGCTGCTGGACGCTGGTGATCGCGTCGCGCCAGACGGCAGCGTAGTACACGCGAATCGACTTGTCCCGCGACGGGGCGACGAGCGCGATGCCCATCGCGACGATCCACGGCGCAGCGGCCGCGAGCAGGCCGAGGGTCGTCCATCGCCACGCGAGGTCGGGCAGGAGCGTCCAACCGAGCACGAGGAACACGAGCAGCGCGAGTTCGACGAGGCTGCGGCGCAGGTTGTCGAGGATCTTCCACCGCGCCAACAACGACAGTCGATTGCGCTCCGGACCGGATGGCCCCGGCACGGTGCGCGTGAGCCAGCGCAGCAACTGCCAGTCGCCGCGGATCCAGCGATGCCGCCGACGCCAGAACGTGAGATAGTGCGCCGGGTAGTCGTCGAAGACCGTGAGGTCCGTGACGAGACCGGCGCGCGCATAGTTGCCTTCGATGAGGTCGTGCGAGAGCAGCGTGTTCTCGGGGAACCGACCGTGCGTCGCCGTCTCGAAGAGATCGACGTCGTAGATGCCTTTGCCGATGTAGCTCCCTTCACCGTACAGGTCCTGATAGACGTCGGAGACCGCGGTCGTGTACGGATCCACACCGGGATGTCCTGAATGCACCGCGGCGAACCGCGACCGCTGTGCGCTTTCGAGCGAGATCCCGACGCGCGGCTGGAGGATGCCGAACCCTTCGACGATACGGCTACGTACCGGATCGAATACCGGACGGTTGAGCGGGTGGGCGATCGTCCCGATGAGTGCCGCCGCCTCGTCCGGCGGCAGTACGGTGTCGGCGTCGAGCGTGATCACGTACCGTGACGCGCGGATCGCCGCGACGTCGCCCACGATGACGGCGAAGTGGGACGAGGTTTCGTTCCGCAGGAACCGGTTGAACTCGGCGAGTTTGCCGCGTTTGCGTTCCCACCCCATCCAGACGCCTTCCTGCGGGTTCCACTGTCGGTCGCGATGGAACAGATAGAAGGCGTCGGACGTGGCAGGAGCATACCGCGCGTTGAGCGACTCGATGCCGCGACGTGCGGCCGCGATGATCGGGCCGTCGCGCTCGCACGTGCGTGTCGGCGCGTCGGTGTCGTCGCTCAGCAAGGCGTAGTGCAAGTGCGCTCCTCGGTTCGCCAGGAACTGCACTTCAAGACCGCTCAGCGCCGCCTCCACCGCGGCGACACTCCCGAAGATCGTTGGGATCACCACCGCCGTCCGGCTGCTCGCGGGCACTCCCTCCTTCGCGAAGTCGAGTCGAGGAAGGAGGTTCGGCGGCAGGAACGTCGTCACCAACTGCCCCATCACGTTCACCGCGATGTCGAACGCGAGGAGGAATCCGACGAACGCCACAGGCAACCACTGCACGCGCGCGAGCGGCCCGGATGCGGCGAGCAGGAACGAGAGCGCGAGAGCCGTGCCCACCGCGATCCCGCCGCCGTACACGAGATTGGGGTGGTCCCGTAACCAGCGCCGAGCGCGGAGCGCCGGCGGTGGTCGGTAGTCGAGGGTGTCCTCGAACGTCGTCACGCCGTCATCGACCAGCCAGTAGCCGATGTGCCGTTGGCGCGGCGTGCCCTGCACATGCTGCGCATGGCGGACCACGCGCTCAGCGACCTCGCGTTCCCCCACGTCGCTGTCGCGCGCCATCCGTTCGACCGCGTGGCGGTAGCTATCGCGCGTCGCAAACGTCATGTGCGCGTAGTCGCCGCTCGGGTCCTCGCGCAGGGTACGGTCGACCACGCTCTGGTGCTCCACGAACTGCCGCCAGTCGCGCGGCCCGATGTTGCGCAGGCTCATGATGCTATTCGCCATCACGAGCGTCGTGAGGGCGAGCCGCTCCGCCGCGCGCGACGAGGCTTCAGTCGGTCCCATCCCCTCCTCGGCGAGCCAGTGCTCGATCCCCACCAGCGGCGGCACCGCGCCGGCGGACGCGCGCAGCTGCTGCAACAAGCGCGAGACGAACGTCGGCGTGAGCGGATGTCCCGCTTCGACGAACGCCGCGAGGGCCCCGTGCATCGCATCGGTACCCAACGCGCCCTCGCCGAGGATGCGCCCGGTCCACGCATCGGCGGCCTCCACTTCGTCGAGTCGCTGCAGCGTGCGCAGTGTCATCCGGCGGACACTCTCGAGCAGACCGAGTCGCAGCATCGCAGGAATTGCCCAGAGCTCGCCGAGCGAGAGGTCGAGCTGCTCCTGGTACGCTCCGACGAACACGTCGACGTTGTCGAGGTCGATGCGGGCTTCGGAGTGCGAGATCAGCGTGATCGCGATTTCGTAGATGCGCGGATACTCCGCCAGCGCTCCGTGCGTGAGCAGTGGAAGCTCACGGAAGTACCCCGCGGGGAGGCTCTCGCGTACCTGGCCCGCCTGTTCGCGGATCACGTGGAAGTTGTCGAGAAGCCAGTCGCCGGCGGGACCGATGTCTGTGCCGTGTGCAGCGGCGGCGGTGAGGCGTTCGTTCGCCTCGTCGAGGATCCGCCGCGTTTGCGCCAGTCGGATGAGCAGCCGCGCGGGGCGCTCGCGATAGCGGCGACGTCGCCGCTCGGTGATCGATTGTTGTGCGCGAGCCAACGCTCTGGCGCGCTCTGCAAGACGTTCGGCGCCGAGGAGCTCGCCGCGTATCGGTCCCGTGTACAGGTCCTCGGCGCTCGGTGGTGGGCGCCGAGGGACCTGCCCGCGGGAGAAGAGGCGGTTCACCCGCTAGCTGCGCTTCACAGGTTCGAGCCGTACGATCTTGCCAGCCTCTTCGAGCATCGCGTAGAGATAGCCGTCGGGGCCCTGACGCAGCGCGCGGACGCGCCCCATTCCCTGCAGCATGTTCTCGATGTTCGTGACCTTGTCGCCGTCCATCGTGAGACGCACGATGCGCTGTCCCACCATGCCGCCGATGAAGAAGTTGCCCTTCCAGCCAGGGTACTTGTCACCGGTGTAGATCACGATCGTGGATACCGCGATCGACGGCACCCACACGTTCACCGGCTGCTCCATGCCGCGGCGCGTGGTGCTGCTATGGATCGCCGAGCCCGAGCCGTAGTTCACGCCGTAGCCGATCACCGGCCAACCGTAGTTCTTCCCGGCCTCTGTGAGATTGAGTTCATCGCCGCCCTGCGGGCCGTGTTCATTGGTCCACAGCGCATTGGTGGTGGGGTGCACCGCGATGCCCTGCACACTGCGATGTCCGTAGCTCCAGATCTCGGGCAGTGCACCCGGCGTGTTCACGAACGGATTGTCGGCGGGCACGCTGCCGTCGTCCTTCAGTCGCACGACCTTGCCGTGATGCGTGGTGAGGTCCTGCGACGGATGCTTCTCCAAGTCACCAGTCGACGGCACCTGACGGTCGCCGAGTGTGATGAAAAGGAAACCGTCCTTGTCGAACGCCATGCGCGAGCCATAGTGTCCGCGGCCGGCAGACCACATCTTCGCTTCGAAGATCTCCTTCACATCGCTAAGACCGTCGTTCTCGAACTTCGCGCGCACGATCGCCGTGGTGCTCTGCGCACCATCGGCGCTTGGCTTGGCGAAGGAGAGGTAGATGAACCTGTTGGTCGCGAACTGCGGATGCGGGATCACGTCGAGCAGTCCGCCCTGACCGGCTGCGCGCACGGCCGGTACACCGGCGACCGGCGTCGGCAGCAGCTTGCCACCGCGCACGATGCGCAGCGTGCCGCCTTTCTCCGTCACCAGCAGATCGCCACTCGGCAGGAACGACATGGCCCAGGGACCCTTGAGTCCCTCGGTGACGGTCACGACACTGAAGTCCTGCAGCGCCGTGCGATGGAGGCCGTCCTGTGCCACGCAGGACTGCGCGAGCGGCGTGGCGACGGCGACAGCGGTGAGAAGTGCGGTAGCGGACGAACGGACACCCATGGCAGTCTCGCGGGAGGAGGGATTCCGAAATCTAGCGGCAGTTGGCCGGGATGCGGACCTTGCCGCAGATTGAGGAGACTCTCCAGACTGGCCATTGCGCCACCCCTATGCGCGCCGCTCACCGAAAGGTCCTCCTGTTCACCGCGCTGCTCATGTCGGCGAGTCCCGTGGTCGCTCAGCGCCCGGATCCGCTGCTCGCCGAGATCGATAGGCGCGCCAGGGCCATCGCCCCTCAGATGACCGAATGGCGGCACGACATCCATAGAAATCCCGAACTCTCCTTCCGCGAGACGCGCACAGCCGCGTTGGTCGCGGCGCATCTCAAGAAGCTCGGCATCGAGGTGCGGACGGGCGTCGGCGGGAACGGTGTGGTCGGCACGCTCACCGGCGGACGCCCGGGTCCAGTCGTCGCACTGCGCGCCGACATGGACGCCCTCCGCGTGACCGAACTCGCCGACGTGCCATACAAGAGCACCGTGCGCACGGTCTACAACGGCGCCGAGACCGGCGTGATGCACGCCTGCGGTCACGACATGCATGTAGCCATCCTCATGGGCACCGCCGAGGTGCTCGCCGGCATGCGCGCTCAGCTCGCGGGCACGGTGAAGTTCGTGTTCCAGCCTGCTGAGGAAGGCCCTCCGGTGGGTGGCGCCGGTCCGATGATCCGTGACGGGGTACTCAGCAACCCAAGCGTGGACGCGATCTTCGCGCTGCACGTGCACGCAGGGCCGCTCGGCCGCGTGGAGTATCGCGGCGGGCCCGCGCAGGCGAGCACCGACAACTTCCGCATCGTCGTTCGTGGCAGGCAGGCCCACGGTGCCATGCCATCCGCGGGCGTGGACCCGCTCGTGGTCGGTGCGCAGATCCTTCTCGGACTGCAGACCATCGTGAGTCGGCAAGTCGATCTCGCCTCAGCGCCGCTGGTGGTCACGGTCGGCGCGTTCGACGGCGGTCTGCGCGAGAACATCATCCCCGACACGGCAGTGATGATCGGCACGATCCGCGCACTCAGCCCCGCGATGCGGCTCGACGTGCACGCGCGCGTGCGTCGCACGGCGGAGAAGATCGCCGAAGCCGCCGGCGCAAAGGCTGAAGTGACGATCATCGAGGGATACCCGGTCACGGTCAACGACGGCGGCCTCGCCGATTTCATCGGACCCGTGTTGCGGCGCACGGTGGGTGACGCGAAGGTCAGCATCGCCGTACCGTCGATGCCGGCCGAGGACTTCTCCCGCTTCCAGGAGAAGGTCCCCGGGCTGATGTTCGGGCTCTCCGTCTCTCCTCCAGGTGTCGATCCGAGCCGGCTCGGCGGTAACCACTCGCCGCTG
>JBJXGK010000073.1:0-2776 GCA_046153705.1 Gemmatimonadaceae bacterium
ACCCCTCGGCGATCTGGACGCGGGGCGAGGAGAAGCACTCCGAGTGGGGCGGGCGGCCCATCGAGAAGTCCGCGCTGATGCCGCACTACTTCAATGACGTCGTGCTGAACCGCGCGCTCGAACACGCCGCGACCAACGGCTGGGTGGTGCGCACGAATCCGTTCGAAGGCGGCAGTGACCACACGCCGTTCTTGAGCGCCAAGAAGCCAGGGCTGCTGCTCTGGCACTTCACCGACGAGTTCTACCACACCGACGGCGACCGGGTCGATATGGTCTCGCGCGATGAGCTGCGCAACGTCGGCGTGACGGCGTTGGTCACCGCGCTTACGCTCGCCTCGGCCAGCGGCGACGATACCCGTGCGCTCATCGCAGAGGTCGGCCGCGCCGCAGTGGCGCGTCTCGACGTCGAAGCGAAGCTGAGCGCCGAGGCGGTGGCGAAGGGCGGCGCCAAGTCGACCGAGCTCGACATCCTCGACACCTGGGCGGACTACTATATCAAGTCGCTCGCCGCGTTCGACGACCTCGAAGTGGGCGGTTCAAGCAAGGCCACGAAGGCGGCGATCGCCACGGCGCAGGCCCAGGTCCGCGCCGCACAGCAGCGGGTCACGGCTCCGCATCGGTAGCCTCGCCCGGTTCCCGCCACAGGGCGTCGCGCGCCGGCGTCAAGTGGCTGCCAGCGCCCTGCCGGACTGACAGCCGCTAGCCCCGCCCCGTTACCGGACACAGAATTCAAGCACCTCCTTCCCACTCACGATGACGACCTTCTTCCTGACGCTGCTGGTGATGGGCGTGTTGGTCCTCACGCTGCAGTTCGTGCTCGGACTCGTTGGCGCCGACGGGGAGGGGCTCCTCGACGACGCCGACGCAGCCGACGGGCTCGATCTCCTGACGGTCCGCGCGCTGTCCGCCGCGGCCTCGGCGGTCGGCCTCGTGGGTCTCGTGATGATGCGGGCTGGCCTGCCGGGGTGGATCGCGCTCCCCGTCGGGTTGGTCGCTGGCCTTGCCGCGGCGATCGCGGTGGCGACGGTCATGCGCACCATGAAGCGACTCGAGGTCGACAAGAGCTTCGAGATCTCCTCCACCGTAGGCCTCCCGGCGACGGTGTACCTCAGCATCCCGGGCGGACGGCGTGGCGAGGGGAAGGTCCATCTCACGGCGCACGCGCGGCTGCTCGAACTCAACGCCGTCACCGCCGACGGCGACCTCGCCACGGGTGAAGTCGTCACCGTGATCGACACGCTTTCGTCCGACACCGTCATCGTCAGTCGCAGCTCCCCCCTTCTCGAGGAACCGCAATAATGTTCGGTAGCGCCCTGTTCCAGCTCGACACCGCGATCCTGGACAACATCCCGTTGGTCAGCATCGTCGGTCCGGTCGTCGGCGCGCTGGTCGTCGCCGGCATCGTCGTGCTCTTCGTTTCGCGCTACCGCCGCTGCCCGGCCAACCGGGTGCTGGTGATCTCGGGCCGCGTCGGCGGTGACGGAGCCGCCAAGTGCATCTCCGGCGGCGGCGCGTTCGTGTGGCCGGTGATCCAGGAGTACGCCTATCTCTCGCTCGAGCCCATCCAGATCGACATCCCGCTCAAGGATGCGCTTTCGCTGGAGAACATCCGCGTGGCCGTGCCGTCGGTCTTCACGGTCGCGATCGGTATCGAATCGGAAGTTCGGCAGAACGCCGCCGTGCGCCTGCTCGGCCTCTCGCACGACCAGATCAAGCGGCAGGCGCAGGACATCATCTTCGGCCAGCTGCGTCAGGTGATCGCCTCGATGAACATCGAGCAGATCAACCGCGACCGCGAAGGCTTTCTGCACCGCATCCTCACGTCGCTCGAGCCGGAACTCAAGAAGATCGGGCTCGTGCTGATCAACGTGAACATCACGGACCTCAAGGACGATTCCGGTTACATCGAGGCGATCGGCAAGAAGGCCGCGGCGATGGCCGTGCAGCAGGCGCGCGGCGACGTGGCCGATCAGGAGAAGCTCGGCGAAGTGCGCGTGGCCGAAGCCGAGCGCGAGCGCTCGGTGCAGGTCGCGAGTGCGGTCAAGTTCCGTGAGATCGGCATCCGTGAGGCCGACCGCGACAAACTCGTGCGCCTGGCCGAGATGGAGAAGGAGCAGCGCGTCGGTGAGCAGACCGCCGCGTTGCAGCGCGATGCGATGATCAAGGAAGCCGAGCGTACGCAGGCGGTGCGCATGGCCGAACTCGACAAGGAACAGCAGGTCGGAGAACAGAAGGCGGCGTTCGAGCGCGACGCACAGATCAAGGACGCCGAACGCGCCCGTCGCGTCGCAGTTGCCGACGCGGAAGCCAAGGCGATCGAAGGCGAAGCGACGTCACAGGCGCTGGTCGCCACCACGCGCGCCACACTGCAGGTGCGCGAGGCCGAGGCGTACCAGATCTCGGAGACCAAGAAGCGTGAGGCTGAGGCCGCCGTGCAGGAAGCCGGCTTCCGCGCCATGGCGCGTGCGGCCATCGCCGACGCTGAACGGGTGGAAGCGGAGCAGCGCGCGAAGTACGAGGCCACGGCGAAGGCCGCGAAGGCGACCACGATCGTCGAGGCCGAGGCCGCCGCGGAGAGCATCCGCATCGGCGCGGAAGCCGAGGCGCGCGCGATCTTCGTGAAGCTCGAAGCCGAGGCGCGTGGTCAATACGAGATCATGTCCCGCAAGGCCGAGGCCATGAAGGAACTCGTCGCCGCAGCCGGCGGGGCCAAGGAAGCGTTCCAGCTGATGATGGTCGAACACCTCGACACCCTCGCCGAGACCTCGGCGAAGGC
>JBJXGK010000077.1:0-3353 GCA_046153705.1 Gemmatimonadaceae bacterium
CCACTGCCGGCTACCGTCTGCCGTCTGCCGTCTGCCGTCTGCCGTCTACCGTCTGCCGTCTGCCGTCTGCCGTCTGCCGTCTGCGACCGGATCTACTTGCGAACGAAGGTCACCGTCGCGACCGGCAACGCCTTGCCGTTGGGCGCGAAGTGCCGCGAGGTCGCGAGCATGGTCGCGCGCTTTGGGGCTGTGTCCTTGTCGGGCGCAGTGTACGTGGTGCCGTCGTCACCGCCGGAATCGTAGGCGACGAGCTCGACGGTCCTGCTGGTCGCCCAGCTGCCCATGTCACGCAGATCCACCGACGCGACGCCGGCGAACCAGTCCGGGCTCGGTGCGATCATCGCGACGAGCGAGACGAGCGGGAACTTGGCGTCGACCGTGATGGTGGTGACGACCGAATCGCCGAAGTCCTTGAGCGGGCCGGACTCGACGAGCTTGCCGGCGCGGCCTGTGGCGATCGCCGCGCGGATCTCGGCGTCGAGCGGCATGTGCCGGCCGGTCTCCGAGAGACGCTCGAGCCCGGCGCTCGGCATCGCGCCTTCGCTGAAGAGCGCGTAACCCTCGCTGTGCGTAGCGCCGATGAGACCGGAGAAATGCGCGCCAGCCGGATACTCGTGCGGGAAGTTGGCTGCGGTCCAGCGGCCCTTGAGGACGACCGTGTAGGTCACGGTCTCGTGCATCATCATCCCCTTGTCGTCCTTCATCATCTTGTCCTGCATGGGCTGCTGCGCGCCGGCTGTGCCCGCGAGCGCGAGCGAGGCGAGGGCGATGGTACGGAAACGTGCGACGGTCACGGTCTCTCCGATGTGTGCTGATGGTCGATGGTGGTGCGAGCTCCCTGGTATCGTCGAGTGCGCGATCCGGTTCCCCGGTGACCAAGCCGCCAGAGAAACGGCTTCGCTATATCGGACAGCAAAAGCGGCGTCGCTCTATAGACCGGCGGGCGGTTAGGCGGCCACCCGAAGTGGCGACCGCAGGGTGAGGAAGTATGCGTCGTCGGGGGTGCGATCCGCGAGGCTGGAGTGCCGACGACGCGTGTTGTAGAGCGTGAGGTAGCGGCCGAGGCTGGTCCGGGCCTCGGACACCGCGTCGTACGCGCGGAGATAGACCTCTTCGTACTTGAGCGTGCGCCAGGGCCGCTCGACGAAAATGTTGTCGCGCCAGCAGCCCTGGCCGTCCATTCTGATGCGGATGCCGTGCGCGGTGAGCAGGCCCGTGAAGTCGGCGCTCGTGACTTGACTGCCCTGCTCCGTGTTGAAGATCTCCGGCGTGCCGTACGTGTCGATGGCCTCCTCGACCGCGTCGAGGCAGAAGCGACGGTCCATCGTCGTCGACACGCGCCAGCTCAGCACCTTGCGACTCGCCCAGTCGAGGACGGCCGCGAGGTACACGAAGCCGCGCGCCATCGGGATGTACGTGATGTCCATTGCCCAGACGTGATTCGGTCGCGTGATCGGCAGATGCCGCAGGAGATGCGGGAAGACGGGATGCGCCCGATGCCGCTTGCTCGTGCCCGGCTGCGGCGGCGCCGCGGCGAGGCCCATCTTCCGCATCAGCGTCGCGATGTGCCGACGACCCACGCCGGGAAACTCGGGGGCGAGCATCCGGCGCAGGCCGCGAGCGCCCCACCAGGGCATCTCGAGGTGGAGCGCGTCGAGGCGTCGCATGAGCACGAGGTCCGCCTCGGCGGGCGGGGCCGGCGTGTAGTAGATGCCGCTGCGACGGATGCCGAGCGCGACGGCCTGTCGCGCGATCGGCAGCGCATGGGTCCGGTCGATCATTTCTTGGCGGTGAAGCCCCCTCGCCACCCGGCCTTGGCGAGCGCACGTTCTAAAAAAATCGTTCTCCAAGGTGATCTCGCCGCTCTTCGCGTGCAGCGCGGTGACATCGACGGGCGGGGCGGCGGGCTTGCCGCCGGCCGCGACGACCTCGCCGGCGCCGGCGAGCAGCTGCTCGCGCCACGGCGTGATCTGATGGGCGTGCAGGTCGAAGCGCTTGGCGAGCGCGGCCATGGTGGCCTCGCCTTTCAGCGCCGCGAGCGCGACCTTCGCCTTGAAGGCGGGGGAGTGATTCCGACGGGGACGACGGGACATGAGGGGCTCAGTGGTGGTGAGCGAAAGATCGCTCAGGGAGCCCGCCTATCTACAGAGCGTGCTGTCCGAAGAACCGGGGCCACTTCATCCGGCGGCTCGCGCCGCGTGGTGAAGAGTGTCAACTATAGACCGGACCTATTTCCGGGGGGAATCCCGACGGCACCGAAGGTCACACGGTGTTGGGTGCTTGTGGTCAGGATTGTCTGATGCAGCATCCGAATGCGCTGACAACCTTGCTAGGTAGACCGCAATTCTTCGCGTGGACCAGACCCCCGCAAGCCCCGGTAAGCCATCGAATGAACACGCGGCGAGGGTTAGGATCCGGAAAAGCCGCGGTGTTGCGCACGCCGGTGTAGCGTGGCATTCGGCGGCGCGGGGGGAGGGCGACACTAGAGAACGCACTGCTCCCGAAGCGCCTCCGAGTTGTAGGCGAGCAGGGCCTAGCGGGCGCCCTCCTATAGAGGTTCACTTCAGCGACGCCCCCTCCCCTCCCCGACCTCCCCATGCCCAACCTCGCTCCCCTCCACCCCCAAGTCATCCACTTCGCCATCGCTCTGCTCCTCGTCGGCGTGGCCTTCCGCCTCATCTCCCTCAGCGGCCGACTCCTCTTCACCCGCCACGCCGCCGCCGCCCTCCTCCTCATGGGCACCGTCGCTGCCGCCGTCTCCGTAAGATCCGGCGCAGACGCCCACGGCCCCGTCGAGCGCATCCCCGGCGTCCGCAACGCCGTCATCGAACACGAAGAACTCGGAGAACAAGCCCGCAACGTCTTCTTCGTGGTCGCCGCACTCGAGCTCATCGCACTCGGCCTGGCCAGCGGCGCCTCAGTGGGCAAGTACGCCAAGCTCGCCTACGCCGCCTCGGCGCTTGTCGGCGTCTACGGCAGCTACGTCCTCTACGAAGCCGCAGAACACGGCGGCGAACTGGTCTACAACTACGCCGGCGGCCCTGGCCTGCGCAGCGGCGATCCCAAGGACGTCGAGCGCCTGCTCATGGCCGGCCTCTACACACAGGCGATGGCAGACCGCCGCGCGAAGAACGGCACCGACGCCGCACGGCTCATCGCAGAGATGGCCACGCGTTTCCCCAACGACACCTCGGTGCAGTTGATGCGCGTGGAGTCGCTGCTGCTTGACTCGCAGGACGCCTTCAGCGCACTGAACGCCGCACGCGCGGTGAGCGTCGACGAGAAGAACGCACGCGTGGCCACACGCAAAGCGTCGCTCACCGCGGACGCCTTCATGGCACTCCAACAGCCGG
>JBJXGK010000082.1:0-40403 GCA_046153705.1 Gemmatimonadaceae bacterium
GTGGACGGGGCCGCGATCGTGAACCAGACGGTGCTCGCCAAGACCTCCTACGGCCCCTATGCCCGCGCGATGGTGCGCATCTGCAAGGAAGAGAACTTCCATAAGCGCCAAGGCTATGAGATCTGCGCCACGCTGGCGAGCGGCACCCCGGCGCAGCGCGAGATGCTGCAGGACGCCGTGAACCGTTTCTGGTGGCCGTCGCTCATGATGTTCGGCCCCAGCGACAAGGACTCGCCCAACTCGGCCGAGTTGTTGCGCTGGCGCGTGAAGCGGAAGACCAACGACGAACTCCGTCAGCGCTTCGTGAACCTCACGGTTCCGCAGGCGCAGGCGATCGGGATCACGCTGCCGGACCCCGACCTCAGGTACGACGAGGCGACGAAGAACTGGGAGTTCGGCGAGATCGACTGGTCCGAGTTCTTCGAGGTGATCAAGGGCAACGGGCCGTGCAACAAGGAGCGGCTCGCGGCGCGCAACAAGGCGCACGACGACGGGCGTTGGGTGCGTGATGCGGCGACGGCGTACGCCGAGAAGCAGAAGGCGCGCGCGAAGACCGAGGCGGCCTGATGTCCGCCGCCTCGACCGGAGCCAACGGCGTGTTGAACGGTGCCGACAGCCACTGGCCGCTCTGGGAAGTATTCACGCAGGGCGCACAGGGGCAGCCGTTCGAACACGCGGGCTCGGTGCACGCGACCGACGCCGAACACGCGCTGCAGAACGCGCGCGATGTGTACGCGCGCCGCGGCGAGGCGGTGAATCTCTGGGTGGTGCCCAGCGCCGCGATCACGGCGTCGGCGCCGAGTGACGCAGGACCGTTCTTCGATCCGGGGAACGACAAGGCGTATCGGCATCCGCAGTTCTATAGGGTGCCGCGCGGCGTGAAGGTCTTTTGAGCGCCGCCGCCGAAGGACGCGAGGACGAACCGGGCATCGCGGCGGGGGAAGCGGTGGCGGGCACACGTGCGGTCGCGGGTCCGCGTCGCGCTCCGCTGGGTGACCCGATCGTCGAGCTGTTGCTTCGGCTTGGTGACGATCGACTCATCCTGGGGCACCGGCTGTCCGAAGTGACCGGGCACGGGCCGATCCTCGAAGAGGACATCGCGACCGCGAACATGGCGCTCGACCTCATCGGGCAGGCGTCATCGATGCTGCGGCTTGCGGGCGAGACGGAAGCGAAGGGGCGCGATGAGGACGCCCTCGCGTATTTCCGCGACGCCGTGCACTTCCGCAACTGCCTCTTGGTGGAGCAGCCCAACGGCGACTTCGGTCAGCTGATGGTGCGGCAGTTCCTGTTCGATGCGTACAGCGTGCTGCTGTTGGATGAGCTCTCGCGCGCGACGCACGCGGGGATCTCGGCGATCGCCGTCAAGGCGCTGAAGGAAGCGAAGTACCATCTGCGGCATTCGAGCGAGTGGGTGGTCCGACTCGGTGACGGGACCGAAGAGAGCCACGCACGGGCGCAGCGCGCGCTCGACGCGTTGTGGCGGTTCACCGGCGAGCTGTTCGTCGCCGACGAAGTGGATGCCGCCGCTGCGGCCAAGGGTGCGAAGATGGACCTCGCCGGGATCCAGACGCGCTGGAACGCGATGGTGGACGAGGTGCTCACGCGCGCGACACTCACGCGACCGGCCGATGCGGCGATGCAGCGGGGAGGTCGCAGCGGCCGTCATACCGAACACCTCGGGCATCTGCTCGCGACGATGCAGATCGTCGCGCGCTCTCACCCCGGCGCGACTTGGTGAGTCGCAGCGTGCGCGCGGGGTGACGCCCCTGCGGCCGCAGCGAACTCCTGACTCCCGTATGCTGACAAAAGACGCTGCCCTCGCGGTCATCGGAACCGTGCCGGATCCCGAGGTGCCGGTGATCTCCGTGGTGGAGCTCGGCATCGTCCGCGACGTGCGCGTGGAGGCAGACGGTGCCGTCGCGGTGACGATCACGCCGACGTACTCCGGTTGCCCGGCGATGTTCGAGATCGAGAAGGACATCCGCTCGGCCCTTGAAGCCGCGGGCGCGACGAGTGTCTCGGTGCGGACGGTGCTCTCTCCGGCATGGACGACCGATTGGATCGGGCCCGAGGCGCGCGAGAAGCTCCGCAAGCACGGCATCGCACCGCCGGGCAAGGCCGAGCAGGGCGGGCTCATCACGTTGACCCGCGCGCGACAGCCGGTCACGTGTCCGTGGTGCGGGTCGCGCGATACCGAACTCAAGTCGGAGTTCGGCAGCACGGCATGCAAGGCGATTCATGTGTGTCGGGCGTGCCGACAGCCGTTCGACGAGTTCAAAGCGCTTTGATGCTTCGGGGGTGAGGCAGAGATCTATTGCCTCTCACCCCGCGCCCCGCACCGTCGGTCACCCCGCATCGCTCATTGTCGCCGCGCGTGCGTGTAGGTCCATGCTTTTCCGTACTCGTTGTCCGCCGTCTTCGGCACCGTGAGGTGGTACGTGAACACCACCCACCTCTCCTCCAACGACTCCCCCGGCTCACGCGGCACCGTGAACCGCAGCATCGCTCCCAGCCTGAGCTGCTGACCGTTCTCGTTGGGCACTTCGAGCAGCACCGCATTGCTCTCCGTCCCCGCCACCCAGCTGGCGCCGGAGTTCCGCGCGAGACTGGCGGTGATGGAGTCGAGACGCTGATCGGACTCGATGCGCTGCGCACGCAGATAGCCGTCTCGCACCAGCACGACGATGCTATCGGCGTACACGTCCGTGCGCCCATCCATCGCGCCGACCACCGAGAAACCGACCTCCAGGGAGTTGGCGCTGCGGTCTTCGGCACTCTCCCGCTGCTGCCGCGCGAGCGTTGCCGCGCGGATGACGTCCTTCGGCGCGCGGCCGGGCGACTCGGCGCGCTCCTCGATCGCCCGCAGTACGCGTTCCTGCGCGTGGCGCACGCCACGCTCGGCCCACCAGCCGAAGTAGCCGCTCATGCGCGACGTGAGCGTGTGCCGGTGTTCGATGATCACGCGACGGCGCACGGAGTCGATGGGTTGGATGCGATATCGTGCGTCACGCAGATCGAACCGCGTGCTGTCGAACCTGATGGCGTCACGGATGCGACCATCGGGACTCGTCGGCAGCGGGTCGATCGCTACGCCGAGTTCTTCTTCAGGCTCCCAGGTCGTGATGATCTCGCGCAGCGAAGCGGCTCCGGTCACCGACACCGTCCGCTGCGAACCTTCCTGCGGCAGCGCGAGCGCGATCGCATCGACACTCGGGAAGTGCGCACGGGAGAGCCAGGTGACCTGACGTTCACTCGACGAGAGCGAATCGAAGATCGCGATCTCGTCCCAGAGCTGCGCCACGGCGGCGGTGGTCTCGATCCGCGAGCTGGTCGTGGTTTCGATCGTCGCGGCCGTGCGCTGGAGCTCCATTTTGCCGCCGATGAGCGGCAGGAGCAGTACCACGGCAAGTTCCGTCATCGACTCCTGCGCACGGCGTGCATGCGCCAGCACACCGCCGGCCACCGCGCCGAACGCGAGCAACGGCGCGACCATCAGCAACATGGCGATCGACAACCGATCGTCGGCTACGAGCAGCGCGGCGATCGCCGCGACCGGGAGCAGGCCGGCGAGTGCCGAGACCAGCACCTGGTCGCTTCGCAGGCCGCGTGCGGTGAGATAGCCGACCACGAGCGGAACACCGGCGACGAAGCTGTAGGTGCCGGCGATCGTGAGGGCATCGAACAGGTAGCCGCGGCCAAGGAAGTAGAGCAGAAGGCCGTACGCGACCGAGGAGATGAGCAGGCGGCGGTTCATCAGAGCGGGCTCGAAAGAGTGGGCACGGACGTCCGAAAGAGACGACCGGCGGGACAGGCTGTAAACGCCACTGTCACAACCGGAATCGGACTGACGAGCCCTTCTCACCTTCTCAGGAGTAGCCGATGCGTCCCCTCTGGTCCCGCACCGCCCGTCTCGCGATCCTCCCCGCCGTCGCGTGCTTGCTCGCCGCGAGCCCGTTCTTCGGTCCGCCGCACATCACCGTGAGCGCGGTGAACGGCACGCCGCCGACGCCCGGCGCCGTGTTCGCCATCACGACCGAACATCACACGGAAGAGGAGTGGGCCGATGTGTCCGCGGCCGCCATCACGACGCGCGGGGGAAAGCGAGTCGAGCAGCCCATCGAGATCACCCGCAGCAGCACACGCGGTCGTTACGGGGTGCGCAGGCAGTGGGAGTCCGCGGTGCCGGTGCTGCTGGTGTTCACGATCAAGCAGGGGGAACACGGCGCGCACGGGATGGCGTCGGCGCTGGTGAAGATCGATGCGGCAGGGAAGGTGACGGGCATCGAGCATCTGATGGAGCGCAACTCACGAGGGGATGTGTATCCGAGAGGGGTCAAGGAGCTGGACTTGGTGAAGGCGTTGACGGAACTGCGTGGTGAGCTGTGAGCAATGAGCTGTAAGTAGCGGCGATGCGGGGTGGTGGCTGCGAGGAATGAGAAGGGCCGCCCGACCGGGCGGCCCCCTCACATCTCCCATCTCACATCTGCAGTTCAGACATGCTTGAGTTTCCACTTCCCCCGCTTGAACAACACCCCACTCACCACCGCCAGCACGGAGTACGCGGCCGTCACCGCGATGAACACTCCGTTCTGTTCCAGGCCCATGGGATATGCGAGGAACCAGGCAAGCGGGATCTGGAGGAGCCAGTAGACGACGAGGTTGATCCACGTCGGCGTCCATGTGTCGCCGGCGCCGTTGAACGATTGCTCCAGCACCATGCCCGCCGCGAAGAACGGGAAGCCCAGTGACATCCAGCGTAGGCCCGTGACCGCGACCTCGGCCACTCCGGCATCCTTGGTGAAGAGCGACACGATCGGGGGTGCGAACAACAGGAAGATCACACCGATGCCGCCGAGGAACGCGACGTCGTACTTGGTCGCGGCCCACACGGCCGCCTCGGCGCGTTCGGGCTTCTTCGCACCGAGTGACTGCCCCACCATCGTCGCCGCTGCACCACCGAGTCCGAACGCGGGCATCATCGCGAAGATCACGAGCCGGATCGCGATGGTGTAGCCCGCCATCGCCTCGGGACCGAACCCCGCGACGACACGAACCAGGCCCATCCAGCTCATCGAGCCTATCGCGACCTGGAACGTGCCGAGTCCCGAGAGTCGTGCGATGCTGAGCATGGTCTTCGGCTCGACGGTCAGATGAGACCGCTTGATGACGAGATGTCCCGCGCCTCGCGCCAACATGCCGAACGCCATCAGCAAGCCGACGCCACGGCCGATCGTCGTCGCGATCGCCGCACCCGTCACGCCGAGCTCGGGGAACGGCCCGAGCCCGAAGATGAGCACGGGATCGAGTACGATATTGATCGAGTTGGCGACGATGAGGATACGCATCGCGATCGCGGGATCGCCCGCACCGCGGAACACGGCATTCACCACGAACAGCAGGAACGCCGTCGCGCTGCCACCGAGCATCACGCGCGCGTACCCCGTGCCCGTCGCGATCACCTCGGCGTCGGCGCCCATGAGCGCCAGCAACTGCGGCGCGAAGATCGCACCGATGAGCCCGAGGACGCCGGAGATCAACAGGCCAAGCACAATGACCTGCATCGCCGCGCGACCGGCCCCGTCGGCGTCCTTCTCGCCGATACGCCGCGACACCGTCGCCGTCGCGCCGATGCTGAGGCCGAACGCGAGGGTGTAGATCACGATCATCAGTGACTCGGTCAGACCGACGGTCGCCACCGCTGCCGCACTCACGCGCCCGACGAAGAACACGTCGACCACCGCGAAGATGCTCTCCATCGCCATCTCGATGACCATCGGGACGGCGAGCAGGAAGATCGCGCGGCCGAGCGGGCCGCTGGTGTAGTCGTGTGTCGTGCCGCGGAGTGCATCGCGGATGTCCCGCCACATGCTTCCCGTGGGTGGCGGAGGTGCGAGCTCTGCCGATGCGGGACTCTCTACCGGACTCTGCATGCAATACCTCTGGGATCAGAAAAGAAGAACGCCCCGACTGCGAGTCCGAAGCAGGCGGGGCGTGGATCCACGAGGAGCGACGATGGTCGCTGCTACCCGAGCTGCCCTGCTTCGATCGCGACAACACCGACGGCAGACATGTTGTCCATCAAAGCACCAAGGCAGGAGAGGAAACGCGCGTCACATCCGTGGCGCGGCGTCAGGTACAGTACTAAGCGCGTAGAAGTTCCGCAATAGCCTCTGCGATACGCTCGGTATCGGGGAGCACGGCGTCGAGCAGCACCGGGTGATACGGCATCGGGATGTCCTTGGGCGCCACACGCACCACCGGCGCATCAAGATGCCAGAACACCTCCTGCGTGACGGTCGCCGCGACTTCCGCACCGAAGCCCGCGGTGAGGTTGTCCTCGTGGACGATCAAGCAACGGCCCGTCTTGGTCACCGAGGCGAGCACTGCGGCACGGTCCCACGGTGCGATGGTACGCAGGTCAAGCAGCTCGACGTCGCCGACGAATCGATCGGACGCCTCGATGCAGCGATGCACCATCGCACCCCACGACACCAGGGTCAGCGCCTTGCCCGCACGCACCACACGTGCCTTCCCGAACGGGATCACGTAGTCATCGCCCGGATACCGCGCGCTGCCATCGCCGGTCATGAGCAACGAACGATGCTCGAAGTACACGGTGGGGTTGGGCGAACGCATCGCCGTGCGCAGCAGGCCGACGGCGTCCGATGCATTCGACGGGATCGCCACCTGCCAGCCGTACGCGTGCGCGAATCGCACCTCGTCGGACAACGAGTGCCACGGATCGCCCACGTCCTTGCCGAATCCGCCGGGCATACGTACCACCATCGGCGCAGCGAAACGGTTCGCGGTCCGCCAGCGCATGGTGCCGGTGTTGTTCAACTGTTCGGTCGCTGGATCGGCGTACTTCCGGAACTGGATCTCCGCGACCGGCATGAGCCCGCTGATCGCGAGCCCTGACGCGCGCCCGATGATGCCCTCTTCGGAGAGGCTGGTGTCGAACACCCGCGCGTCGCCGAACTGCTTCTGCAGTCCCTCGGTCACGAGGTGTACGCCGCCCTTCTTGCCGACGTCCTCGCCGAACACCACCACCTTGGGGTTCACTTCGAGCTCTCGGCGCAAAGTCCGACGCACGGCCTCGGCGAACCGCAGCATGTCGCCGTCCTCGCGCGCCGTCTCGGTTCCGCCGAGCGCATGGCGCCACGCGCGGGAGAGTCCGCCGAACGCTTCGGGTTCCCCAGCGCGGTCGTCCGCATACATGTGCGTGCCGATCGTCGAAGCATCGGGGACGCCACGCGCACGCGCTGCGGTCAGTGCCGCATCAACATCGCGCGCGACTTCGGCCTCCATCGCACTCCACTGCTTCTCGGACAGCAGCGCCGGCACGAGGTATTCCTTGAGCCGGGGCAGTGGGTCACGCGCCTGGTCGGCCGCGATCTCCGCGTCCGTGCGATACCCCTTCTGATTGTCGGGCCCCGAGTGGCTCGAGAGGCGCGGGAGTGTGAGATGCACCAACGCGGGGCCCGCGCCGCTGCGCACGTGCTGCACGCACTCCTGCAGGAGCCGCGCGGACTCATGGGGGTCCGTGCCATCACCGTCGCGGACGAACAGATTCGTGAAGGACGCGAGGTTTTTCGCGATGTTGCCGCCCGGCGTCTGCATCTCGCCCTTCACGGAGATGCCGAGGTCGTTGTCCTCGATGTAGAACAACATCGGCAGCTTGAGTGTGGTCGCCATGGTGAGCGCTGCCCAGAACCCGTTCGTCGCCACGGACCCGTCGCCACCGAGTGCGACGCCGAGCGCGCCCTTCCAGCTCGCGTCCTTGAGTACATCGCGATGGTAAGCGATCGATTGCGCCCAGCCGGCGGTGGGCGTGTACTGCGAGCCTACATCGCCGCTCATCGGCAGGACCACGGGCCCGTCGGGATTCGGCAGGTTGCACACGACGCCGATGTCACGGCCGTCGGAGAACCCTCCTGCGCGACCGAGCGGTGAGCCGAGCGCATCCTCGAGGGTCAGGCCGAGCGAGAGCAACATGGGCCGACTGCGATAGTACGCGCCCGCCGCATCGTGTCGCCCGGTGATGAGCGCCCCAAGGATGCACTGTGCCATGTCATGGCCGCGCGCGGAGAACTGGTAGAGGACCACATGGTCCTTCGGTACGGTCGCGCGGTTGCGGTTCGTCGCTTCCTCGACATCGTCGAGGGCGCGTGAGGCGAGCGTGAGGTATGCGATGCGACGCCAGTCGAGGCCGGCGAGGGGTTTCTGCGACATGGAAGGAATCTGGCGGCAGGACGGGATAGGCGGTACTACTGAGGTGCGAAGGGAGTCGCGGTGCCGCGTCCTCGCCGCCACATGACCCGCCGCCCTCGCCCAGTCGCCATTCGCTATCTTCTCCCCATGTCCATCGCACCCCTTCTCTCCGAGCTCGTCGACGGCGTCCTCGTCCTCACGCTGAACCGTCCCGAGGTACTCAACTCGTTCAACCGGCCGATGGCACTGGCGTTGCAGGCCGAGCTCGCGCGCGCCGGTTCGGACCCTGCTGTCCGGGCGGTCCTTCTCACCGGGAGCGGACGCGGGTTCTGCGCCGGGCAGGACCTCTCCGAAGTGCTCCCGCAGGGCGATGGACCGATGCCCGACATCAGCGAGACGGTGCGCGCGAGTTACAACCCCATCATCAAGGCGATCCGGCATCTGGAGAAGCCGGTGATCTGCGCGGTGAACGGCGTCGCCGCCGGCGCCGGGGCCAACCTCGCCTTCGCCTGCGACCTCACCATCGCGGCCGAGGAAGCGACGTTCGTGGAGAGTTTCGCCAAACTCGGCCTCATCCCGGATACCAGCGGCACGTTCTTCGTCCCGCGTCTCGTGGGTCCGCAGCGTGCGACCGCGATGTTCTTCCTCGCCGAGAAGATGCACGCCGCCAAGGCCCAGGAGTGGGGGCTCATTCATGATGTCGTTCCGCACGCGCAGTTGCATGAAGTCGCGCTGCATCTCGCGAAGCAGCTTGCCACGCAGGCGACGCGCGGGTTCGGCCTCACCAAGCGCGCGATGAACGCGTCGTGGACCAACGACATCGACGCGCAGTTGGAGGTCGAGGCCGACTGCATGCAGGAGGCCGGCCGGACCGCCGACTATGAGGAAGGCGTCCGCGCCTTCCTCGAGAAGCGGAAGCCCACCTATACGGGCACCTGACATGCCGGCATTGGGCAAGGACAGCGTGATCGGCGTGGTCGGTGCTGGTGCGATGGGGGCTGGAATCGCGCAGGTCGCGGCCAGTCGCGGGCATCGCGTCGTGCTCGCCGATGCGCAGGTGGCGGCGATCGCCCGCGCGAAGGACGGTCATGCCAAAGCGATGGCGCGCGAGGTGGAGAAGGGGCGCCTCACACGCGGCGACGCTGATGCGCTGCTCGCACGCCTCAACTATGTGGAAGGTGTCGACACGTTCGCCCTCTCGCAGTTCGCGCCCTGCCAGCTCGTCATCGAAGCCATCGTCGAGGACCTGAGCATCAAGCAGACGCTGTTCAACGCGCTCGAGAAGGTGGTCGTGGGTGACGCGGTATTGGCGACGAACACCTCCTCGCTCAGCGTGGCGGCACTCGCCGGCGCCTGTCAGCGACCGGAGCGGGTGGTCGGGATCCACTTCTTCAATCCCGCACCGGTGATGCCGCTCGTGGAGATCATCCCGTCGATCGTCACCGACACAGCGGTCACCGACGCCGCACAGGCGCTGGTCGACGCGTGGGGCAAGGTCAGCGTGCGCTGCACCGACACGCCGGGCTTCATCGTGAACCGCATCGCCCGTCCATTCTATGGGGAGGCGCTGCGCATCCTCGAGGAGCGGCTCGCCGACGCCCCGACCATCGATTGGGCCATGAAGGAACTCGGCGGCTTCAAGATGGGGCCGTTCGAGCTCATGGATTTCATCGGCAACGATGTGAACTTCGCGGTCACGCGCTCGGTGTTCGAGTCGATGTTCTATGATTCGCGGTACAAGCCGGCGCTCACGCAACGACGGCTGGTCGAGGCCGGCCTGCTGGGCCGCAAGAGCAAGCGTGGATACTACGACTATCGCGATGGCGCGGTGATGCAGGAGCCCAAGCGCGATGAGACCATGGGCCGCGTGATCGTCGATCGCATCGTCGCGATGCTCATCAATGAAGCGGTCGATGCCGTGCAGCTCGGCATCGCGTCGCCGCAGGATATCGAACTCGCGATGACCAAGGGTGTGAACTATCCGCGCGGTCTGCTCGCCTGGGGCGACGCACTCGGTGCGGGACAGGTGCTCGCCACGCTCGAGGCGCTGCAGGCGGAGTACGGCGAGGACCGGTATCGCCCGAGTCCGTTGTTGCGCCGCACCGCCAAGAGCAACGGGGCGCTCCTCACGTGAGCACGTCGCCCGCGTTCCCGCGGCTCGAGATCCCGGCGACGCAGCCGCACACCGACGCCGACCGCGCCGCCTGGGCCGTCGTCGACCGCATGTTGGTGAAGGACGCGTTCTCGCAGTGGCTGGGCGTCGAGATCGTCGAGGTGCGCGTGCAGTACGCCGTCATCCGCATGACCGTGCGCCCGGAGATGGTCAACGGCTTCGGCTTCGGACACGGTGGCATCGTCTTCAGTTTCGCCGACAGTGCCCACGCGTTCGCAACCAACTCCGACGGCGAGATCAGCGTCGCCGTCGATTGTTCGGTGAGTTACCCGGCGCCCCTGCGCGTGGGCGATGTGCTCACCGCGATCGCCGTCGAGCAGACCACGAGCAACCGCTTGGGGTTCTGCGACGTCACCGTCCGCAATCAGAACGACGTGATCGTCGCCCACTTCCGGGGCACCGTCTACCGTACCCGCAAGCCACTCCCCGAATGACCACGGCCTTCATCATCGACGGCGTCCGCACGCCGATCGGCAACCTCGGTGGCGCGCTGGCGAGCGTGCGCGCCGATGACCTCGCCGCCTACGCCATCCGCGCCCTGCTCGCGCGGCACGACGGGCTCTTCCACGCGGCGATCGCCGATGTGATCCTCGGCTGTGCGAACCAGGCGGGCGAGGACAACCGCAACGTCGCGCGGATGGCGTTGCTGCTCGCCGGGCTGCCCGTGGCCGTGCCGGGCGAGACGGTGAACCGCCTGTGTGCCTCCGGACTCAGCGCGGTCGCGGGGGCGGCGCGGGCGATCAAGTCCGGAGAGGGCGATCTCTACGTCGCCGGCGGCGTGGAGAGCATGACCCGGGCGCCCTACGTGCTTTCCAAGGGCGCGACGCCGTTCGCCCGCGACATGCAGCTCTTCGATTCCAGCCTGGGGTGGCGCTTCGTGAACCCGGCCATGAAGGAAGCACACGGCACCGACTCCATGGGTGAGACGGCGGAGAATGTGGCGACGCAGTACCATGTCTCGCGCGAGGATCAGGACCGCTTTGCGCTGCGCTCGCAGCAGAAGGCCGCCGCGGCGCGCACGGCCGGGCGGTTCGCGGAAGAGATCGTGGCCCTGGAGATCCCGCAGAAGAAGGGTGCGGCGGTGAAGGTGGAGCAGGATGAGTTCTTGCGCCCGGACACCACCCTGGAGACGCTGGCGAAGCTCAAACCCGCGTTCCGGCACGACGGGCAGGGCACAGTGACTGCCGGCAACAGCTCCGGTCTCAATGATGGCGCCGCGGCGCTGTTGCTCGCCTCCGAGGCCGGCGTCGCCGCACACGACCTCACCCCGGTCGCGCGCGTGGTCGCGAGCGCCGCCGCCGGCGTCGCGCCCCGCGTCATGGGGATCGGGCCCGTGCCGGCGACCCGACTCGCACTGCAACGAGCGGGGATCACGCTCGACCAGCTGGACGTGATCGAGCTCAACGAGGCGTTCGCCGCGCAGGGGCTCGCGTCGTTGCGCGAGCTCGGCATCGCGGATGACGATCCGCGCGTGAACCCCAACGGCGGCGCCATCGCGATCGGGCATCCGCTCGGCATGAGCGGGGCGCGGTTGGTGCTGACCGCCACACGCGAGCTGCAGCGACGCAACGCACGGTACGCACTCTGCACGATGTGCATCGGCGTGGGGCAGGGCTACGCGATGGTGATCGAGCGCGTCTGATCGTAAGGGGATGGCGGCGGGGGCCGGATCGGCATCCGCCGATGTCGCGTAAAGACTGGAAAAGGACGCTGCATCGAGGCATCCTTCGCCGGTGGCTTCCTCCCCCGATCGCCTCACATGATCTACGCCTTCGACGGCTTCATCCCGGTCGTCCACGAGACGGCCTTCGTGCACCCGCAGGCGACGGTCACCGGGAACGTCATCATCGGGCGTGATGTCTACATCGGACCGGGCGCCGCCATCCGTGGTGACTGGGGCGGCATCGTAATCGAGGACGGCTGCAACGTGCAGGAGAACTGCACGGTGCACATGTTCCCCGGCGTGACCGTCGTGCTGGAACGCGGTGCACACATCGGACACGGCGCCGTGGTGCACGGTGCGCGCATCGGCGCCAACGCGCTCATCGGCATGAACGCGGTGGTGATGGACAACGCGATCGTCGGCGCGGGCAGCATCGTCGGTGCCCTAACGTTCGTGCCCGCCGAGATGCAGATCCCGGAGCGCAGCGTGGTGGTCGGTAACCCCGCGCGCGTGGTGAAGGCGGTGAGCGACGAGATGCTCGCGTGGAAATCCGACGGCACCGCGCTGTATCAGCAACTCCCGGCCGCGATGCGCCAGTCCTGGCGGCCGATCGAACCCCTCCGCGAACTCCCTGCCGACCGCCCCACGCAGTCGGCGCTCCTCAAGACATGGCACGACACCAAGTCGTCGCCCGAGACTCCGTGATGATCACGCTCCAGAACTACGCCCTCGGCCAGTGGGTGCGCGGCACCGGCAAGGCCGCGACGCTCTTCCATGCGGTCACCGGCGAGGCGCTCGCCGAAGCCTCCAGCGGCGGTCTCGACTTCAAGGCGATGGCCGAGCATGCGCGCAGCGTGGGCGGGCCGGCGCTGCGCAAGCTCACGTTCCATCAGCGCGCCGCGATGCTCAAGGCGATGGCCAAGCATCTCATGGAGAAGAAGGAGGCGTTCTACGCGCTCTCGGCGGCCACCGGGGCGACCAGGACCGATTCGTGGGTGGACATCGAAGGCGGCATCGGCACGTTCTTCGCCTACGCGAGCCGCGGCCGTCGCGAGTTCCCCAACGAGACCTTCCACGTGGAGGGTCCGCAGGAAGTGCTCTCCAAGGGCGGCACGTTCGCCGGGCGCCACATCTGCGTGCCGCTCGAAGGCGTGGCGATCCATATCAACGCGTTCAACTTCCCCTGCTGGGGCATGCTCGAGAAGATGGCCCCCGCGCTCCTCGCCGGTGTCCCGTGCATCGTGAAGCCGGCGACCGCCACGAGTTATCTCACCGAGCTGATGTTCCGCGAGATGGTCGCGGCCGACATCCTCCCCGCCGGCGCGATCCAGCTCATCTGCGGCAGCGCGGGGGACCTTCTTTCGCACGTCACGGAGCAGGATGCCATCGCCTTCACCGGCAGTGCCGCCACCGGACAGATGCTCAAGGAGTCGAAAGCGGTCACGCAGCATTCGGTGCGCTTCAACATGGAAGCCGACTCGCTCAACTGCACCATCCTCGGCCCGGACGCTGCGCCGGGCACCGAGGAGTTCGACCTCTTCATCAAGGAGGTCGTGCGCGAGATGACGACCAAGGCCGGGCAGAAGTGCACGGCCATCCGTCGCACCATCGTGCCCGCCGGCATGGAGGAGGATGTGGTGAACGCCCTGCGGGCGCGCCTTGAGAAGACGGTGATCGGTGATCCGTCGGTGGAGGGTGTGCGCATGGGACCGCTGGCGAGTCGCGGTCAGGTGAAGGACGTCGGCGCGGCCGCGGATCGGATTCGCGAGGCCGGCGAGTTGGTGTTCGGTGGAGGTGACTATCAGGTGGTCGGCGCGGATCGCGAGAAGGGCGCGTTCTTCGCGCCGATGCTGATGGTCTGCGATCAACCGTTCAGCCGCAGCGAGCCGCACGACATCGAAGCGTTCGGACCGGTGAACACCGTGATGCCGTATCGCGACTTGGGCGAAGCGATCGAACTCGCCAAACGCGGGCGCGGCTCGCTCTGCGGCTCGCTCGTCACCAGCGACACGAACACGGCGCGCACGGTGGTGCTCGGCGTCGCACCCTTCCATGGGCGACTCATGGTGCTCGATCGGACGAGTGCCAAGGAGAGCACCGGGCATGGTTCGCCGCTGCCGAACCTCGTGCACGGCGGCCCCGGACGCGCCGGTGGCGGCGAGGAGATGGGCGGTGTGCGCGGCGTGTTGCACTACATGCAACGCACGGCGGTGCAGGGCAGTCCGTCGATGCTCACTGCGATCACGCGCGAGTGGAGCGCCGGAGCAACGCAGCGCACCGATAGCGTACATCCGTTCCGCAAGACGTTCGATGAGCTCGAGATCGGCGACACGCTGCTCACCGGCACGCGCACCATCACGCTCGACGACATCGTCGCGTTCGCGAACCTGAGCGGCGACAAGTTCTATGCGCACATGAACGACGACGAGGCGCGCTCCAACGGGGTGTTCACGGGACGCGTCGCGCACGGCTACTTCATCGTCTCGGCGGCCGCGGGGCTCTTCGTGGATCCCGCGCTCGGTCCCGTGCTCGCCAACTACGGCATGGAGCGGTTGCGTTTCACCAAGCCGGTGTACCCTGGCGACACCATCCGCGTCCGACTCACGGTGAAGCAGAAGACGGCCAAGGACACCGTGGACGACGGGATCCCCCAGGGCGTGGTCGAGTGGGACGTCGAGGTGCGCAACCAGCATGAAGAGGCGGTCGCCCTCTACTCCATCCTGACGCTCGTGCGCCGGAAGCAGTAGCGTAGATCGATGCCGCTCCGCTGGCGCTCCCTCTCGCTGGTCTTTCCCGTCATCCTGACGGGACTCGTGCTGGTCGTCGCCGGACTGTTCGTCTACGCGGCACAGACGCAGATGCGTGCGGTGTTGCTCGACGAGACGGCGCAACGGCTCCGTGACGCGGGATCCCGATTGGCGCCCTTCATCGGCGGCCCGTCCAACGCTCGGCGTCTTGCGACCGACGCCCTGCAACGGCACCCCGCGCTCGTCGGGTTCTACGGATCGCCGCGCGACACCCTGGCCGTGGCGCAGGTGCTCGACTCGGTGCTGTCGCAGCCGATCGATACCTCCGGCGTGGCGATCACGATCCTCGACGAAGCCGGGCAGCCGCTCTTCCGCCGCGCGCGACGCGGCGCTTCCTCGTCGTACGACTGGGCCCTCGAACGGATCTCACGCGGTGCCGTACGCACGCAGCGGTTCTCCCCGCTTCGCGACGAAGGTGGTGTGGCCACGTACGAGATCCTCACGCGATTCCCGCTGGTCGAGGACAGCCCGACGCGGTATCTGCTCGAGACCCGCGAGGCGATCGGCCGAGGCCAGAACGCGATCCGCGCGCTCCTGGGCGCGGAGACGTTCCTTGTGGGGCACCTCGACGGCGGGGTCTGGACCGATCTTGCGCGCATCGAGCCGCCGCCGCCGTCCATCGCCACGGTCGATTCGTTGCTTCGTTTCGAGGAATCACCGCGCGGCTCGGTGGTCGGCGTTGCGAGTCGCGTGGACGACAGTGAGTGGGTCGTGTGGCTCGAGGTACCGACGGAGACCGTGCTGGCGCCGGTCTCGCGCTATCTCGAACGCGTCCTCCCACTCGCCGCCGCGGTGATCATCCTCGGCGCACTCGGCGTCTGGCTCGTGACGCGTGAGTTGACGACGCGCCTTACGCGCCTCACCGAAGAAGTCGACCGCGTGGAAGCGGGTGCGAACGCCGTTGCCTCGCTCGCCCCCCCGCCGACCATCGACGGCGACGAGGTCGATCGACTCGAAGCCGCGTTCGCGCGCATGGCGGAGCGCGTCGAATACCAGCAGCGTCTGGAGACCCAGCTCACGCAGTCGCGACGGCTCGAGGCGATCGGTCGACTCACCGGCGGGATCGCGCACGACTTCAACAATGTGCTCACCGCGCTGCGCAACTACGCGGAACTTGTGCGCGCCGAACTCGCACCGGGCAGCGAGGCGGCGGCCGACATCGAAGAAGTGCTCCGCACCACTGACCGCGCGACCTCGCTCACGAGGCAGTTGCTCGCCTTCAGCCGACAGCAGTCGGACGTGCCGCGTCGCATCGACCTCAATGCGGTGGTGATCGGGCTGCAGCGCATGCTGCAACGCTTGATTCCGTCCAACATCACGTTCGCCACCGCCCTCGCGCCCAATCTTCCGAACGTGCGCGGCGACCTCGGTCGACTCGAGCAGGTGCTGCTCAACCTCGTGCTCAACGCCGCCGACGCGATGCCTGACGGCGGTACGCTTACCGTGGAGACGCGGCGCGGGACGGCACTCGACGCACTGGAGAGTCAACCGAACGAAGTGCCCGTGATCCTCGCCGTGCGCGACACCGGCAGTGGCATGGACGCCGAGACCGCCGAGCACATCTTCGAGCCGTTCTTCACCACCAAACCGAGTGGAAAGGGCACGGGACTCGGTCTCGCGACGGTGCAGGGCGTGGTCGAGCAATCGGGCGGCCGGATCCGCGTGGAGTCCGTGCCGGGCGCAGGGTCGTTGTTCGAAGTCACGCTCCCGCTCTTCGACGGCGCGGAACCCGCCGAGCCGCTGCCGCGGCCCAGCCCTGAAGGCATAGCGCCCATCACGCTCAGCGGCATTCCGGTGCGCGAGCCGTCCAAGACGCCTGCATCGCAACCGGAACGCCGGGGACTGACGGTCCTCATCGTCGAAGACGAGGAGGCCACTCGCGCGGTGGTGAGCCGTCTGCTCGTCGCGCAGGGCCACGAAGTGATCGAGGCGGAGCAAGGACAGCGCGCGCTCGAGATCCTGTCGCGCCGCGCATCGTCGATCGACGTGGTGCTCAGCGACGTGATGATGCCGGGCATGTCCGGCCCCGAACTCGCCGAACGCATCGAGGCGCGTTGGGTCGGGTTGCCGGTCGCGCTCATGTCCGGCTACGCCGAGCAGACGGTCATCGCGCGATCGGACGGGCGAGGCAACCGGCCCATCCTGCAGAAGCCGTTCTCGCCCGAGCGGTTGGCCGACTACATCGCGACGGCCGCCAGCGACGTCACGAAACGAACTGCGACGCCTTGAACCCGGCCGCGCTCACCGACGCCGTGAGCACCGTCCCCCACGCGAGATCCACGAACACGACTTTCGCGGGAAAGTCCTTCAGCAACGCGAGGCTCGTGAGATCGAACGCCGCGTACGCGGCGACGCCGAACAGGGCCCCACGCCAGAGTGCACCCACGAGAGAGCGCTGCTCCACCGCCGGCAGCACGCACAGCGCGACCACCGCGACCAGATAGATGAGGTAGAACGCGATCGCAGCCGGCCATTGCACCTGATCGCGCGTGAGGTGGCCGAGTTGCTCCTGATAGAATCCCTTCGCGACGACCCCCAGCCACAGCAGGTCGAGCGCGAAGAACGCGACGAAGCAGGCGGCGTAGAGCTTGAGGAAGGTGGCCATAATCACATCGTGGTGGATTGGAGGCGAGCCGCGACCTTCTGCACTTCAGTCAACACGCGGAGCAGGTTCCCGCTCCAGATCTTGTCGATCTGTGCTTCGGTGTAGCCACGGCGCACCATCTCCAACGTGACGTTGAACGTCTCGCTCGCGTTGCGCCAACCTTCCACTCCGCCACCGCCGTCGAAGTCGGAGCTGATGCCCACGTGGTCGATGCCCATGAGCTTCACGGCGTAGTCGATGTGGTCGACGAAGTCCTTCACGGTCGCGGTGGGGTCCGCCGGGTATCGGCGCGCCGTGATGTCTTCCTGTGCAGCGAGGTAGGCGTTGCGCTTGTCGGCCGGCAGCGCGGCCACCGACTCACTCACTTCCCGCGGATTCGCCCCCGTCACGCCGTACCGGGTCCGGAGGGCAGCGATCGCCGCCGCGCGCTCGGCATCCTTGGCGGGGTTGCACTTCACATAGCTGTTGAACGCCACCAACTGCACCACGCCGCCGTTCTTCGCCATGCCGCGTAGCTGCTCATCGTCCAGGTTCCTGCTGTGGTTGCACAACGAGCGCACGGCTGAGTGCGACGCGATGACCGGCGCCTTGGTGAGCGCGAGGGTCTGCATCATCGAGGCCTTGCTCGGGTGCGAGATATCGATCATCACGCCCCACTTGTTCAGCTCCTTGATCGCTTCACGGCCGAGGGCGCTCAGGCCATTGTGCGCCCACACGCCATCGCGCTCGCCGGTGTTGGAGTCCGAGAGTTGGCTGTGGCCGTTGTGCGCGAGCGAGAGATAGCGCCCGCCGAGGTCCGCGAACTGCTTGATGCGGCTGAGGTCGTTGCCCACCGGGAACCCGTTCTCGATCCCGATGAAGATCACCTTGCGACCACTCGCGTAGATGCGGCGTGCCTCCTGCTCCGTGCGCGCGAAGCCCACTCTCGTGGGGGCCAACGAGTCAGTCAGGCGATGCACGGCCGCGAACTTCTCCATCGCCTGTCCGTACGCCGCCTTCATCGTGGAGTCGTTGATCGTGCGCGCCTGGCCCACGTAGACGATCAGGAACGCGGCATCCAGACCGCCCGCTTCCATTTTGGGGATGTCCACCTGATTGCGGGTGATCCCGGTGACGTAGTTGATCGTGTCGCGCCGGAAAGCCGCCGGGCTGATGTCCACGTGTGTGTCGAGGGTCATCACACGGTCGTGGATCGCACGCGCCTTGGCGACCAGATCCTCTTGGGTCATGGCGCTGGGCAGCGGCGTCGGAGAGGACATCGAGCGGGAGCACGCGGCAGCACCCATGGTCGCCAGAAAGAGGACCGCCGAGCGGGACAGCGAGAGTGACGAACGCATGAGGGAGCGGGGTAAGAGGGATTAAGATAGAAGTACCCGTCCCGCGGTCGTTCCGCAACGCGCCCCCCCCACCCGCGAACCCGTGCACCTCCTCACTGCATCGTTGTTCCTCTGGCAGACGGCGGTCGCGCCGCCCGCTGCTCCGAGCGCTCCGGATACGGTCCCGGTCGGTCCCGTGCTCATCGCCCGATTCACCGATCCGGTGCCGAGCGTTCCGCAGGATACGTTGTTCGAGTACAGCAAGGCGTACTACAAGCGGCTCGATGTGCACCGCGCCGCGAGCTACACCATGCTCCCGCTCTTCGCGCTGCAGATGATCGCCGGCAACCAGCTCTACCGGCTGAGCGACGCGGCACCGGAATGGGCGAAGGTCGGCCACCGCGTGGGCGCCACGGGGATCGCCGCGCTGTTCACGGTGAATACCGTCACCGGACTGCAGAACCTCTACGAGGCGCGGCCGGACCCGGACGGAAAGGGCAGGCGCACGTTCCACGCGATCATGATGCTCGCGGCGGATGCGGGGTTCATCGCCACCGGCATCCTCTCCGACAAGGCCGAAGGCTCGCTCGACGACCGTCGCATGCATCGCGCGGTGGCCTACTCGTCCATCGGGATCGCCACCATCGGGTATCTCATCCAGGGCGGAGGATTCAAGTGAACTCGCCCGCGCCGACGCCCGCGCCGACTGCCGCGGCCTGCGAGGCTGCGTGCCCGCTGCACGACCGTCGCTCGTTCCTCTCCAAAGCATTCCTCGCGTCCGTCGGCGCGTTGCTGCTCGACGCCTGCGGTGACGGCCAGATCGGATTCACCGGACCTCAAGCGGGTTCACTCCCAGAGCCATTGGTCGTCTCGCTCTCCGCGTTTCCGGCCTTGTCCGCCGTGGGCGGGGTCGCACGGGTCGACGCTGGTAGCGGCCGTCCCATCGCCGTGGCGCGCACCGCCGCCGACACCTACGTGGCCGTCACGATGATCTGCACGCACCAGGGATACCGGCCGATCGAGATCGTCGGGGGCCGTTTCATCTGTCCGAATCACGGCGCGGAGTTCTCGGCGACCGGGACGTGGACCGGTGGCCAGCCCACGAGCAACCTCCGGCAGTACAGCGTCGCGCTCGATACCGTCGCGGGGACGCTCACCATCACCTGACGGCGCGGCGAACGGGACGGGCGACGACGGGGTGTGCGCTCTCGCGCACACCCCGTCGTCGTCTACGCCAGCAATACGTCCGCACCGCGCGCGGGGTCACCGCACGAGCGCGTGCGTCACGTACCGAGGATCGCCCGAATCACCACCGCGCGGATCGGCGCCGCCTGCGCTGGCGTCAACTTGCGCGCACGGACCAACGCGTCGAGATCCGCGACCACTGCACGGAGCAACAGACGCGAGATCCACGACTGCCCGTGGATCAAGGTGCGCTCCGCCGCCTCGAGCTTCACGAGGATCGCGATGCCGAAGATGCGCTTGAGATCGCCGCTTGCCACCAGCGCCTGCACGCCCACACGGGCGCGCTGGATCGCGACGACGGTGGGCAGCGCCGTCACCGTCGCGACCGACTCGACCGTGTCGGCCAACCCACGGATGTCCGTCACGATGAGTCGCACCGTGTAGGTGCCGGGCATCTCGTACGCGTGCGACGGCGTCGCGCCGGTCGCCGTCGCCCCGTCACCGAACGACCAGCTGAACGAGAGCGCGTCATTGTCCGCGTCGCTCGACGCTGCGCCGCTCAACGCGATCGCATCGCCAGCGTACCCGCTCCACGGACCGTCGAGCGCGGCCACCGGCGCGCTCGTCTCGCTCTCCGCCGCCGTTTCGATGTCGTCACGGAGCAGTGCGAGCAGGTCGTAGCCGCTGGCCTGTTCCACGGCGTCCACCGTGGTCTCGTACGTCTCCCACGGCACGTTGCGGATGCCCGGGTCGTTCGGCATCAGCACCGCGTACAGCACCATGTCCTGCGGACGCGTGATGCTCGAGAGTCCGGCGTTGCGCGGCAACGAGACCGCCACCTTCCACGTCACCGACGGGATGGTGATCCGGCCCTCGTTCTTCACGGTGCCTTTGCTGCCTGACGCACCAGCGATGACATACACTTCGCGATCGGAGAAGCGGGCGAGGTCACCGAGGAAGTTCTCGAACTGTGCCCACGGACCCTGATTGTTGTCGGCGGCCTGCGGGATGATGTTGCTGAAGTAGAACGTCGATGCGTTGTCGAAGCTGCCCGACGTGCGGTCGAACGAGCGCACGAGGTGGCCGCGATCGATACCGTAGCCGGCGGCAGTGCCCGCACCCGTGTAGTCCGCCGTCGTATAGGGTGAGAACGCCGCGAGTTCCGGGTCGAACGTGAAGCAGTCGCAGCGGTCCTCGCCACCGAAGTGTGTCGCCTCGAGGTTGTACGTCACCCAGTTCGGGATGCCTCGCGTGCCGTTGAACGACGTGGTGTATTGCGCGCGACGGATGATGAAATCATCCGACGCGTCCGCATCCGTCGGCTCGCCGAACTCCGCATTGCCCAGGTAGCTCGCGGTGGTGCTGTTGGTCGCCACCGTGGTGGGCAGCGAGTAGGTGGCCGTCGTGCCGTCCTCGGCCGTGGCGCGGAGCACGGCCGTCCCGGCAGCGAGCGCCCGCATGACACCATTGGCGTCGACGCTCGCGATGGCCGGCGTCTCCGACGCCCACGTGAACGTGGTCACCAGTGTGGTGCCGGTGCCCGAGCGCAGTGTGGCGAAGAGCTGGTCTTCGAAGCCGACCGGAAGGGCGACGTCACCGACGGTACGGCCGGAGAACGAGATGCTGTTGGCCGGCGGCGGCGGCGGGTCGCCCGAGCCGTTGCAGACGCCGATGCTCGCAGCGAGCGGTCCCGACCATACGCCGTTGGCATCGCGCTGCAGCGACTGCCCGATCGGCGAGTTCGAAGCTTCCGCGACGCCGATGTCAGTGGAGGTCATGCCGGCGGCCGGTCCGTTGGTCGCCGTGAGGGTGCCTTCGTACGAGAGGAACTCGACCACGGCGCCCGAGGGGTTGACGAGCGCGAACCCGTCGGCGGGTCCGTTCTGCAGGCCGTTCGCTGGATAGTTGATCGCGACGACGCCGCGGCCGCTGCACATCGTCGGGATCACGCTCGACAGTGCGGTGGTGCCGTAGCTCACGCCACCGGTCTGGTTGTAGAGCACCACCGACCAGCCGGTGAGGTCCGTGCCGGCGGGTCCTTCGATCTCGATGGCCTCGCCGATGTCGGCACCGTCATTGTCGTAGTGGATCTCGCTGAAGCGCGTCGGTGGCAACGTGACCACCGGGGCTTCCTCGACGACGATCTCCACCGAGGCCGTCACCGTGCCCGATGTCGCCGTGACGTTCACGGCACCCATGCCGACGCCCGACACGCGACCGGTGGCGTCGACGATCGCGATCCCGCCGTCGTCGGTCGCCCACGTGATCGGCGCGCCGGGGATGACGACATCCGCCGCATCGAACGCCGTGGCACTGAGTTGAACCGACGCGCCTTCGAGAATGGTGGCGCCGTTGGGCGCGATGCTGATGCGCGCGACGACGGCCGGCGGCTCCTCGTTCGTGTCTCCGTCGTTGCAGACGCCGAAGGTGTTCGCGGCGGGAGCGTTCCACGTGCCGTCAGCGTTGCGCGAGACCGAGAATCCGACCAGGGTCGAGGACGTCTCGCTGACGAGGATGTCGGTGGAGAGGATGTTCGCGGCGGGGCCACTGCCCGCGGTGAACGTGCCTTCGTAGGAGAGGAACTCGACCGCGGTTCCTGAGGCGTTCACGAGCGCGATGCCGTCCGGGCTGCCGTTCTGGATGCCGTCCACCGGATACGTGAGCACGATGACGCCGCGTTCGCCGCAGGTGGTGGGCACCACCTCCGAGAGGACGCGGGTGTTGTACGGCGCAAGACTGGTGGCGGCACCATTGTAGAGCACGACCGACCAGCCGGTCAGATCGGTGCCCGCGGGCGCGGAGATCTCGATGGTCTCGCCGGCGTCCGCGCCGGCGTTGTCGTAGTGGATCTCGCTGATCCGGATGTTAGTCCCCACGAGCGTCGCGAGGGGCGCGCCGCTCCGCTGGCTACCCAAGGGTCCCGTGGGACCATCTGCGGAGCAGGACAGAGCGACGAGGAGGGCAGCCGCGGACGCGGCGGCACGGCGCAGACGTGTGAGCATCAGAGGGCCCGGCTGGTGGGAAGGAACGACGGGTTCACCGTATGTGGTCGAGGAACGACTATACCGAAAAAATACCGCAAGAAACGGTCCTTGGGCCAATCGCGGGAACGACGCTCGCGCACGATTGACGCATCGGTTACCATCATCGAGTGACGAATCGTCGACTCCAGACCTATGAAGGTCACGGGATCACCGTGACATTCGACCCGGAACGATGCACGCACTCCGCGAAGTGCGTCCGTGGCCTGCCGTCAGTTTTTGACACCAAGCGCAAGCGCTGGGTGGATGTGACCGCGGCGACGGCAGAGGAGATCGCGGCGCAGGTGGCGAAATGCCCGTCGGGGGCCTTGCAGGTCATCCGCGGCGCAACGCCGGGCGAGAGCGCGACGTAAGCCTCGGTGCGGGCCGCCCACGGGCACCGCCGCTCGATCCCTCCCTCCGCCTCATGCCTTCGTTCCGCTTCGAGCCTCTGCACGTCATAGCGGTCGCGTGCAGCCTCGTGACCGCGGTACCGGCGCTGGGACAGCAGGCGGCGTCCGATTCCGCCGCGCAGCGCATCGAGCCGCAGGTCGTGCGGAGCGCGCGGGGCGCGATCGTCGTCGGCGGCGCTTCGGCGCTCATCGTGCGCCCGGACTCCGCGCGCCTCGCCCCCGCGCCCACGCTCGGCGATCTGCTGCGCACCATCCCGCTCGTGCTCGTTCGCACGAACTCGCGTGGCGAGGTCGAACTCTCGGTGCGCGGCTCCGAGAGCCGGCAGGTCGGCATCTCGCTCAACGGGTTGCCGCTCTCCCAAGGCTGGGACGGTCGCGCCGATCCCTCGCTCGTTCCGCTGACCGGCATCTCGCAGGTCTCGTACGTGCGCTCCACCGCGTCGGTGCTCGGGGGACCGAACACGCTCGGCGGAATCCTCGATCTGTCTCTCGAGTCCGCGCCGGTCGACCATCGCGACCAACAACTCTCGCTCGGCACCGATCAGACGGGTGCACGCCTCGTCTCCGCCGGTGTTGCCGCGACACGGGCCCGCGCCGCTTCGCAGCTCTCGTGGCGGCTCGGCGGGGGCATTCGGCAGCGCGATGGCCTGGTGATCGCGCGCGGGGTGGATGATCCGATCGCCTCGGCGCAGCTGCGCACCAACTCGGATTCGCGCACCGCGGATCTGTTCACGTCCGTCGCGTGGCGTGCGGACAACGGGGCGGCAGTCTCCGCGTTCGCGAGTGGCTACGACGCGATGCGTGGCGTGGCGCCCGAGCTGCATGTGCCGGACCCGCGCTACTGGAGGTATCCCGAGCAGTCGCGACGGACGGTGCAGCTGCGCGCCCAAGCGCCGCGCTTGGTCTCGCGGCTGGGGACCACCGAGTTCGAGCTCGGCGGCGGGATCCTGCGCGGCACCACCCGTATCAAGACGTTCGCCAACGCGACGTTCAGCGCGCAGAACGGGTCGGAGAGCGGCGAGGAACAGGTGAACAACGCGCGGGTGACGCTCACGCATGTGTTCCGCCGCGGTGTGCAGCTCAAGGCGGCCGTCACCGGCAACAACGTCTCATATGATGAGCGACTGAACGCCGGCGCTGCGTCGCACTATCGGCAGGATCTGTTGAGCGCAGGAGTCGAGGCCACCGTCTTGGTCGGCGCGCAGACGCTGGTGTCCGGTGGCGTCGTCCTCGACCAGGCCGTGACGATCGCTGCCGGTGGCCGGCCGCCTTCCCCCGGCAAGTCACTCACGGGATTCCGACTCGGTGCGACGCGACAGGTCGGTGCGACCACACGTGTCCACGCGAGCGCCAGCCGTCGCGGCCGATTCCCGGCACTGCGGGAGCTCTACTCCGAGTCGCTGAATCGCTTCGAGCCGAACGCCGCGCTGCGCCCGGAGAACCTCACGGCGGTCGAAGCCGGTGCCTCGTTCGGCGACGCGGACCGCGAGCGCGGACTCACGGCGCAGCTCATCGGATTCCGGCACTGGCTCGTCAACGGGATCGTGCGCACGAACTTCGGCACGACGACGCGGTTCATCCGCATCAACCGCGACGAGACGCGTGCGGCCGGCGTGGAGGCACTGCTCGGCTGGCGAGCGGGGCGGAGCGGTCCCAGCCTCACGCTCGACCTCGTCGCGCAGACGGTGGACATACGCGACATCACTGCCGGCGGCGCCGAACGGAAGCCCGAGCACATGCCGAGCGTCCGCGCGATGCTCGACGGGACCGTGCCGGTCGCCGGCGGCGTGGTGCTGGGGGCGAATCTCGCGCACATCGGCAACCAGTACTGCGTCAATCCGAATACCGGCCGAGACGACCCTCTCACCGCTCAGAGGGTCGGCGGGCTCACGGCGCATCGCCACTTCGCGTTGGCCGCCGGCGGGTTCCGCACGGTCCGCGTCCTTGCGGGCCTGGATAACGTGACCAACGCCGCGGTCTACGAGCAATGTGGACTCCCGCGTCCGGGGCGCACGTTTCGGTTGGGCTTCGACCTTCGCTGAACCGAAGCGAGCGCGTGGGGAAACCTCGGGCGCCTCGGTGGCGTATCGTTACTGACCCGCCCTTCACTTCGAACCCGCTCTCGGTCGCCACCCATGCCGACAGTGCCCGCACTGCTCTCCATCCTCGCGCCGCTGGAACAGGGGAACGTTGCGGGCGCACCTGCCCCGGCCCAGCCGGTGGCCCCACAGGTCGCTGACCCGAACCTGGCGCTACAGAGGTACGAGGGGCTCGTCGCGCAGCGCGCGGTGCTGCGCTCGCAGTTGGATGACTTGGAGGGTCAGCGAGTCGTGGTGCGCCAGGAGTACCGGGCGGCCCAGAGCGGCGTCGATCAGGCCGGACTCGAGCAGCGGCTCGCCGCGATCGATCAGCGGATCGCCAAGTCCTCGATCGACCTCGCGGAGGTGGAGGCGCAGCTCGTGGTCGCCGCTGGGGTCCCCGGCGCCGTCCCGCCCGACCCGGGATTTCCGTTCGTGCCTGCTCCCGACAACAACAGCGACGCGGTGTTCGAGATGGGCATCGCCTTCGCCTCTCTGCTCGCCATGCCGATCGTCATCGCGTACGCGCGGCGGATATGGAATCGGGGTGCGGCGCCCGCGGCGGCTGCCCTCCCGCATGACCTCTCGGAGCGAATCCGCTCGATGGAGCGCGCGGTGGAATCCGTGGCGGTGGAGGTTGAGCGGATCGGCGAGGGGCAGCGGTTCGTGACCCAACTCCTCGCCTCCCGCGCAGAAGAGGCGTCCAGACAGCTGAAGTAGTGCCGGCTCGCCGAGGCGGGCGAGCAGCCCCTGTATTCCGCGTGGTGTTGCGTGTGCGCTACAGGCTACCGGCTCCGGGGGACGATGTTGTGACGTCCCCGACCTCGTCACCCGCTCGCCCGATCCGCCTCCCAACTATAACGTTGTGACGGGGTGTGACCGCCGGCACAGCGCCGAAGACGGCGTACGGGCACCCTTCATCGAGGCAAGGGCGAGAAGGCCGGGGCCGTCGCGCACTATGTGACGGGCCGCTGATGCGCTCCTGTTGCCGCGGTGGCATAGTGGCGTCTCTACCTCGGAGTACCGTCGGCATGCTCAACACGGACAATCAATTGGCACAGCGCACCCAGGGACGCCCATCGCGGCCGGGCTTCACCATCGTCGAACTCCTGACGGTGATGGTCATCTTCGGGCTGCTCGTCGCCTTCGCCGCGCCCCGCATCGACGTCGCCCGGTTCCGCGTGAACAGCGCGTCCCAGGTGATGGGCACCACGATGCTCACGGCGCAGCGGCAGGCCGTCACGCAACAGCACAACATCATCGTGCGGTTCGCGGAGGATCAGAACCGCCTGCGCATCCACGAGGACCGCGACAACGACAACGCCATCGACGCGAACGAGCACGAGCGCTCCGTCCAGTTGGGCGAAGGTGTCGTGTTCGGCAAGACCACGGCGCCGAACATGCCGATGGGTTCATCGAACGTGACCTTCACGCGCACGATCGGTGGCCTGAAGGCGGTGGTGTTTCATCGTGACGGTTCATCGAGCGAAGCCGGCGGGTTCTACATAACGTCCTTGCGGGCCTCCTCGAACAACAACACCCCCGAGGATGCGCGGGCTGTGGTGGTGGAGCGGGCGACGGGTCGGACCTCCTGGCATCGGTACCGTTCTGACGGCTGGCAAAAGGTCTTCTGATGAAAAATCGCGACGGATTCACCCTGATCGAGATCGTGATGGCGATGGCCATCCTGCTCATCGTGATGCTGACCCTGGTCACGATGACGGGGCGTGCGGTGCACGTGAGCACGATCGCCGAGCGTGAGCAGGCGGCGATCCAGATGGCGACCGATCGGACGGACGAGATTCGCACGAATCCGGTCTACGCTGCGCTCGACAGTCTGTACGAAGGCACGGAATCCACGTTCTCGACCTTGCCGGGTTTCTCACGCGTGACGCAGATCGAGCGCATCACGTCGTCGGGCCAGGACTACAAGAAGGTGACGGTGACGGTGAACGGCCCGGGGCTCTCGGCCCCGATCTCCCGAACAGTCGCGGTGGCAGCCCCATGACCCAGCATCGTTTGCGGCCGCGTCGCGGCCTCACGCTCATCGAGATGATGATGTCGCTCGTCATCTTCTCGTTCGTCGTCGCCGGCGCGGTGTTGTTGCTGCGCTCGGAGAGCCGCAGCTTCTCGCTGGGCTCGGAGCGCGTGGCCATGTATCAGAACGGTCGTTTCGCGCTCAACGAGATGGAGAAGGACCTCCGCACCTCGGGCGCGGGCGCGCCGGACGTGCAGCCGCAGCTCATTTACATCGCCGACAGCGTGATCGTGTTCAACGCGAACTATTGGACGAACACGGCCGGTGACGTCGAGGCGGTTTACTACAATCCGAGCGCTCCCGACTCCGCGGTGATGGCGTTGCGGACGACGACGAAGATCACGCTGCCGCATACGGCGATCCAGTATCCGGACACGAACTACCGCGTCGGCGCGACGAACTCGCCGTCGGAGACGATCAGCTTCTACTTCGCCCGGGACGGCAGCACCACCCGTACGGACGACTGGATCCTCTGGCGCCGAGTGAACAATCTCGCACCTGAGATCGTGTCGACCAACATCGCACGGGTGGATTCGACGCCGTTCTTCCGCTACTTCCGCGTGAGCTCGACGGTCGGTGGGGTGCAGTCGATGAGCCAGCTCACGGCCGGGCAGCTCCCGGTGCGGCATACCGTGCCGGTGCATCTTTCCATCGCCGACACCGGCGCGCTGGCGCTCATCGACAGCGTGCGCGCGGTGCGTGTCACCTTCTCCGTCTCCAACGGCAAGACCGGTGCGGACGAGCGATTCCGCACGCTCTCGCGCCTCATCCGGATGCCGAACGCCGGATTGGCGAACACCAGGAGCTGCGGTGACGCGCCGATCTTCTCGGCGACGCCGCTGGGTCTCCCGTCCATCCTCCCGGACTCGAGCCGTCGTGTGCGTCTCGCGTTCGCCCGCTCGGTCGACGAAGCGAGCGGTGAGCGCGATGTGGAGCGCTACGTCGTCTGGCGGCGGATGTCGCCGAGCGTCGACTGGGGTGATCCGCTGGTCACCATCCCCGGTGGCGATACGCTGTACGTGTATGACGACTTCGGGCTGACGCCCGGGGAGACGTATCGCTACGCCGTTGCCGCACAGGACTGCACACCGACCCTCTCCGGTCTCCGGGAGACGGTGGACATCCTGATCCCGTGAACCCTGGAGTATCGATGTCGCCTCATCCACGTCGCCGCATGAAGAACCGTCGCGGTATCGCCCTGATCGTCGTGCTCATGGTCGCACTGGCCGTGGCCGCGATCGCGTCGGGCGCGACGTTCTTGTCGTTGAACACGTCGCTCGTGAGCACCTATCATAGCCGCTTGAGCATCCTCGAGAGCGTCGCGGACGCGGGACTCGAGCAGGCGCGTTCCGCGATGAACGCGAACGACTCGCTCTATCCGGACTCCGGATACGTGGTCTACGAGAACGGCGTGTCGGCCACCGATGCGGCGGGGAATGCGATCCCGGGTGTAACGCGCTCGACCTACGTGGGCCCGTCGGGCATCACGTCGGGTCAGTACGGCATCTTCGGCAGCGTGGTGACCGTCGTGGAGGACGCGACGGGCAACCGCGTGGTGCGGCGTGCCGAAGTGCTCCAGGAGAGCTTCGCGAAGTACGCCTACTTCACTGACATCGAAGGCACGATTGTCTTCGGCGCGAACGACGTGCTTTACGGGCCGGTACACTCCAACGATGAGATCGAACTGCAGAACGTCGCGCCGGGTGCGACGTTCTGGGGCCTGCTGAAGACGTCCCAGACGATCGTCAATCGGGCCCGCGGCAACTACAACGCGGGCTACCAGGAGAATGCGCCGGAGATCCCGTTCCCGGAGACGCAGGAGCTCACCAAGTTGCTGGCGCAGGCGACGGCCGGCGGCACGAACTTCACCAGCTCCACCGCCGGCGGCGCGGGCCAAGCGACGATGCGCATCGAGTTCGTCGCGCTCGATCTCAACACCGACGGCGACTCGACGGACTCGGACGAAGGCTTCATGAAGATCTACCGCATCACGAACAACGCGAACGCGTGGTTCGTGACCGGCGACACCACCGGCAACTTCGCCACCAACGGCCTGACGCGCTCGTGGAACTGCGGGCACATCAGCGCGACCGGCACCGGTTCGCACACGACGTTCCGCACGTTCCGCCGGCATATCACGGGTGCAACGCAGGACCGCGCCACGTGGGCGGTGGCCAACGGCACCAACCGAACCTGCTACCTTGGCGGCTCGAACATCCTCAACGACTGGACGGCGCCGGCCGGAAGCTTTCTCGCGACCGACTCGCTCGGCTCGTGGGTGGCCTGGACAGGGACCGTCGACTCCCGCGTCAGCACGGCACGTCCGGCCGATGCAGCCTATCTCTGGCCGGTCACGCGCGCGCTCAACCCGAACTTCAAGGGTGTCATCCACGTCACGGGCAAGGTGGCGGTGAGCGGCAAGTTGCGTGGCAGCATCACACTCGCCGCGACCGACGACATCATCCTCGTCGACAACCTCACCTACGTCACGAATCCCGGCGGCAACGTCCCCTGCAACTCACCGACGCGAGACATGCTCGGGTTGTTCAGCGGAACCGACGTGGTCGTCGCCGACAACCTGCTGAACGCCCCGCAACGTGGCACGACGGCGCTCGGATACCGTACCTGGGCACCGCGCAGCGGCGACGAGTTCTTCCACGGCGTGGTACTCGCCCTCGATCAGTTCCGCGCCGAGAACCATGACCAGAACCCCACCGACGTCGAGGACTGCTCGGGCGCCAACAACGCGCGCGGCTGTCTGTACCTGACCGGCGGTATCATCCAGAACACGCGCGGTCCGGTGGGTCAGACCAACGGCCGCGGCTACATCAAGCGCTATCAGTACGACGCGTGCGCGGGCCAGAATCCGCCGCCGTATTTCCCGACCACGGGTCACTTCATCCGTGGGCATTACTACGAAGTCGAACCGACAAACTTCGACATCGATACCTTCTGGGCGCTCTTGGTTCCGGTACCCTGACGGGTACCCGGAGGCACAACGGCCCGGCGGCGAGCGATCGCTGCCGGGCCGTTGTGTTTCCTCGCCGGCATCTGCCCGCTCAGCGGCGCGCTGGCGCCGCGCGTTCCTCTTCAACACGTTCTAGGCGCGGCCCACCGCCCGGTGCCGTCCGCCTTCGGGTGTGCGCACCCCACTTCAGCCCAATCCATCGATGTCCGTGTCCCGATCCTTCCGATTCGCTGCTGCCGTCGTACTCCTCGGCTCGGCGGCCGCCGTGCCGGCGTTGCGCGCCCAAGAAGCACCGTTCATCGGCGTCCGCGTCGACGCTGACCGCAACAAGGTGCTGCTCGAGATCCCCGCAGGACGGCTCGACATGGACTTCATGCACCAGAGCGTGTTGGCCACCGGCGGCGGAGCACCGAACCTCGGGCTCGACCGCGGGCAGACCGGTGGCAGTGCGATCGTCCGCCTCGAGCGGCGCGGCAAGCGGATCCTCATGGTCCGCGACAACAACGCGGTCCGCGCGCTGTCGTCGAACGAGGCCGGGCGCACGGCGGCGAGCGAGGCGTTCCCGACCTCGGTGGTCGCCTCGTTCCCGATCGAAAGCGAGGCCAACGGCACGATCACGGTCGACGCTACGGCGCTCTTCCTGTCGGACACCTACGGGATCGCCGAGAGCATCCGACGCTCCCAAGGCGGGAGCGGGCGGGTGGACGCGAGCCGCAGCTGGGTCGACGCGGCGCGCACCAAGGCTTTCCCGCGGAACACGGAGATCCACGCGGTGCTGACCTTCGCGGTCGACAATCCGGGGGCGGTGCTGCGTCGCGTCGCGCCGGATGCGGCGGCGCCGACGTTCGAGGTGCACCACTCACTCGTGGCACTCCCCTCGAGCGAAGGATTCCGCCCGCGTCAAGGCGATGCGCGCTCCGGCCTGTTCGGCACGCAGTTCATGGATTTCTCGCAAGGATTCGATGGCACGTACCGCGATGGCTATGCGAATCGCTGGCGCCTCGTCCCGAAGGATCCCGCGGCGTACCAGCGCGGCGTGCTCACCGAGCCGACCGATCCCATCGTGTACTACCTCGACCCGGGCATCCCGGAGCCGTATCGAAAGGCGTTCTTGGAGGGCGGAAACTGGTGGAACAAGGTCTTCGAGGGCGCAGGCTGGAAGAACGCGTTCCAAGTTAAAGAACTGCCGGCCGGGGTCGACCCGATGGACGCCCGCTACAGCCTCATCTACTGGGTGCATCGCAGCGGCCCCGGGCCGTCGGTGGGCCCGTCGTTCTCCGATCCGCGCACGGGTGAGATCGTTCGTACAGTCGTCCGCATGGATTCGTGGCGGTCGCTCGTGGACTACAACATCTACGCCGGTCTGCTCCCCACTGCGGGTGCGGGCGGCCTGAACGTCACCGCTGAGGACTTCGCCATGGCGCGTCGTCGGCAGCACGTGGCGCACGAGATCGGCCACACGATCGGCTTCTCGCACAACTACATCTCGCACGCGCAGGACCGTGCGTCCGTGATGGACTACCCGTTCCCGCTCATCAGCGTCGACGCGCGCGGGCAGCTGGACCTCTCAAAGGCGTATCGGCCGCACGCCGGCGGCTGGGACTCGCTGGCGGTGCGCTACGGCTACACCTGGTATCCGGATGCCAAGGCCGAGGAGGCCGGGCTCGCCAAGATCGTGAACGAAGGACTGTCGCGCGGGTTGCGCTTCGTGGCCGACCAGCATGCCGGAGCGGATGGTTCCATCCCGGAGGTGACGCGCTGGGTCGAGGGCAAGACCATGTTCGACGCGGTCGAGCGCACGAGCGCGGTGCGGAAACTCGCGATCGAGAAGTTCGACGAGCGCGCGATCAAGCCCGGCGAGCCGATGTACATGCTCAACATGCGCTTCGCGCACGTGTACCTGCACCATCGTTACTCACTCGAAGGACTCACCAAGTACATCGGCGGGATGGACTTCCGATACGCGATGCGTGGCGATGGGCAGACGCCTACCACCATGGTCCCTGCCGCTCAGCAGCGCCGCGCATTGGCGATGTCACTCGACGCGCTCGAGCCGGCGAACCTCGCCGTGCCGGAGCGCGTGCAGGCGATGATCCCACCGGTGCCGCCAGGTGGTGACCCCTCGCTGGCGTGGATCGGCACCGCGGCGGGCACGGCGTTCGATGAGATCTCGCTCGCCGGTGGACTCGCCACCGAGGTCATCGAGAACCTCATGCACCGCGAGCGACTGGCGCGTGTGGTGCTCTTCCGTGCGCGCGACGCGCAGATGCCGACGCTCGACGAAGTGCTGCAGACGATTGTCGATCGCTCCTGGGGCGCGGCGGTGAGCGAGGATATGCACATGCAGTCGTTGCGCCGCACCGTGCAGCGGGTGGTACTGAACACGTTGCTCGATCGGGCCGGCGATACGAACGCCTTGCCGGACGTCCGGCAGGTGGCGGAGCTACACCTCGAGCAGCTCGATCAGCGCATCGCGGCGATGGCCGGTGGTTCACCGGCGGACCGTGCCCTCCGGGCCTCTGCGCGGCGCGAGATCGCGCGGTACTTCGACGGGGACGACGACCCGGCCAAACGGTCGCGGTTCGACGTGCTGCCGCTGCCGTGGCCCTGATGCACGCCCGATGTCGGGTTGATTAGGAGTTGATGACAGGTGATGCGCCGCCGTGTACTCGGAGGTAGGGTATCGGCGGCGCAACCTATTCCCGGGTTGTAGTGTCCTACTGCACGTGCCACCGCCCCCGCGGGGCGTTGCCGCGTCCGACCCCCCACCTTTGGCGAGACTCCGTATGGCTCTCTCGTTCAGTCGCCGGACCTCCGTGGTCCTTGCCGTCTTGGTCTTCGGTGGGCCCGCCGCGTGGGTCCTCGCGCGCCCTGCCGACGATGCGAGTGCGGCCCTCGTGGCGGTCGCCAAGAAGACGCCCTTCGTCGTCACCGTCACCACCGCGGGTGAGCTTCGTGCGAGCTCCGCCGTGCAGATCCAAGGGCCGGCCGAGATGCAGCGGGCCGGCGCGTTCCAGGTGAAGATCGCGTCGCTGGTGCCCGAGGGCACCGTCGTGAAAGCCGGTGACCTGGTCGCCGAACTCGACCGCTCGTCCCTCGCGCAGCGCCTGCAGGAGACGACCCTCTCGGTGCAGAAGGCCGAAGCAGTGAACGAACAGGCGATGCTCGACTCCACCCTCAACCTATCCAAGTCGCGCGAGGACATCCGCGGGATGGAGTTGGCCCTCGAGGAGAAACGTCTTGCGAAGGAACAGGCGGTGTACGAAGCGCCGACGGTGAAGCGCCAGGCCGAGATCGACCTCGAGAAGGCCGAACGAGCCCTCGCCCAGGCCAAGATCGACTACAAGACCAAAGTGGAGCAGGCGCAGGCGAAGATGCGAGAGGTCGGTGCCGACCTCCAGCGCCAGAAGAACCAGCTCGAGATCGTGCAGAAGGTGATGGGCGAGTTCACCATCAGGGCCCCTGCGCCCGGCATGGTCATCTATCAGAAGGAGTGGAACGGGAAGAAGCGCGCGGTGGGCTCGCAGATCGGCGCCTGGGACCCGACCGTCGCGACGCTGCCGGACCTCACCAAGATGGAATCGATGACGTACGTGAACGAGATCGACATCAAGAAGGTCGCGGTGGGGCAACCGGTCGCCATCTCGCTGGATTCCGACCCGACGAAGAAGCTCATGGGCAAGGTGGTGCAGGTCGCCAACGTCGGGGAGCAGCGACCCAACACCGACGCGAAGGTGTTCGAGGTGAAGGTCCTGCTGGTCGGCGTCGACACCACTCTGCGCCCGGGCATGACCACCGGCAACGCGATCGAGACCACGGTACTCAGGGATGTCGTCTCCATCCCGCTCGAGGCCGTCACGTCGATCGACGATGTGCCCTATGTATTCAAGCGGAGCGGGGTGCGTCTCACGAAACAGGAGGTCGAGACCGGCGCGATGAACGACAACGACGTCGTCATCGTGAAGGGGCTCGAGGAAGGCGACGAGGTCCTGCTGGTGCCGCCGGCCGACGCGGCGAAGATGGACGCGGTGCGCCTGCCGGGATCGACGCGCGGGCTTCCCGCCAAGGGCGGCGACACGTCGAAGGCCGCCCGTCCGGTCCCGCCCGGTGCGTGAGCGCTTCGCGGCGTTCGCGGGTCACGTCGGCTTCGCCACGCGCACTGCGCTCGAGGCGGTCGCGCACAACCGACTCCGCGCCGGGCTGACGTCGCTCGGCATCCTGTTCGGCGTGGCATCCGTCATCGCGATGCTCGCGATCGGCAAGGGTGCGGAGTCGGAGATCCTCGAGCAGATGCGTTTGCTAGGCTCCAACAACATCCTCGTCCGGCCTTACGTGGAGCAGGAAGAGGGCGACGCGGCAGAGGAAGGGCAGGCGAAGCAGCCGAAGCGCTTCTCGCCCGGCCTCACGTATCTCGACGCCGACGCGATCGCGCGTACCGTGCCCGGGCTCGATGCGGTGAGCGCGGAGGTGGTGGTGAACTCCAGCATCACGCGCGAAGGTCGGCGGCGCTCCGGGCGCATCGTGGGCGTGGACAGCACTTACTTCCGTCTGCTGAGCATGCCGTTGGCTGCCGGCAAACCGTTCAACGCCGAGCACATGGCGCAGGGCAGTCCGGTGGCGATCATCGGCGCCGGCGTGCGGACCCGCTTCTTCACCACTGACGATCCCATCGGCCGGCCGATCAAGGTGGGTGAAGTATGGCTCACGGTCGTGGGGGTGCTTGCCGACCGGCAGGTGGCCGGTGAGAACGCCGAACGTCTCGGCCTGCGCGATGTGGGCATGGACGTCTTCGTGCCGCTGCAGACCATGCTCGGCCGCTTCCGGAACCGCGCGCAGGTCACCCAGCGTGACATCGAAGCGGCGGCGCGTGCGCAAGGGCAGGAGGGTGTGATCGTGGTGGGGGCGCAGGAATCGCAGCCGTCCGAGGAGACCAAACAGGAACGCAGCAACACCAATCAGCTCGACCGCATCGTGGTGCGCGTCAACGAGGCCCGGCACGTCACGCAGGCGGCGGATGTGATCCGCCGCATGCTCGAGCGCCGGCACAACGGCGTGGTGGACTACGAGATCACGGTGCCCGAGCTGTTGCTCAAACAGGAGCAGCGCACGCGCACGATCTTCAACGTCGTGCTCGGTGCGATCGCGAGCATCTCGCTCATCGTCGGCGGGATCGGGATCATGAACATCATGTTGGCGAGCATCCTCGAGCGCATCCGGGAGATCGGTGTACGCCGTGCGCTCGGCGCCACCCAGCGCGACATCCTCGCGCAGTTCCTCGCCGAGGCGGTGATGATCAGCGTCGCGGGTGGGGTCGCGGGCATCCTCACGGGCGCCGGTCTGAGTTTGGGGATCGAACATTTCGCCGGCATCCGCACGCTGGTCTCGGTGCTCTCCGTGGTGGTCGCGTTCGGCGTCTCGCTGACCGTCGGCCTCGTATTCGGGATCGTGCCCGCCTGGCGCGCGGCACAGCAGGATCCCGTCGTCTGTCTCCGGTACGAGTGATGATGCGACCGCGTCCGTGGTTTCTCGCTGGCGAGCTGATGCGCCGACTCAGGTCCCGCCTGTTGTTCGCGGGCCTCGCCCTGACCGCGTGCGCCTCCTTGGCGAGCACCATCGCGGCGCAGGGTGCCACGCCGCCGCAGCGGTTCACGCTGCAACAGGCGATCGATCGGGCGCAGTCGCAGGGGCTCACCGCGCTCGCCGCGCGGGCGACGCGCGATGCGGCGCGCCAGCGCGAACGGGCGTTCTCCGCGGGCCTGCTGCCGCAACTCTCGTTGAGCGGGAATGTGCCGACGTTCAATCGTTCGATCATCCCGGTGCTGCAGCCAGACGGCAGCACGGACTTCCGTCCGCAGGAGCAGAACGAGTCGTCGCTCAACATGCGGCTCTCGCAACGTCTCCCGTACCTCGGCGGCGATCTGTTCGTCAACTCCCAGCTCTCACGATTGGACCGCGTAGGCACCACTTCCAGCCGCACGTGGCAGAGCACACCCATGCTGGTCGGGATCCAGCAGAACCTGTTCCGTCCGAACGCGCTCAAGTGGGACTCGCGCGCCCAGGCGCTTCAAGCGGAGTCGGCGGAGCGGTCGTACCGCGAGGCGATCGAGGACGTCGCCATCCAGACGGCCAACGCCTTCTTCGACTACTACACGGCCAAGCTCGGTCTGGAGAACGCGACCACGAACGCGGCCGTGAATGACACGCTGTACACGCTCAACAACGGGCGCTTCGAGGTCGGCAAGATCGGTGAGAACGACCTCCTGCAGAGCGAGCTCGCGTTGCTGCGTGCGCGTGTCGCGCTCGACGGGGCGCGGTTGGAGCACGATCGAACGCTCGCGGCCCTGCGCCTGGCGTTGAACCTCCCCACTGGGGCGCCGCTCGAGGTGATCGTCACGTCGGAGATCCCTGAGGTGGCCGCGGACACCGCGATGGCGGTCGCGCAGGCGCTGCGCAACCGTGCGTCGATGGTCGACCTCGAGTTGCAGGAGGTGAACGCCGACCGCCGTATCGCGGAGTCGCGGTTCGGGACCGGGCCGGGCGCGACGGTGTCGGCGTCGATGGGCTTCAACCAGACGGCGGGCGAGGTCGACGCCGTGTACCGAGACCTGCTCCAGGCGCAGCGATTCAGTCTGCAGGTCTCCATGCCGATCGTGCAGTGGGGCGGGCGCAGCGCGAACATCCAGGCGGCGCGGCTCGACGAGCAGCGGGTACAACACACCTCGCGTCAGGCCCGCGAGCAGACGGCACAGGAGGCCCACTTCGCGGCGTTGCAGCTCGCGCAATCGCGTCGCTCGCTCGCCATCGCGGCGAAGGCCGACACCGTGGGTGCGAAGCGGTTCGAGGTGGCGAAGAACCGCTACGTGATCGGTCGCATCGGCATGGACAATCTGTACCAGGCGCAGAGCGAGAAGGACGCCGCGCTCCAGGGGTATCTGAACGCGCTCCGGAACTATTGGGTCGCCTACTACCGACTGCGGCGCGTGACCATGTACGACTTCGCCTCCGGGACCATGCTCCGGTAGCAAGCCGCGCGGTGAGCACTGGCGCCGAACTGGGGCACCCGGTCAGTTTCCGTTGTGCCGCGCCCCGTCCTCGTCCTGTTCGCCCATCCGTCGTTCGAGAAGTCTCGGGTCCATCGGCAGCTCACGCGCGCGGTCCGTGACCTGCCGGACGTGACGCTGCATGACCTCTACGAAGCCTACCCTGACCACGATATCGACGTGAAGCGCGAGCAGACGCTGCTCGTCGCGCACGAGGTGGTCGTCTTCCAACATCCGTTCTACTGGTACTCGGTGCCGCCGCTGCTGAAGCAGTGGATGGACCTGGTGCTTGAACACGGCTGGGCCTATGGCAGCAACGGGCACGCGCTCCGGGGCAAGACCCTGCAGGTCGCGATGACCGCCGGCGGCCGCGAGATGGCATACGGGCCCGACGGCTTCAATCGCCTGACGTTCCGCGAGTTCCTCGCGCCCGTCGAAGCCACGGCGAGGCTCTGCGGCATGACGTTCAACGAGCCTTGGGTGGTCGCGGGCACGCACGCGATGACGCCCGCCGCGATCGCGCAGGCGGCTGAGAGCTACGCCGCGCTCATTCGTCGACTCGGAGCGCGCTGACATGCAAGGCTTCCTGCTCTCCGCCACGGTGTATCTCGTCGCTGCGGTGGTCGCGGTGCCGATCGCCAAACGATTCGGCCTCGGCTCGGTCCTCGGCTACCTCATCGCCGGCGTCGTGATCGGTCCCTCGGTGCTCGGCTTCGTCGGCGCGGAGGGGCAGGACGTGATGCACGCGGCGGAGTTCGGCGTGGTCATGATGCTGTTCGTGATCGGACTCGAGCTCGAGCCGGCCTTGTTGTGGCGGCTCCGTGGCGCACTGCTCGGCCTCGGTGGACTGCAGGTGCTCGGCACCACCGTGGCGACGGGTGCGGCGGCGATGGCGTTCGGTCTACCGTGGCAGCAGGCGCTGGCCGTCGGATTGATCCTCGCCCTCTCTTCCACCGCGATCGTCCTGCAGACGATGCAGGAGAAGGGATGGATGAAGACCGATGCGGGACAGAAGAGCTTCGCGGTGCTGCTCTTCCAGGACCTCGCGGTGATCCCCATCCTCGCGGTGCTGCCGCTGCTCGCGCTCGCGCCGGATGGTGCGGCGGTCGTCGCCGAGGCGAGCGCCGACCACGGCAACCCGGCCGCGTGGGCCGAGCACCTTCCGGGCTGGCAGCGCGCACTCGTGACGCTCGGGGCGGTGGCCCTGATCGTCGGCGTGGGCCGCTCGTTGGTACCGGCGCTCTTCCGCGTGATCGCCCGCGCCCGCCTGCGTGAGACCTTCACCGCGGCGGTGCTGCTCTTGGTGATCGGCATCGCGGTGCTCATGCAGCTCGTGGGACTGTCGCCGGCGCTCGGCACGTTCTTGGGCGGCGTCGTGCTCGCAACGTCCGAGTTCCGTCATGAGCTCGAGAGCGACATCGAGCCCTTCAAGGGGCTGTTGCTCGGTCTGTTCTTCATCGCGGTGGGCGCGAGCATCGATTTCCCGTTGATCGGCGCGCAGCTCGCGGTGGTCACGGCCTTGGTGCTCGGCCTGCTCGCGATCAAAGCGCTGGTGCTCTGGCTGTTGGCGCGCGGGGCCGGGATGAGCAGCGACCAAGGCCTGCTCTTCGCGCTGGCCCTCGCGCAGGGTGGCGAGTTCTGCTTCGTGCTACTCTCGTTCGCCGAGCAGAACGCGGTGCTTCCCTCGAATGTGAGCGGATTGCTGGTGGCGGCGGTCGCGCTGTCGATGGCCGCGACCCCGCTCTTGCTCCTGTTCTGGGAGCGCGTGATCGCGCCCCGCGCGGTGCGCGTTGAGGGCGAGGCGCGCGAGATGGACAGGCCCGAGGAGGAACATGCGGTGATCATCGTGGGCTTCGGGGATTTCGGTTCGAGCGTCGGTCGACTGTTGAATGCGAGCGGGGTCGAGACTACCGTGCTCGATCTCGACTCGGATCGCGTCGACGTACTGCGGCGACTCGGACTGCGCGTCCACTATGGCGATGGGGCCCGCGAGGACGTGATGCGATCGGCGGGTGCCGAGCGTGCGAAGCTGGTGATCCTCTGCCTGGGGGACGCGGAAACGAACCTCGCGCTCGCGAAGAGCATCCGGAAACACTTTCCGCATCTGACCATCCTCGCACGGGCGGCGGGTCGACTGGCGGCGTACGAGTTGATCGAGTCGGGGGTGACGAACGTCTACCGCGAGTCGCTCGACTCGGCGATGCGGCTCGGTGCCGATGCGTTGCGGATGCTCGGACGGCGCGGTCATGCCTCGTGGCGTGCGGCGCAGCACTTCCGCCGGCGTGATGAGGAGAACATGCGTCGTCTCGCCCTCATTTTCCGTGACCGCGCGACACACCTCTCGCTCGCCCGCGAGGCGATCGCCGATCTCGAGGCCTCCATGCGCGCTGACGGCGTGTCGGGTGCGGTGACCGACGACACCGCGTGGGACGCCGAGTCGCTGCGTCGCGAGTTCGGCGGCTGACGGATCGTCACCGCGAAGTGACACGCGCACCCTTGCGGTCGATTCCGGTTGTGGCGAGCATCCGACTGTCTCCCACCCGACGCGCCCATGGACCGCCGCCTCTTTCTCGCTGACCTCTCGCGTCTCGCCATCCTCTGCGCGGCCGCGCCCAGTGATTGGCGGCTGATCACCCGCCCGCGTTGGGTCGACGATCCGTTCACGCTGGGTGTGGCGTCCGGCGATCCGACGGCGTCTGGCGCCGTATTGTGGACGCGCCTCGCGCCCAAGCCGTTCGAGGTGGATGGCGGCATGCCCGGCCCGCGGACCGTGGTCGACTGGGAAGTCGCCGATGACGAGGCCTTCACCAAGATCGTGCGGCGTGGCCGGTACACCGCCGCGCCGGAGCTCGGCTTCAGCGTGCACATCGAAGTGGAAGGGCT
>JBJXGK010000085.1:0-7788 GCA_046153705.1 Gemmatimonadaceae bacterium
CTGCTCCCGGCTCGACGAGTCCGCCTCGCACATCCATGAACGCTCACTCTCGATTATCAATCAGCTTTTGCCCCGCAACTGCGGGAGCCCAACATTGTACCACACTGCAACTGCTCAGTCAATCCCCAGAGCCGCTGGCTTAGAAACACGCATTGGCCCGGGGAGCACCAACTCTACCAAATCCCATACCGATCCGCAATCCCCCATCCCCCGACACCGCACCCCCAGCAATACAGCGGGCCGACCTGCCGGCCGGCCCATGCTCCCTGTAGGAATCGAACCTACAACCTAGTGATTAAGAGTCACTTGCTCTGCCAATTGAGCTAACGGCGCGCACTACATACAAAGTCCGCGAGGCGCGCCAGGAGGGAATCGAACCCCCGACCCACAGCTTAGAAGGCTGTTGCTCTGTCCATCTGAGCTACTGGCGCTTCACTACATGCCGTGTCGTTCCTGCAACCGCGCATCGCGTCTCATCGGGGCGGCCGGATTCGAACCGGCGACCTCCTGCTCCCAAAGCAGGCGCGATACCGGGCTACGCTACGCCCCGTGAACCGTCCCGAACCTTAGCGACCCCGACCCGCGCGGTCAACCGGCAACTTTTTCGCAACCGCAAACCACCTCAACTACGCACCGCAACATCGCTCCACCACTACACTCAACCGAGACGTTCCGTCGCGCGCCACTGCGCGACCAGCGCCCTGAACGCCCGACCGCGATGACTCACGCGGTCCTTCTCAGCCTGAGATACCCGCCCGAACGACGCGCCGAGGTCATCGCTCCACACGATCGGGTCGTAGCCGAAACCCGCATCGCCGTCACGCGCGCGAAGGATCCGTCCGCTCGTCTCTCCGCGCGCGATCCACTCGCGGCCCGCAATGTCGCGAGCGACCACCACCGACACATAGCGAGCGCGGCGGTCATCATCGGGTTCGAGTGCCGCAAGCAACGCGTCAACATTGTGCTGATCGAGCGCGGTGCCTTCGAGCGGCGCGCCGGTCCAGCGCTTGCTGCGCACGCCCGGTGCGCCGCCGAGCGCGGCGACCTCGAGTCCCGAATCGTCGGCGACCACGACGTGCCCGTGCAGGCGCGCCGCGAAGTACGATGCTTTCGCTCGCGCGTTCTCCTCGAAGGTCTCGTACGTCTCCAGTGCGTCCTCCGCGGGATCCTCCGCGCCGAGGCCGACCGTGCTCAGATCATCCACGGCGATGCCCTGCGACGCGAAGAAGGCCGCGAGCTCCCGGCGCTTGCCGGCGCTGCGCGTCGCGAGCACGACGCGCGATGGTGCTCCGCTCATCCCGGAAGGCCGAGGGCCTGCCGCTGCGCGCGATCGAGCGCGGTGATGCCCGCGGTCGCGAGGTCCAACAAGCGATCGAGTTCCGCGCGCGCGAACGTGCCATTCTCGCCCGTGCCTTGCACTTCGACGAAACGTCCCTCACTGCTCATGACCACGTTCGCGTCGACCTCGGCGCGCACATCCTCCTCGTACTCGAGGTCGAGCACCGGCTGGCCACCGACGACACCCACGCTCACCGCGGCGACTCGGCGTTTCACTGGCGAGCTCTTGATCCGTCCGGTGCGCACCATCCACTCGAATGCGTCGACGACCGCGACGGCGGCACCGGTGATGGACGCCGTGCGAGTCCCGCCATCGGCCTGCAGGACATCGCAGTCCACCTTCAGCGTGTACTCGCCCCACTTGAAGTCGTCGAGCATGGCGCGCACGCTGCGTCCGATGAGCCGCTGGATCTCCTGTGTGCGCCCGCCCACCTGGCCACGCTCGCGGGCGGTCCGGGTATGCGTCGCGCGCGGCAACATGGCGTACTCCGCCGTGAGCCAGCCTTCCCCCTTCCCCTTCTTCCAGCCCGGGACACCGTCCTCGACACTCACGGCGCAGAGGACACGCGTGTCCCCGAAGCTCACGAGGCACGAACCCTCGGCGTTGGCGACTGCAGCGCGTTGCAGCGTGACGGGACGCAGGGCACCGAGCGCACGCCCACCTGGACGCGCACCGGCTGGAGACTCATTCGGCACGGGAACTCCGCAACTTGGCGATGATGCCCGTCGTCGATTGCCCGGGCGTGAGGGGGATGATCACGACACGACCGCCGCGCGCGTGCACGACATCGGCACCGACGACGGTCTCGGGCGAGTAGTCCCCGCCTTTCACGATCACATCGGGTTGGAGCACCTGCACGACGTCCAGCGGTGTGTCCTGATCGAACACGACGACGAGGTCCACCGCTGCGAGTCCGGCGAGCACATAGGCCCGTTCGGCTTCACTCCGTACGGGGCGATCGGGCCCTTTGCCCAGGCGCCGGACCGACGCATCGCTGTTCACGCCGACGATGAGGACGTCACCGGCCGCCCGCGCCCCCGTCAGCACGTCGATGTGCCCGGGATGCAGGAGGTCGAACACACCGTTGGTGAAGACGACCTGCCCCTGATGTGTCGCGCGCCACTCGGTGATCCATGCGGCCGCTTCCGGCCAGCTCATCACCTTCGCGCGAGGATCGACGTGCGTCAGAACGTCCCCACGGCCTCGGGGTGGAAATGCTTCTCGCGAACAAAGCCCGGGAACTCGATGATCTCGTAGTAGTCGGCGAAGATGTGGATCGTCCCGCGCCGGCGTCGTACGGTCACCTTGCCGGCGCCTTCCGGCAGTTTCAGCGAGTCCGCATAGAGCTTGAGTCGGCTGCGGATCAACGGGTCGCCACGGTGCTGCGCGAACCGTGCTTCCGACTTCATGCGATCCTGGTACTGGTAGAACGCCCAATACTTGGTGCCGATGTGATAGCCGAACCAACTGATGGCGGCGACGAACACGAGTGTCAACAGGCAACCGAGTCCGCCCACACCCTTGCGCCGATTCACCATTGTGACTGCGCTCCCTCGATGACGTCGTTGACGATGCGTTCGATGGCCTGTCGACGACCGAGGGCTTCGCCTTGGTCGGCATACTCGCCTTCGGCCGACATGTTGGTCTTGGTCCACAGGGTCTTGCCGGTCACCGTATCGACGATCTCGATATCGAGTTGGACACGAAGACGGCGTCGGGCGGACGTCGCTTGCCCCGAGCTCGCACTGAACCCGGCGGGGATATCGGGCTCAAAGCGGGTGATTCGCCCGCGGACGAGCGCCGTGGCCTTCTCCTCCGGCGCGTCACGCAACCCGAGGCGTGACTGCAGTGCGACGCGCATCGCGTCCTGCAGCTCGCGCGGGAGTTCCGATGACGTGGTCTCGTTCTCGAACGGCAGGACGGCGACGGTCTTCACGTGCGGCGGGAGTCCGCCGCCGGCGAAGCCGTACAGGCATCCCGTGCCAAGGGGCAGGCACGCGAACGCGACCGCGAGCAGGGCGCGGCGTGGGAGGCGGCGGGAGCGGAGGAAGCGCACGGCTGAAGTCTCGGGGTCTCGGGGACGCAGGTCAATCCGCGCGAGGCGACAGCCCGCGCTCGATGAGCTGCCGCATCTCGGTCGGCAGACTGGTCGGACGCCCTTCGGCGGTCACCGAGATCAATGTGGTGCTCGCCGAGACGAGACGCTCGCCCACGGTGTCACCCGGTTCGGTGACGCGCACGATCTCATACGCGAAGGTGACCATGCGGGAACGTACCCCGGTGAGCCGTGTCTCGATCCGAACGACATCGTCGTATCGCGCGCTCGCATGGAACCGGAGCTGCGCGTCGGAGACAGCGAGCCGGACCCCCCGCCCCTCCATCTCGGCGTAGGTCATGCCGAGCGCACGGATGAAATCCGTACGTCCGACCTCGCACCACACGAGATAGTTGGCATGGTACGCGACGCCCATCTGGTCGGTCTCGGCATAGCGGACCCGCACTTCGGAGACAGAGAGCATAACGGGCGAGTCTATCGGGAGGCGGCGCCCTTTGTAAAGGGTGAGGGGACGCGGTACCATTCTGCGATGCTCCCCGCCCCCTGCTATGTGATCTCGGACGCGCACCTCGGCGCGGCGCCGGCGGACACGGAACGCGACCTGCTCACCTTCCTCGAGCGCCTGCCGTCGGACGCCCGATCGTTGGTGATCAACGGCGACTTGTTCGACTTCTGGTTCGAGTGGGGGCACACGCTACCGCGGGCGGGCGTGCGGGTGCTCGGGGCGTTGGCGCGGGTGAAGGACTTGGGCATCCCGGTGCTCTGGATCGCGGGCAATCACGACTGCTGGGGCGGAGAGATCCTGACCAAGGATCTCGGCTTGGATTACCGTCTGGGCCCCTGGCGCGGCGCGGCGGGCGGTTGGGACGCCGTCTTCGAGCATGGAGATGGCCTGCGCGCGAACGAGGACGCGCCCTACCGCCGTATGCGTGCGGTGTTGCGTTCGCCGGTCGCCATCACGTTGTTCCGGTGGCTGCATCCGGACCTCGGAACCTGGATCGCGCACAAGAGCTCGCACACGAGTCGCAACATGCGACCGCGCGACGGCGGTGAGGGCCTGCGCGCCGTGGCGGACAAACGTCTGTCGGCGAGCGATGCGCCGGGGCTCCTCGTCTTCGGACACTCGCACGTGGCGACGCTCGAGCGGATGCACGGGCGGGTGTTCGCGAACCCGGGCGCGTGGCTCGACGGGCCGAGCTTCCTGCGCGTGGTGCCGGAGCGCGTGGACCTGTGCCGCATGACCAGCGACGGGCATGTCGTCGAGCGAACGCTCGCTCGCGAGGGCTGAGGGTGCGCGGCCGCGGCGGGGGTCGCCGGCGCGGGGTCAGCGGAAGCGGAAACTCGCTTGGACCAGTGGCCCGAACGGCGTCTGACGGATCGCGACCTTGCCGGGCAGGTCCCACAGTTGCGCGGCGACAAAGGCGTCGGCGCCAGCGAACAGGTGATTGAAGATCAGCACTGCGATCCAGTCCTCGTAGTGCAATCGACGAGTGCGCACGTAGGCGGCATCGAACGGCGACACGCGCCACTCGGCGACGGTCGGATTGCCGTTGGTATCGAGCACGGGCAGCCCGGTCACCACATTGAACTGATAGCGGAGCGGCACGGAATCGCCGGCCGATGCCCGGGCGATTCGAAGGTCTTCCGCCGAGCGATGGACCAGCGCGAGCGACGCGACTTCGATGAGGAAGAACATCCCGCCTGCGTATCCGCGATCGAGCTTCGCTTGGCCGGCGCCCGGCAGCATCAGCGAATAGAGGAACGCCCGGCGCGGTGAGATGGGTGGCCGCAAGGAATCCTGCACGCCGGCCGCCGCGGTCGGCGATTCGCGCGTGCCGGATGTCGCCGGTGCGGTGAGCACCGGTCGCGCGATTCCGGCGCGGATGCTATCGACTTGTTGGGCGCCCGACAGCGACGGCGCCAGCAGCAGCACGAAGGCTGCGGCGCGCAGAGGACCGACGCTGTGTGATGGCGAGGAGGACATACCGCTGATTGCGACCCGCGAGTGACGTAGAGGTTCCGCAGTACCGTCGCGCGGAAGATAATGCGTCCGCTCCGTCTAGCGGGTCCAGACCGCGATCAGTCCGCAGGCCATGCTGCGGAAGTCGCCGGCGTATTCCGCGGGGATCGACGCGGGGCCCGCGAAGACCTCGATCCCGTGAATCTCGCTGGGCGGCGGCAAGTGCAGGCCGAGGTTGACCGGTACATCGTGGAGCACCACGCCGTCGATGGCGAGTCGCATGAAGCAGTTGCGGCCTGCGATGAGGTCGAGGCTGTTCACGCGCCGCGAGACCGGCACTACACCATCAGGACCGACGATCAGCTCGACCGCACTCACGGTGGAGAGCAACTGCCACGTGCTCACGACGCCACGGCGTTCGATGTCGACACGCGAGATGGACACGGTCGCGAGACCTTCACGGCGACGGCGCTCGAACTCGTTGTGCCGTTCGCGTTTCTCGGCGTCGGCCTCGACACGCACGGCATCGAGCACCACGCCGGCGGACTGCTCGAGCAGGACGGCCGCCGGCGTGCGCCCCTCCGAGACGGTTACGGTGCCAACGGCGAGATAGTAGCCCGGGAAGCGCGCCTCGACCCGCATCTCGCCTGCGGGGAGATCGACGAGCAGCGCGCGGCCGAGCGAATCGGAGCGCAGCCGATGCACGGTGCGCATCGCGTCCGTGGCGACGAGTTCCACGCCCGCGAGCGGACGATCCGTGGTATCGGTGACGATGAACTCGACCTCGGTGCGGATGCGCGTGATCCGCGGCGGTGGCATGACGGGAACGGTGCCGACAAGCGAGGGCGAGGTGCCCGCGATCACCGGGCCCCGCGACGCGGACGACGGGAGACGCAGGGAGATCGACGACACCGAGTCCCCCGCGATCTCGACCTCCTGTTGCGCAGGCTGCACCCGTGCCGACGTCATCCGATCCGTGATGGCCGAGAGCCGGTACTGCCCCGCGAGCACGAGCGGGAAGCGCGCGGCGCCACTCGAATCGGCGACGGCGGCGTAGTCCGTGCCATCGAGCCGGACGATGGTGCCAAGGAGTGGCAGCGTGGGGTCGTCCGGTGGTGGCCGCAGCCGCACGACGAGGCCGCTCCCGCGCGCGCGGAAGATGACCGCGCCGAATCGCTCCACCTGCGTGATCTCGCCTCCGACGACCTTGGTGCCGCGCCAGCGGATGGGCGAACCGACGACGGAGACGCGTCCGTTCGCGCTGCTCGACGGCGCGACGCGCTGCAACTCCGGCATGCGGATGTGCCAGCGGCTGACGAGCCATTCGCCGTCGGGCAAGCGCGTGAACTCCACGCGGCCGCCGGGCTCGGCGCGCTCCGCGACCGCCGGCATGTTGGTGAACGCGAACTCGAGCGACCGCAGCTCCGCGGTCCTGCGGTCGATCCAGAAGGTGCCCTCGATATCGCGACGCGTGCGCGCGCCGTCGACGGGGCGGAACTGCAGCCCGATGAGCGAGGACCTCTCGTCGGGCGGTGCCTCCAATCGGAAGCAATGTGTAGCCGCGAACGAGTCGGAGAGCAGGACGTCGGCGTCGGGCGCGTAGTAGATGACTTCGCCGTCGCGCTCGACCACGTAGCCGTACTTCGCGAGCAGTACCGCGTCTTGGCTCCGGAACGGACGGTTGCTCGGGGCGCGGGCGAGATGCACCTCCTGATCGACCACGCGACGCCCGGTGGTGTCGATCTGCCGATCGTACTGCGTCCACTCGGCGATGAGCCCATCGCCGTCGCGCTGCGTTTCGGCCGAGAGCAGGGCTTTGCGCGCCTCCTCCCAGACCTCCGCGACTCGCGTGCGGCTGTCGTCGCGCGAGCGGCAGGCGTCGGAGCGACGCACGGTGATGGTGGCCAACTGAACCGCCTCGCGCCGGAGCACCACGCGCACGGTGGTCGGCGCTGCGCCGACATCTACGGCGCCGAACACCGTCGGGCGGTATCCGACCTGAAGAGCCCGGATGGTCACGCGCATGGGCTGCGGCACCCGCAGTTGGAACTCGCCGCGCACATCGCTCAACGCGCGGCCGACGATCTCACCGCGAGCATCGGTGGCGGTGAGCAGGATGCCTCGCGCCGGCGTCGCGGAATCCGGCGATACGACGATGCCACGCAGTTCCTGCGCCGCGGCCTCCCGTACCCCCACCGAGCCGAGGCCCAGGAGGAGCAGGAGGAGCGACACGGAACGGCGTGGCATCAGGGGCACCACTGCGAGGGGATGACTTGCAAGCTGGGAGTGCTGTCTCCGCCCCGCAAGACCGACAGGGACGAAGCGTTACGGCAGCTTGGCGATGAGCTCTACCTCGACGCTCACCCCACGCGGCAGCGCGGCCACCTGCACCGTGGAGCGCGCGGGACGCGCACCATCGATGGACGCGCTGTA
>JBJXGK010000094.1:0-12292 GCA_046153705.1 Gemmatimonadaceae bacterium
GTCAGCATGCAGCGCGAAGGCGTCGACCGCGATCGGTCGGTGATCGTACGCAACGGTCGCATCGAGGCCATCGGACCGCGCGGTCAACTCGCCGTGCCGGCTGGAGCCACGCGCATCGACGCCCGCGGCAAGTTCCTGATTCCGGGGCTGCACGACATGCATGCCCACCTCGTGCAGGGCACGGGCCGCAACATGGATCCCGTCCAGCGCCAACTCTCGGTGTACGTCGCGTTCGGCATCACGACGGTACGCGCACTCTCGGCGCCGCCCACCGCGTTCGACGTCAGGCGGCGCGCCAACGGCGGAGAACTCATCGCGCCGCACCTGGTAATCACCGGAGAGTCCATCAACGGACAGTCGGCGCCGACCGTCGACGCCGTGAACGCGCTTGTGGACAAGCTTGCAGTGCAGGGCGCGGATGTGCTCAAGACGCACGGGATGTGGAACAGCGTCGATCCCTACACGGCGCTGGTGGCGGCGGCCAAACGGCACAACCTGCCGTTGGCGGGCCATGTCACGCCCGAGTTCGGCCTCGCGGCTGCGGTGAACGCCGGGCAACAGATCGAACACCTGGACGGCATGATCGCTGCGAGCGTACCCGAGGGGACTCCGGTGCCTCCCGGCCAGCTCATCTTCGACGACGCGGTGCTGTCCAAGGTGGACAGCGCGAAGGTCGACGCACTCGCGCGGTCGATGGCACAACGTGGCATCCACCACGGACCCACGCTCGCGCTGTTCAATGTCCTCTCTGGGAAGGAATCGGCCGACGCGCTACGTCAGCGACCGGACACGACCTTCACGCCGAGCAAGGCGCTCGAGCAGTGGACACTGCAGCTCCGGAATCTGTCGCAACAGCCCGTGCCTCCAGCGGCGAAGGAGCGATTCAGGGCCGTGCGCGACATGATGGTGCGCCGGCTGCAGGCGAATGGCGTTCCGTTGTTGGCCGGGTCCGACGGCCCGCAGTTCTTCATGGTGCCGGGCTTCGGATTGCATCGGGAACTGGAGGCGCTCGTCGAGGCCGGGCTGACACCGTATCAGGCGCTGGCTGCGGCGACGCGAACACCGGCGACGTATCTGGGACGTGGGGCGCACGCCGGGACAGTCGCGGTCGGCAAGCACGCGGACCTCGTACTGCTCGACGCCGATCCGCTCGACGACATTCGCAACACGCGACGAATCCATGGCGTCATGCTTCGCGGGCGCTGGCTCGACCGCGTGCAGCTGGATGCCCTCGAGGAGGCCGTGCGGGCGGCCGTACGCGCACCCTGAGGCCGGGCAGCCGGTAGCCGCGCGACCGTGCTCTGCTGGAAGGCCGCGTTACGGTCGTGTGCGCCGGTACACGCCGTCGACGATCGGCGGGTTCGCGTAGAAGACGAACGACTCGCGGGACTCCAGTCGGTTGTCGGCCGGGACCCGGATCTCGAACGTCCGCGAGCGGATCGTCGACACGAAGGTGTAGCCCAAGGCCGTCTGGATCCACTCGCCCTGGTCGATGACCACGTCTGAGCGATCCAGGACACCGGATACGAGGAAGCGGATCCAGAACCGCTGCTCGAACGATCCCTGTTGTCCGATCACCAGCGTCGCCGAATCGAGTACCGCGAGTTCTTCGGCGGCGCCGACGAATCGTGCGGACACCACCGTTCCAAGCGCGGAATCGCCGAGCGAGTTGAGATACCACGTGCCGTCACTCAGCGGTCTCGACTGCGGGCCGATGATCGGGCCCGCGACGCCGTCGTCGCAGCTCACGACCGTAACGATTGCGAGACCGGGAATCAGGAGAGCGCGGAGAAGTCGCGACATAGGCGTGCTGGCCGGAGCGGGGTCGAGGAGACGGTTCACCGTATCAAGATGACGACGACCGACTCCCTTTGCACGTCTCGGGCCCTCGGGCGGCGGGTCTCGGGTCCACGGGGAACCCGCGCCGACGACGCTCAAGATGGCATCGCGAGCGACCGATACTGACGGTGTCAAGAAGGATCGAGTGTCCCATCACAAAGTGTACACCTTTCACGGTTGTCCACACTCTGTGACGGGGTACTTGAGAACGGGGCTGCGGTCGACGAGACTGTTGCCCACAGACGCTGCCCAGAGCAAACCCGTCGAAAGACGGCGACGCAGAGCCACGGAGCTATCGCGGACCCAGTCCGCCACGCCAGCCGAGCCGCCAGCCCTTCAGACCGCATCCGTGGTCCGTGGTTGGCGGCTTTCGCATTCGGCGAGAGTGGCCGACGCCGATTGGGCGCCTCACCACAGCCACGGAAGCATCCCTTTCTGAGGAGCTTCCGAGATGTCGACACCCTTCCGCCGCTCCACGCGCGCCGCGCGTGTTCTGCGTTCCTGCGGCCTGTTCCTGTCCGTGCTTGCCCCGCTGGCATGCACCCCGGCGGATCAGGCCACGTCGCCTGACGATCCGATCGTCATCACCGCCGTGCGTGTGCTGCCCGAATCGTCCGCGGTGATCGTGGGACGGTCGCTCCGGCTGACGGCCGAGGCGCGTGATGCGAGCGGGAACTCGATCCCCGTCGAGACGGTGACCTTCAGCAGTTCCGATACCGCCGTCGCGGAGATCGACGCGTCGGGCATGCTGACGGCCAAGCGCAGCGGGCGAGTGGACGTGGAAGCGTTGGTTCGCGGGGTGCGCGGCATCGGTCGCGTCGTCGCCCAGATCGAACCGGTCGCGAGCGTGCTGGTCTCGCCGTCGCGCACCAGCGTGCAGGTCGCGTCCGAGGTGACCCTGAGCGCCTCCACGCGCAGCGCGAGCGATTCGGTGCTCACGGGTCGGAGCGTGGTCTGGAGCTCGAGTGCGACGTCGGTCGCGACGGTTGATGCATCGGGTCGTGTCCGCGGCATCGCGCCGGGAAGCGCCGTCATCCGGGCGACGAGCGAAGGCATCATCGGCAGCTCCCAGGTCGATGTATCGGCCGCGCCCCCGCCGCCGGTCCCCGGCACCGTCTCCGACCTGAGCGTCGCCTCGGTCACCGACACCAGCGTGACCGTGCGCTTCACCGAAGTGGGTGATGGCACCGGTGCCCCCTCGACCTATGACATCCGATATGCGCGTTCACCGATCACCTTCGCGACGGCGAGCACACCGGCGCGCGGGACCTGCTCGGCGTCCTTCGCCGGCACCGGTGTCGGCAGCGTCAGGACCTGCACGATCCGTGGGCTGAGCAGCGGCACCGGGTACTCCACGCAGCTCGTCGCGTATCGCGGCACGCTCGGTGCCGGTGCGGTGCTGGGCGCGACGTCGAACGTCGCCAGCGCCACCACCACGGTGCCGCCGGTCGCGAGCGTCTCGCTGACTCCCCCGACGGCGACCGTGTTGGCGGGCGCGACGCAGGCCTTCACCGCCACGCTGCGCGATGCGGCGGGCGCGACGCTGACCGGTCGCGCGGTGAGCTGGAGTTCCAGCAACACCGGCGTGGCCAGCGTGAACAGCAGCGGTGTAGCGACCGGTGTGGCCGCCGGGACGGCGACGATCACCGCGACGAGCGAAGGACGCAGCGGCACGGCGACGTTGACCGTCTCGGTGCCGGCCCCGGCGCCGGTCGCCACCGTGACACTCGCGCCTACGACGGCGACGATCACCACCGGCACCACGCGCAGCTTCGTACCGACGCTGCGCGACTCGGCCGGCGCCGTGCTCATCGGGCGCAGCGTGACGTGGTCGTCGAGCAACACGGCGGTCGCGACCGTCAATACGAGTGGCGTCGCGACCGGCGTCGCCGCCGGTACGGCGACCATCACCGCCACGAGCGAAGGACGCAGCGGCACGGCCGCACTCACGGTCAACGCGCCGGGCCCGGCTCCTGTGGCCACGGTGTCGCTCACGCCGCCGACCGCGAGTATTCTGACGACGGCGAGCCAGACGTACACTGCAACGCTGCGTGATGCGAGCGGCAACACGCTCAGCGGACGCACGGTGACGTGGAGCTCGAGCAACACCGCGGTGGCCAGTGTGAGCGCCAGCGGAGTGGCCCTTGGCCTCACGGCCGGGACCGCGACGATCACGGCCACGAGTGAGGGGCGCAGCGGCACGGCCACCCTCACCGTCAGTGCGCCGCCGCCGCCGGAGGATCCGCCGGCACCGGGGACCTTCATCTTCTCGTCCGACTGGAGCTCCGGGACCGGCAACACCAACTCGGCGCTGCGCGACGGCGGGAAGTGGGACAACATCTATTGCCAGCAGGCGCCGACGGTCATGAGCGTCGTGTCGGGCGCCAGTGTCGGCTGGACGAAGACGTCGAACGTGCTCCGACTGCAGCAACTGGGACCGAACGGCTGCGGCATGTTGGAGAAGACGAACGCGGCGCCCGCCAGCACGACGCATTGGGGGCGGTTCTACTTCCGCAACGATGAAGTCGGGACGCACCATCATCATGTCGCGACGTACTACCCGGTCGGCCAGATCCAGCTCGCATTGTGGAGCCGCTACGGGACGGCGGCGGGAGTGAACATCTTCCTCCGCACGTACTACCAGTCGAACGGCGCCTCGACGCAGTATCCGTTGAACGTCTGGTCGATGGGTACCTCCGGACGGAGCACGCTGGACTTCCTGCCGAACGGCGTGTGGTATCGCTACGAATGGATGATGGAGTATGTGACACCGACGACGTACCGCATCTGGCCGCGGATCTACGACATGGCCGGGACACTGCTGTACGACGCGACACGATTCTTCCAGAGCGACTATCCGCAGTCCGGGAATCAATCCCTGGCATCGTTCTACGCCGCGGGCAACACGTTCGGCGTCACCAACGCGCAGATGGCCCGTGCCTTCGGCATCGGCAACGAAGGGCCCGCGGTCTCCAACTCGACCGGAGGCTTCTGGTATCACGCCGACGTGGCGCTCAGCACCACTGGCTGGATCGGACGCTAGCGCCGGACCATCACGCCAGGGTCGTCGAGGCGGGCATCCACGCAGTGGGTGCCCGCTGCGCGCGTCCATCGACCGCATGTCCCGCCGCCGGCACGGCGCCGTTCCTCCGGGCTAGCGATGCTCGGTAGGCACCCACGCTCCAGAACGTCGAGAGCGCCAAGTACAGGCCCATGACTGCCCGGAAGATGTGCGCGCCATTCACGCTCTCGACCGGCACGGCAAAGAGGTAGACGAGGCTTTGGCTTGGGATGAGACCGTACCCAAGGGCGATCGGCACGAGGCCGATCGCGGTGAAGACCAGGAAACCTTGGCGGAGATTCATGCGACTGGTCTACCACCGGTCAGCGATTCCGCCCAGCATGTTCGTCCAGTTGATGTCACCCCCGACTCGGCCCATGCGGACGATGACCAGTTGCTTGTCGGGACTTACGTAGATGCGTTGTCCGAAGTGACCGTTCGCGTAGAAGTCACTGCGGATGCGCCCCTTGCGGGCCGCACCCCACCAGAGGTTGTGGTAGAACCCGTCGCTGAAGAGATTCGGCGCCCCGGCCACCGGCGGGGTGACTGTTGCAGCCACCCAATCGGCGGGTACGACCTGAACACCGTTGGCCGTGCCACCATCGAGATACAGTTGCCCGAAACGCGCCAGGTCGATGGCCCGCGCGACCAAACCACTCTCGGTCTTTTCCAACCCATCGCCCGCATGGTCGATGTTCCACAGGGCGTCGTACTGCGCGCCCATCGGTTGCCACAACTTGATCTGCATGTAGTGCGCCAGTGTGGAATCAGCCCTCGCGCGGCGCAGCGCTTGCTCGAGTACGAAGCCGGCGAGGATCGGGCTCAGTTCCTCGGCGTCGAACTGGGTGCCGGGGGCGCGCACCACCTGTGCGTCGGACACATACCCGCGTGCATCGGGCGTGTAATACATCCGCGGCTGCTCCTTCCAAGGCGCAAATCCCTTTCGATAACGGAAGCCGCTCACGTTATCCAAGAGATGCGACACCCTGACCGCTGCCAGCGCCGGGTTGCGGGGCAGATCGACGTAGGCCCCGACGCTGTCGCCGGTGCGAAGGAGTGAGTCGGCCTGCGCGATTCCGATCAGGGCCGAGAGCACCGACTTGGAGACCGAGAAGCTCTTTGAGAGCGAATCGCGATCGGCACCGAGGTAGTAGCGCTCGTGCACGACTTGCCCGCGGTGCAGGATGATGAAGGCGGTGGTACCGTTGACGGAGAGCAGGGAATCGAACGCCGCGTGCTCGGTCAGACGCCGCGTGCCGAGCATGATCGCCACGCGCGGCAGCCAGCTGGAGTCGAGTGCCATCGTGAGGGGTACTGCGTCCGGCGTCGCGGCGATCGCTCGGGATGGCAGACGACGGAAGTCGTCCGCATCCAGCGCCCGGAGGCGAACGAAGCGTCCCACGTAGGTCTGACAGCCGCCCAGCAGCGCCACTCCGAGCAGGAGGGCGAGCAGCGGACGGTGACGAGCTGGTCGGGTCAAGGCGATCTCGGTGAAGTTGACACTGTCAAGATTGGCGAATTGTCCCTGACGCTGTCAAGATGAGGCATGGCGAAACCTCGAAAGCCCTACCACAAGCCCAACCTTGAGGCTGTGCTGATCGAGACGGCAACCGCGCTGGTCGCCGAGCGTGGGCGCGAAGGGCTCTCGCTCCGTGATCTGGGCAAGGCTGCGGGCGTGTCGCGCTCAGCGGCCTATCACTATTTCGCCGACAAGAACGCGTTGCTCGCGAAGGTCGGGGCGTCCGGATTCGCAGCGCTGGGCGCCCGCATCGCCGCGGCACGTCCTCGCGACACATCGCTGGAGTCGGCAGCGGTGGCCGGGTTAGGCGCGTACGTGAAGTTCGCACATGCGAATCCGCACCTGTTCCGTCTGATGTTCGCCAACGTGCTGCGGCGTGACTTGGTCTCGCGCGACGTCGGCGGTCCCGATGGTTCCTTCGCCTTCTCGAGTGAGAGCGCCATGCAGGCGTTCGGCGGATTCGTGCGCGCCGTCGAGGGCGCGCAGGCGGTCGGCCTACTCCGCGCAGGTGATCCGCTCCTCATCGTCAACACGCTCTGGGCCTTTGCGCACGGCGTGGCCGAACTCTCGCTGGGTGACAACTTCAAGTCGGCACACAGTGTGGACGCGATCCTGGAGACGGGCATCCCCGCGATACTCCGGCACTTCTCGCCACCGTCCCGATCCTAGAGTCCGACCACGCACTCGCCGTCTTCGACCGGTGATGGCGCACTACGTGACGATCGAGAAATTGAACCGTGCCGGACTGCCGGTATGCGCCTCCGCGAAGGCAAGGACTTCACTGAGTTCCATGACCACGTCCGCGTGCTGGTTCTTCAGCAGTCCGAATCGTACTTGCTTCTCCTGAATGTGCTTGAGCAGCGCTTCGAGCAGTCGGACCGCATCGGGCAGGTCCATCCACGCGCCGTGGAGCGCCATGTAGTCATTGGTGGACTCCATCCCATCGGGCAACTCGAACTCGTCCATGTTGAACCGCGCATCGGTCGAGTCGCAGAGCGCTGCGAAGGAGGGAAGGCCGAGTGACTTGCAAAGGTCATCGAGCTTGTCGGTGTGGTTGAAGAGTGCGACGCGATCTTCCGCTTCACACTCCACCTTGCCGTTGACGAGGACGTTCGCCCAGAGGACGGTGCTCATACGGTGTGCACTCGACTCCTGAGCTCGGCGACCGTCGCCTTCCACGCATCGAACTCCTCCGACTCCTCCCATAACTCGCGCAACTCCGACTGCTCGCCAAGGATACGGTCGAGTGCTTGCACGGCCTGCGCCGCCAGTGCGGGCGGCACAGGGAGCTTCACACGTTCCACCCAGGCATCCACGGCCTCGGTGTACGCACTGCGCTCGCCCCAAAAGCCCTGCAGCCGTGCCAACGTTTCGACGGCCGCGATGGCTACCGTCGCCGTCGGTGCCTCCAGATAGTCTTCGCCAGCGTCCAGCGCCGAGGCGATCGCGTCCTCGATCACCGACAGGTCGCCGCACTCCTCCAACTCGAACGCCCAATCCGCCGCGTCATCGTTGTCGAAGCTGCCTACATCCCAGGTGCCCATCCCTGTCTCCGGTGAGTGTTAGGCGCGCGTGCGACTCTGGAACTTCAACATCGCCGCGCGAGTCTGCTCCATCTCGGCTTCCATGCCCAGTGACCAATAGTTGTGGAACAACTCGGCCTGCATCTCCATCGCGGCGGCGGCGAGCTTCGCGCAGTCGCGCATGTAGCCGAGGTGGCCCTCCTGCGCTTTGGTCCACCCGGACCAGAAGAGCTTCTCGCGCATCGTGATGAATCCACGGACCAACTTCTCGATCCGTGCGACGTCCTTCTTCTTGCGCAGTGCCACGCAGAGCACGGCCACGTCGGTGACGCCACCCGCGCGTTCGTACGTCTCGTGAAGATGTCTGATGAGATCGTCGAACTTCTCGGCCTCGATCCACTCTTTGAAGAGTGTGCCCTCGAGCACCTCCGCCTCTTCCTGGTGGGGCTCGCGGCCGAGTGAGTCGGCGAGTTGTTGCCAGGCCTTGTCGTAGGTGCGCTCGAACCTGGACATCCGTCAATAGTCGAGGAAGGTGAGCATGACGCCGATGCGTTCGGTGCCAGCGAGGAACACGTGCAGCGGGTACGTCCCGTCACCTTCGCCGCTGCGCACCACCTGAAGAGGTGTCACCTCGCGCACACGCAGTGCAGCGAGCGCCGGCTGCACGTCCATCAACCGAGACACGAAGCCCTCGCGCGCCGCCGGACGGACGCGCGCGAAGAACGTCTGGCGGTCGTACACCGCGACGGCGGCGAGATCCACGGCCACGTCCGCGATATGACGGACGTCGTCGGCGCCGCGCACGCCGGGAACATCGCCGCGCAGCATGCGCCACGCGGCGATCGTCTCGCCCCCGCCCGCAGCACCGGGCCGCCGCCGAACGGCCATGCGATACACTCCGGGGGCGAGCTTCACGGTGCTCGGCGTGTCACTCTCGGGCATCTCGCCAAGGTCGGTCACGGTGATGTAACTGCCCTGAAGCGTCCACTCGCCGCAGTCGTGCCAATCACCGGAGCCCGCAGCCCCAATGGCATGGGCGACAACCTCGAAGGGGAGTGGCGCCGGCGCGCGCGGCACCTCACGCCCCTGCACAGCCGCGAGTTGGAGCATCGACTTCAGGATGCCCAACCCGGAGGCATCCTTCGACTGCTTCGCCTCGATGATGTCCCACGCATAGATGGTCTCTCCGAGGACACCGGGTCGCTTGGGGTCGGGGAGCCAGAAGCGGATGTAGCGGCCGTCGCCTTCCATCGCGACCACCGCTTTCGCCGGAAAGTCCTTGAGCGTCGTCCGGCGACGTTCGGTGTGCCCGGCGAACTCGGCCATGGTCACCGCGAGATCGATCGCGCCTACCGTGGGGTGTGCGAGCAAGACGCGCATCTTGGGGTCACCGACGATCGCGCGGTAACCGAGCGGGAGCGCGATGCCCAGCCGCGCCTCGGTGGCGGCGACTTCGTCAGGGAGTACGGGAAACCAAGGCATACGTGCGCGAAAATCTACATCCAGCCACCGCGCGTTGCATCTGAAGAGACACAATGTACGAACACTTCGACACACCGAGCGCCGGCCCCCACCCGCTCATCACTGCGGTTCACACTCTGGAGGTTGGTCATGCGTCTCGCTCTCCCTGCAGTCACCCGAATCACCACCACCGCGCTACTCGTTGGCGCTGCGGTCCTCTCGCCGCTCGGCTCGTCCGCCGAAGCGCAGCAGACGAACATCATCCGCACCGCGCGCGCGGCTGGCTCGTTCAGCACGCTGCTCGCCGCACTCGACGCCGCGAACCTCACGGAGACGCTTACCGGCGCCGGCCCGTTCACGGTCTTCGCGCCCACGGATGAAGCGTTCAAGAAGCTCCCGCCGGGCACTGTCGAGTCGCTGCTCGAACCGAAGAACATCGACAAGCTCCGCGCCATCCTTCTCTACCACGTGGTGCCCGGCCGCGTGCGCAGCGCCACGGCCCGTACGCTCAACTCGGCCACCACGGTCGAGGGCCGCGATGTCCGCATCAGCACGAGCCGCAACGGCGAACTCCGCGTGAACGCGTCGAACGTGGTGAAGGCCGACGTGGGCGCCAGCAATGGCGTCATCCACGTGATCGACGCGGTGCTGTTGCCACCCGACAACAGCAAGGCGGAGACCGAGACGTACGTGCTCTCCAGCGGCAGCTCCAACGGGTCGTCGGTGGCGACGTCGGCAGCGACGTCGGCAGCGACGTCGGCAGCACGCGACCTGATCGAGCTCGCGATTCGTCGTGGTGTGCCGCTCTACAACGATGGGCAGGAGTCCGCGACGGCCGCGATTTATGAAGTGGCCGCCAAGGGTGTGCTCGCGCTGGACACACAGCTGCCGTCGGGCGTGCGCAGCGCTTTGGAGCGCGGGCTTCGCGAGGCGGCGCGGACGCATGACGACTCAGATCGCGCGTGGACGTTGCGCCGCGCGCTCGACGATGCGACGCGGGCGCTCAACGGCCGTCGCATGATGAGCATCGATCAGCGCTGAGCTGGCCGACCACCCGCACGGTCATCGCTGGCGCTGAGCGCCCGATGACCGCCGCGGGGCGGGTGGCGCCGGCGGATCGACTTCGGGACCGAAGCAGCGGCCGCGTCCAGCGCGTTTGGCGGCCAACAAACGTTCATCTGCGAGTCCCACGAGAACGTCCGGTGCCTTGGACGCACTCAAGCCCGCACTTTCGGCGAAGAAACGGTCTCCCGGCGTGCCGGCGACACCCGCCGAGTAGCTGAGCGCGATGTTGCGCCCGTCGCTCAGCGCGAAGGGAGTGGCGGCCAGCGTCGCGCGCAGCGACTCGATGCGCGCGAGCGCCGCCTCGGGTGTGGTGCCCGGCATCAACACCACGAACTCCTCGCCACCGTAGCGCGCCACGATGTCGGTGCGACGCATCGACTGCAGCAGCAGATCGGCGACGACGCGGATGGCCTGGTCACCGCGCGCATGGCCGTGCTGGTCGTTGATCGACTTGAAGTGGTCGATGTCGATGAGGGCCAGAGCCAGCGGCTGACCGGTGCGCGAGGTGACTTCGACCACCTGCTGCAACGCGTTGTCGAAGTGGCCGCGATTGAACACCCCGGTCAGACGGTCGCGTGCGGCGAGGTAGAGGAGGCGCTGTGCGCGGCGCACGATGGTGACGGCGACCACGGTGGCGATGCCGAGCAACAACAGTCGTGTGGCGAGATCGACCGGGAGATACGGACCTGCCGCCGCGACGAACGCAGGGTCGCGCAGGTCGAAGTTGGCGAGGCCCACCGCCCACATGGCGCCGTACTGCACGAGTGCCAAGCCACCGGCCACGATGCAGATGCGCGCATCGTAGCGCAGACTGGTCGCGAGGATCGCGAGGAAGTACATCTCGAACGTGACCTTCGAGTTGAGCGCGACCAACGGCGACGCGACCATGAAGAAGCTCACGAGCCCCAGCGACACCACGCTCACGTCGAAGATACTCGAGGCGAACCCGATCCACGGTTGCCAGGTCCGGCGTTCGACGTACCACCAGATCGCGAGGGCGATGAGGTTCGCCGCGACCGTCACCGCGAAGCCGGTGCGGAACATCGGCAGCGAAGGATCGCGTATGAGGTTGTAGGTGGGCGCGATGAGCAACAGCGCCACCGCCAGGACACGCACCCGCGCGACGACGGTCTCGCCCTCGATGCCGGCCGCAGAGAGGGCGGGGTCTGGGCGTTCCCAGAGTCGCGGAGTGGCAGCGACGCTGGCGGAACCGAAGGCCGGCGTAAGAGAGCGTGCGGGAGTGGTCACGACTGGTGGGCGGTAGGTGTCGGGCAGTAAGATACGTGCCATGCGCCGCTCCGCCTCCCCTGTCCTGATATCCGTCGTCCTCTTGTGCGCCGCAGCATCGGCACCTGCGCTCACTCACGCACAGGGCGTTGGCCCGGAAGATTTTGCCGGGCGCTACGTCCTCGACACGGCACGCAGCGACCGTATCGACGCCCGAGTGGAGGTGACGGTGCGCGGGATGAACTTCATCAAACGGCCTATCGCGCGAAAGCGACTGCTGCGCCTGAATCGGCCGTCCCCGAGGTTAGAGCTGCGATTCGACGGCGACACCGGACGGTTGGTGGTGCCCGGTGAATCGCCGATCCCGCTAGTGATGGGCCGGGAAGACGTGCCATGGACCAACGGCGATCGCGAGCGGTTCGCGGTGTCGGCGTACTTGACGACCGGATCGAATCGGCTACTCATGATCAAGTTCGAGGCCGAAGATGGTCAGCGCGTGAACATGTACCGCCTCGACGACGACCGTGCGGGCCTCGCGCTCACCGTGACGGTGGAGTCGCCGCAGCTCGAGACGCCGCTGCGTTACACGCTGCGCTA
>JBJXGK010000100.1:0-2752 GCA_046153705.1 Gemmatimonadaceae bacterium
GACCCGTTCATCCTGGCGCGACGACTACCGACGCATCGTGCCGCAACGCGCGCAGGGCTACACGCCCGACGACGGCGGGCGATGGACAACGGACATGCCCTTCGAGAACGGTGTCGGCAACGGCGGCCTGCTCACGACCGTCGCTGATCTCATGAAATGGCAGGCGCGGTTCGGTGCGCGCCCACCGGTGCCGATCGGAGGCGCAGGTTTCGTCGAAGAGATGGAGCGGCAGATCACGCTCACCTCGGGACGCGTGTCCGGGTACGCGCTCGGACTCGAGATCGGTGCGCTCAACGGAGAGCGCACCGTGACCCACGGTGGGTGGACGGCGGGATACCAGTCGTACGTGGGTCGCGTACCGGCGCGCGGCACGGCGGTGGCGCTCCTCTGCAATGCAGGTTCGCTCAACACCGAAGAGGTGGGTGCAGTGCTGCTGGCGATCGCCGCCGACATTCCCATGGGCTCGTACTATGTGGAGCCGAGTCTCGGTCCCGCCGCCGACACGCTCAACGCCGCATCAGTGGCCCGTCTGACCGGCTCATATCGCAACAGCCGAACGCGCCAAGCGGTGAGGGTGCGCACGTACGCCGAGGGGATCACGATCAACAGTTGGACCGGCTATCGGAGACTCACCGACAGCACGTTCGCTGCACTCGATGGCGACCGTACCATCAGGTTCAGCTTCGACAGCCGTGGGCGTCCGACGGGGTACACCATCCGTCAGGCCAACGATTCCACGATGTTCGCTCGCGTGGAGTCGTGGACGCCGAGCGTGGGGGAACGCACCGCGTTGCTGGGCCACTACCGTTGTGGAGAAGCGGATGCCGTGGTGGAGATCATCCGGAGAGGCGACGGACTGGCGATGCGGCGTCGCGGCCGCTTGGAGGACAACATGAGTCCGCGATATCGCGACGCGTTCACCGTGGAGAACCAGGGCTGGCTGCTCACGGTCGTGCGGGACGCGCGTGGCCGCGTCACAGGCATCGAGTTCGGCGGTTCGCGATCTCGGACCGTGCCGTGCGTGCGCGAAGCGGTGGGCGCTGTACCGCAGTAGTCCACGACGGCAATCATCATGTATTGTCATCGGACTCGCGCAACTACTCCCAACGAAACACCCTCGCCGACAGCGCAGCGAACACCGCACCGAGTACGATCAACATCAACGCGTTCTCCCAGTGGGCGAGCCACCCCGCCCCGTCCCACACTCCCTGCATCAGCGCGACCGCGTGCGTCGTCGGGAAGAGGAACGCCACGCCGCGGAGCCACGCGGGAAGGGCGTCCGTCGGGAAGAAGAGCCCCGACAGCGCGATCATCGGATACAGGATCACGGCGCCGAGCGGCTGCGCGAAGCGCGCCGTGGGCACGAGGCTCGCGAGCACGAAGCCGAACATGAGGATGCTCATGGTGCTGAGGAGCAGCGCGGCGCCGAAGCTCACGAGATCCACCTGCATCGCGCCGGGGAAAATGCGGCGGCCAGCGAGCACCAACAGCACGAGACTCGCGATCGTGAACAGGAGCTTCACCGCCACATGCGCGCCGAGGATCGTCACCGGGGAGAGTGGCGTCGCGCGGAGCCGCTTGAGGATGCCGCCCTCGCGGTAGATTGCGATGATCGCGATCAGCGACTGCACCGCCCCGAGGGCGATGAGCAACGCCGCGAGGATCGCGGCGTCGAACGGCGGCGCGTCGGTCACTGGGCCCAGCGGCGCGTCGAGCGGAGCGACGGAGCGCGGGTCCGCGCCGAGCACACGTCCGAAGATGACGAAGATGACGACCGGTACCAGGAGACTGCCGACGAAGCCCAACGGCTCGCGCACGAAGACCTTCGTCTCGATCCAAGTGAGTTTCCAGAGTCCGTTGAGCACCGGTCAGTCCCTCACCTGATGGCCGGTGAGCTTGAGGAAGACGTCCTCGAGAGTCGGTGTCTCTGTGCGGAAGCCGCGCACGCGCGTGCCGGCGCGCGCGATGCCGTTGATCACGTCGGTCACGAAGTCATCTCCAGTGCCGACCAACGTTTCGGTCACGCCGGTCTCGTCGTTGGTGTAGATGACAGTGCGCTCGGGACAGTGCCGCCGCACGAGTTCGGCCGGAGTGCCCACCTCGATGATGCGGCCATGCTCGATGATCGCCACGCGATCGCAGAGCCGCTCCGCCTCCTCCATGAGATGTGTGGTGAGGAAGACGGTCGTGCCGCGCTCACGGATGCCGGTGACGAGCCCCCAGATCGCGCGGCGCGCCTGCGGATCGAGCCCGGTCGTGAGTTCGTCGAGGAACACGATCTCGGGTTCGTGGATGAGCGCGAGTGCGATGAACAGCCGCTGCTTCTGCCCGCCCGACAAGGTCATGAACCACGCGTTGCGCTTGGGGGCGAGGCCGAGGCGCTGGAGCAGGGCCTCGGTGTCCACCGCGCGTCCGTACAGCGAGGCCCAGAGGTCCACGGCCTCCCACACCTTGATCCGCTTCTGGAGGTGCGCTTCTTGGTGCTGCACACCGATCCGCGCACGGAGTGCTGCGGCATCGCGCTGCGGATCGAGGCCGAGGACAGCGATCGTCCCGCGGTCGGGCGCACGCAGGCCTTCCACACACTCCATCGTCGTCGTCTTGCCAGCACCGTTCGGGCCGATGAGGCCGAAGATCTCGCCGGCGTTCACTTCGAACGAGACGTCATCGACGGCGACGGTGGCACCGTAGCGTTTGGCGAGATGCGTGACCGTGATGACGGGATTCGGCATCACGGGTCCGACGCGCTCGG
>JBJXGK010000106.1:0-7920 GCA_046153705.1 Gemmatimonadaceae bacterium
CCGAGCCGGCGACGCCCATGATGACGCCGGGGTAGATCATCGCGCCCTTCACCTTGCGCACGAGGGCGTCGTTCTTTTCCATGAACGTCGCGAGGCGCATCAGGATGGTGTCCAGGATACCGCCGGCCTCGCCGGCGGCGACCATGTTCACGTAGAGCTCGGTGAACGCATTCGGGTGCTTCGCGAGGGCGTCGGCCACCGTGTGACCCGACTCCACGTCGAACACCACTTGGCGGGTGACGTTCTGCAGCACCGGGTTCTCCGACTGCTTCGACAGGATGTCCAGCGCCTGCACCAGCGGCAGGCCCGAGTTGATCATCGTCGAGAACTGTCGGGTGAAGATCACGATGTCGCGCATCGAGATCGAGCCCTTGGTCTTGGAGGGCGTCTTCGCCTCTTCCTCGACCTTGACGACGTTCATGCGCAGCTTCTTCAGCTGTGCGACGGCGTCGTCCTTGCTCGCGGCCTCGATGGTCGCGCGCTTGAGATCGCCCGATGCGGTCCGGGCCGTGTACGTGAAGGATGCCATGCGGTCTCCTGAGGACTAGAACCTACGATAGGACCTACTGCCTACCCTGCGACGTCACATCCCACTGTCACTACCGGCGAGCCCCTGCGGGCGCGCCCGACTTGCCCGCGTTCGTCGCCGACGGACCCTCGTCGGTGGCGGACTTGCCGATCATGCGGAGGAACTCGTTCTGGTCGCCCGAGACGCGGAGGCATTCCTCTTCCGACACTTCCTTGGCGACGTACAGCTGGTAGAGCGCGTCATTCAACGTCTGCATGCCGTGCTTCTTGCCCGACTGCATCATCGAATAGATCTGGTGAATCTTGTCGTCGCGGATCAGCGCGCGGATCGCAGGCGTCACCACCAGGATCTCGGCAGCCATCACGCGGCCCTTGCCGGTGCGGCGCGGGAGCAGTGTCTGCGTGATGATGCCCTCGAGCACGAACGCCAGCTGCGCGCGCACCTGCGCCTGCTGATGGCTGGGGAACACGTCGATGATGCGGTTGATCGCCTCGGCCGCGCTGTTGGTGTGCAACGTCGCAAAGGCCAGGTGGCCCGTCTCGGCGATGGTCAGGCCGGCATGGATCGTCTCGTGGTCGCGCATTTCGCCCACGAGCACCACGTCCGGGTCCTCGCGGAGCGCGTACTTGAGTGCGTTGGCGAACGACTTGGTGTCGCTGCCCACCTCGCGCTGGTTGACGATGCAGCCCTGATGCTTATGGATGAACTCGATCGGGTCTTCGACCGTGAGGATGTGGCCCTTCCGCTCGCGGTTGATCTTGTCGATCATCGCGGCGAGGGTCGTCGACTTGCCTGAACCGGTCGGGCCGGTGACGAGCACGAGCCCGCGGGGCTTCTCGGCGAGCTTCGCGATCACCGGCGGCAGCTTGAGGTCCGCGAACGTCTTGATGTTGAACGGGATCTGACGCATCACGATCGACACGCAGCCGCGCTGCTTGAAGCAGTTGCCGCGGAACCGCGCGAGGTTCTGGATGCCGAACGAGAAGTCGAGCTCATCCTCCATCTCGAAGCGCTTCTTCTGGTTCTCCGTCAGCACCGAGTAGGCCAGTTGCAGCGTGTCCTTCGGCTGCAGCACGATGTCCTGACGTGAGGTCTGGATGTCACCGTCGATGCGGATCTTGGGTCGTTCGCCGGCCGTGATGTGCAGGTCGGACGCGCCGCGTTCGATCATCTCCTCGAGCAGAACTCGGAGATTGACCTGTTGCGGTGCGGCGGGCGTGGCGGCGGGTGCAGTCATGAGAGGGGGAAAGCGGATGGCAGATGGCGGGAGGCGACGCGCACGTCAGGCGCTCGTCTCGCGCACGACCTGTTCGAGCGTGGTGATGCCCTTCCAGACCTTGATCAGACCGTCCATGCGCAGCGTCAGCATGCCGCCTTCGATGGCGGCATCCTTGATCTCGGCGGCACCGACGTTCTGGAGGATCAACTTGCGGAGCGCCGGCGTCATGAACATGACCTCGTACGCACCCTGACGGCCCTTGAGGCCCGAGCCGTTGCAGGCGTCGCAGCCTCGGCCCTTGAAGAACGGCATGTCCAGCACGCGCGTCTCGGTCGTGATGTGTGCGAGGTGCGGCTTCACGTCATCGGACGCGCGCGCCTTCAGGCCGGCCAGCGCGTCGTCGGTGTAGCGGAGATCGGCGAGTGTCATCGTCTGGGTGAACTTCGCCGCCGCCATCTCTTCCGGCGTCGGCGCGTACCTCTCCTTGCACTTGCCGCAGATGCGGCGGAGGAGTCGCTGCGCCAGCACCAGATTGAGCGCCGAGCTCACATTGAACGGCTCGAGACCCATGTCGAGGAGTCGCGTCACCGTCTCGGCGGCGGAGTTCGTGTGCAGCGTCGAGAGCACCAAGTGGCCCGTGAGCGCGGCCTTGATCGCGATGCCGCCCGTCTCAAGGTCGCGGATCTCGCCCACCATGATGATGTTCGGGTCCTGGCGCAGGAACGCCTTCAGCGCCGCCGCGAACGTCATGCCGATCTCGTTGCGCACCAGCACCTGGTTCACGCCGTAGAGGTTGTACTCCACGGGGTCTTCGGCCGTCATGATGTTCGTGTCGACCGAGTTCACCTTGCTGATGCAACTATACAACGTCGTCGTCTTGCCCGAACCCGTCGGGCCGGTGACGAGCACCATGCCGTACGGGTTCGACACCGCTTCCATGAGCTCCTTCTCGGCGCGCGGCTCGATGCCGAATTTTTCGAGGTCGAGCGTCAGGTTGCCCTTGTCGAGGATTCGGAGCACCACCTTCTCACCGAACAGCGTGGGCAGCGTCGACACGCGATAGTCGATCACCTTCTTGCCCATCTTCAGCTTGATGCGGCCGTCCTGCGGCACGCGGCGCTCGGCGATGTTGAGCGAGCTCATGATCTTGAATCGCGAGATGAGCGCCGGCTGCATCTTCTTGGGCGGCTTCATCACTTCGGACAACGCGCCGTCGATGCGGTAGCGCACCCGAAGGTCGTGCTCGAAGCATTCGAAATGGATGTCCGACGCGCCGCGCTTCACGGCGTCGGTGAGGATGGCATTGATCAGCTTCACCACCGGCGCGTCGTCCACCGCGGCGGCCAGCGCCGTCGCCGACATCTCTTCTTCGCGCTCTTCGACGACCTCGACGTCGGACTCCGACTCCATCCCCTCGATCTCCGAGAGGAGGGCGGACATCTGCACATCGTTCGATTCGTAGTGCTTCTCGATGACGTTGCGGAGCGTGAACTCGCCCGCGATCACCGGGAAGATGTCGTAACGCGTGATGAACTTCAGGTCCTCGATGACGCCGAGGTTCGTCGGGTCCGCCATCGCTACGGTGAGCGTACGACCGTCGCGCTTGAGGGGGAGGACGAGGTTCTTGGTGGCGAGGTCCGCTGGGACCAGCTTCACGAGCTTGGCGTCGACCTCGAAGTTCGAGAGGTCGACCGCTGGCATCTTGAACTGCCGCGCCAAGCAGCGCGTGAGCTCGTTCTCCTGAATGAAGCCGAGCTTCACGAGATTGTAGCCGACGCGCGTACCGTTCTGACGCTGTTCGTCGAGCGCCTTCTGGAGTTGCTCGCGCGAGATGAGCCCCTCCCGAAGGAGGAGATCACCGATCCGTTCGCTGCCAGCGGTCGCTGCGGAGGCCATGCGATGCTCTAGTCGGGACGCGACGATCCCCCTCTCGGCCCGGGCGGGCCGACGGGGGCGGAATGGTGGTGAAAGTGCCCGGCAGAATGCGACGATGTCAAGGCGAACGACCTCGTCCTGCAGCGGGCATCTCCGTCAGGTCAAGACGAGGCGAGAGCGAAAACGTGACATGTGGATGGAGCTTGGCGGCGAGGACCGGCCCGACTCCTTTCACACGCTGCAGCTCCTTGAGCGAACCGAACGGACCCTTGGCCTCGCGATCGGCGACTATCCGAGAGGCCAGCGCCGGACCGATTCCCGGGAGTCGATCGAGTTCCTCGACACCGGCGACATCCAGGTCGGTTGGTTTGCCGCTGAGTGAGTTGGCGAGGTCGGCCCCGGAGTCCTCACCAGGCTCCGCGCGCGGGCGCAGACCCGGCCGGACGGGGCTCGCAGGCGCCGATCGACCGCGGGCGGCTGGCTCGGGTCGCCCCCCCGCTGGCGGCACGGTTCGGCGCGCGCGCGCCACTCCGCCGCTCGTGATCGCGGAATCGACCTGCCGGAGCTGCGTCGCCAGCGAGACCTCCGCAGCTGCTGACGCTCCTTCAGAGCGGAGGGCGCGGCACCCGCGGAACCCGACGCCGAGGGCCGCGACCGCCGCGACGAACAGCAGCGCCTGACGCTCGGCAGGAGTGGGCACGGCGGGAAGCTGCGGCCACAAAGAAGACAAGCGGCACCACTTCCGCGCTGGGCACATCGAAATCGCTCATCGCGCGCGGATTCGCTGTCAACTGGCCCTATAAGACCCTCATAGTGGCTTTCTAGTGTCTCTTTGGGAGTCGGTTACGGCGCCAAATCGCGGATCACCGTGACCGCCACATCGCCCACAACCTGCAGCGACTTCTGCGACACCTTGTCCGGCGTGTCCTTCGTGGTGTGATGCCACTCGAACCCGAGGTCGATCACGTCGATCACGCGCAGCCCCCGGTCGATCAGCGGCACGTGGTCGTCGGAGATCGGGCCGACGTCCCTCGTGGTGAACACACCGCCGTGACCGAGTCGCTGCGCCACCGCCCACACGCGCTGTACCACCTCGGGCGCCGCGCGGACCGAGTGCGATTCATGTCCGAACGATTGGTCGAAGTCTCCCACCATGTCCCACAGCACGCCGAACAGGGGCATATAGTCGGCCGACGGCAGATGGTCACCGAAGTACGTCGCACCGATCAGCACATCGGTCATGGTAACGAAGCTCCCCCAGTCCTCACCGTCGGTGAGCACGAGGTCAACGCCCACGGCCGGCGCGCGCTTCTTGAGTGCCTCGGCCACTCCGAGCAGGACAGCGACACCTGACCCGCCGTCATTGGCCCCAGGCACCGGCATCGCCGCCAGTGCCGGGTCGGTTTCCTTGTCCGACGCGGGGCGCGAGTCCCAGTGGGCGAGATACAACACTCGCTTCGGGTCAGCCGGCCGGAAGCGGGCCACGATGTTCCGCATGGGAAGCTTCTTCCCGTCGGCGGTGGTATGCACCCACTCCTGCGCGTACACCGTGTCAGCCCGCTTCCTCAGCTCTGCGAACAGCCAGTCCCCCGCCGCCCTATGCGCGGGCGTTCCGGGTACACGTGGGCCGAACTCGACTTGTTTGCGCACCCAACCCATGGCCGCCCCGCCATCGAACTCCGTCGGTCCGGCGCTCACGGGCGTGCCACGCGAGGCGGCGTCCGCGCCGCCACAGGCCAGCGCCACCGAGAGGGCGAGTGGTAGGGACGCGGCGACGCGGCGGACCTTGGTCGACAGCAGAGCAGACATGAAGACTCCGGCGGGTTCACGCACCCATCACGGGCGCACGGGGTACAGAGTGAGCGTTCGAGGCGTCGATCGTCCTGCAGATGTACCCCTCGGGCGTACGGCGGTCCTTGCCCTGCATGCGACGCCAAGTGGAATATACGGAGCCCCGCGCACCTAGCGCCCCAACCCCCCCGCGTGAAGATCGTCTCCCGCTACGTCCTCAAAGAGCATCTCGGCCCGCTGGTCTTCGCCCTCTCGGCGCTGACCTCGCTGCTGCTGCTCAACTTCGTCGCCAAACGGTTCGGCGATCTCGTGGGCAAGGGGCTTCCCTGGACCGTGATCGCCGAGTTCCTGCTGCTCTCGGTGCCCTTCACGCTGGCGATGACACTGCCGATGGCCGTGCTCGTCGCCACCCTGCACGCGTTCTCGCGCCTGGCCGCAGAGAACGAGATCACCGCGTTCAAGGCGAGCGGCGTCTCCATGCAGCGCCTCGTGCGCCCGGTGATCATCGCGAGTGCGTTCCTCACGCTGTTCATGGTCTGGTTCAACGACCAGGTCCTCCCGCGCGCGAACCATCGCCTCGCCAACCTGCAGTCGAGCATCGCCCGCGTGAAACCCACGCTCGCGCTCAACGAGCAGGTGATCAATGAGGTCGTGCCCCGTCAGCTGTTTCTGCGGGCCGGTCGGATCGCGGCTGGCACCAATCGCATGAGGGACGTGACGATCTTCGACCTCAGTGAACCGACGCAACGGCGTACGATCGTCGCCGACAGCGGTTACCTCGAGTTCTCGGTCACCGGCGAAGACCTGCTCCTGACCCTGTACCATGGTGGCATGACGTCGGTCGAGTCCGTGAAGCCCGAGCGATTGCAGCGCAGCTTCTTCGACGTGGACATCTTCAAGGTGCGTGGCGTCGCCGCGCGGCTCGAACGCGCGGACGACCGGCGGTCGTTCCGCTCCGACCGCGAGATGAGCGTCTGCGAGCTGCAGGAACGCGTGAGCACCTCGAGCGCGCAGCGCGATACCGCGTGGGTGCGACTCGCCACCGCGGAAGCGCGGGCGAAGCGCGAGAACGCCAGATCGGCTGCGCCGCCGGGGACGCCGCTCGGTGTGGGCGAGTTCTACTGTGCCGCGTTGCGCACCGTCGGCGGCTGGTTTTCGCCCGCGGAGGCGATCGCCGCGACACCGGACGCGCCAGACCAAGCGGGTGGGAAGGTGAAAGAGGTCCCTCCGCCGTCGGCCGGCGCGCGTATCGCCGCTGAATCGGAGATCGTGCAGGACCCCACCGTGCAGACCATGATGATCGAGGGACTCAACATGGAACTGCAGATCGCCCAAGGCACGATCGACCGACACCGCGTGGAGATCGAGAAGAAGTTCGCGATCGCGACCGCCTGTATCGTGTTCGTGCTGCTGGGTGCTCCCATCGCGCTGCGCTTCCCGCGCGGCGGCGTGGGACTCACCATCGGCGTGAGCCTCGGCGTGTTCGGCATCTACTATGTGGGACTGCTCGGCGGCGAGGCGTTGGCCGACCGCGACCTCGTCGACCCCGCGCTGGCGATGTGGTTCACCAACATCCTGCTGGGCGCCGTCGGCGTCTTCCTCACGGCGCGGCTCGGCAGTGAGGGGTCGACGGCGCGCGGCAGTGAGACGTCGGAGTGGTGGAGCCGCGTGTTCGAACGCTTCCGTCGCAAGCGAGGCGTCGCGTGAGGTCGATCCTCCGCCCGCTCGACCGCTACGTCCTCAGTGAGTTCTGGAAGGTGCTCGCGGCCACCGCGTTGGGCTTCCCGGCGCTGGTGATCATCATCGACATCAGCGAGAAGCTCGACACGTATCTGCAGCGCAAGCTGCCGATGACCGACATCGCGCTGGCGTATCTGTATGGCGTGCCGGACACGATGTTTCTGGTACTGCCGGCGGCGGTGCTGTTCGCCACGGTGTTCACCGTGGGCGGCTTCACGCGACACAGCGAGATCACCGCAGCCAAGGCATCGGGGATCAGTTTCCATCGCTTCATCGCCCCGATCGCGATCGGGGCCGTCGTCGCGTCAGGATTCGGCCTCGCGCTCGCCGAGGTGGTGCCGCCGCTCAACGCGCGGCGCTTGGAGCTACTGCAGGAGAAGGTCGCGCGTGCGACCGACCAGCGGTCCAACTTCGCGTATCTCTCCGAGACCGGTCGTGTGTACAAGATCGGGCAAGCCAACGCACGCACCGGCACGATGGACCTGATCGAGATCGAACGCCGCGGGACTGGGCCGGACTATCCGACCTACGTGATCGCCGCGAAGAACGGCAAGTGGGACCGGGAGTCGGGCTGGACGCTCGGTGCCGGCGTCATGCACGTCCTTCCCGACTCGCTCTCCAACATCACGTTCAGGTTCGACTCGCTGCGCGACCCCCAGCTGCGCGAACCGCCGGTGAACCTGATGGCGAACCCCAAGGCCCCGGCTGAGATGGGGTACCGCGACCTGGGCAAGTTCATCGTCGCGATGGAACGCTCCGGCACCGA
>JBJXGK010000122.1:0-17362 GCA_046153705.1 Gemmatimonadaceae bacterium
GCGGTCGATCGTAGCGACGATCTGGTCGCGCAGCCGCAGGTCGAGGCGACCCTGCGTCACGGCGAAGCGCTGCAGGTCGACGCCGAAATCGTCGCTGAAGTTCGATGCGAGTGACTCGAACGTACGGCCGTCGAAGATCAGACGCGCGTCACCGGTGCCGGCCGCTCGGAAACCCGCGCGGTCGAGGATGATCGACTCCGGGAGATCGACGCGCAGTCCGACGGTGAGACCGAGCGCGGATCCGCGCGCCACGGCGCGCCAGGCGAGGCCGGTGTCGTTGATGCCCACCTCGAATCCGAACGGCGCGTCGAAGCGTGCTTCGCCGGCCAACACCTGCATGGTGCGCGGATCGAGCGTGAGACCGTTGAACGTGGTCGCGATGGGCGGTGCGCCGGGCAGCACCAACTGATTGCGCCCGTCGATGGTGATGCCGAGCGTGTCGAGCGTGACCCGCGAGAGCTCGAACGAGAGCACTGGGTTCTCGCGTGGCAGGTCGAGCCGCAGCGGTCCGGTGAACGTGAGCGAGCCTTCGGTGAGGCGCTGGTTCACGAGGTCCACACCGATGCGTCCGGCGCCACGGATCGGAGTCGTAGCGAGCGAGAACGTCGCTTCCGCCTCGGCACGCAGGATCATCACTTGCGGTCCGTCCGCGGTCTCGCCGAGATCGAGCGAGGCGTCGCGCATGCGCACCTGGACCGCAGCCAGATCGATCGGACACGGCGGCGCGAGACCACTCACACGACCGAACACGCGACCATTCGGACCGAAGCGCAGCGCCGCGCTGCCGAGCGTCATGCGCGGCGAGCCGTCGCAGCTCAGTGCCGGCGGCAGCACGATCGCACCGTTTGCCTCGGGCAACGAGTCAAGCGTGACGGACGGCCCGGAGATGCCGATCGCCAGGGCCCCGCCGAGTCGCGTGAGCTCGAATCCAGCGGGACCGAGCGGGAACACGCAGGTTCCCGAGCTGAAGTCTCGCGGAACGATGGTCGCACGGAACCGGCCACCCCTGATGCCCACATCGCGGAGGGTGATCGCATCGCCGGCAAGACAACTCGGCGCGCCGGCTCCGAGCGACGGCAACGTGAGCGCGGCATCGAATCCGAAATCGAAGCTGTTGCCGTTGCTCGCCTGCCAGTCGGTCCATGACAGCGTGAAGGCGGGCAGCCGGACGCGGGAGACGCGGAAGCCGAATCCGCCCGCGGTGACGCCGCTGCCGGGGATCGCGACATCGAGTGACGGGAATCGCATGCCGTCCCGCGTGATCTGCACGCCCGCGAGAGACGGGATCGAGAGCCCAGCGAGCAACGGGATCGCCGGCGTCGCGTCGAGCGCCATGGCGAAGTCGAATCCACGGCCCGCCGTGTATCCGAACCGTTCGATTCGCAGCGCCGAGAGCGCGAGCTGCACGAAGCCCAGCGCCGCGCTGCCGTCACCTGCGTCGCAGTTCGGACGGAAGTCGTTGGTGGTCACGCCGGTCGCGGTGATGCCGAGCTCGAAGTTCGCCGAGCAGGCGATGCCGGCGTCCATCGTCAGTGCGGCCGCCGCGGAGAGGCTCGGAGTCACTGCGCCGGTGCTGAGGTTCACTGCGACCTCGCCGGCCACACCAGCGAGTGCGATCTGGAACCGATCGACGCCGGGGATGAGCGACAGCGGCGTCGAGGGCGAGCACACCACACTCACCCGCAGACTGCCGCCCGCTTCGACATCACCGGTGACGTTGCTGCAGCCGACGTCCTGTCCGAACAGCTCGAGCGCACCAACAAAGTTGGCGCGCGCCTGAGGGAACGCGACGCTCGCACGTGCGACGGTGAATCGCACCGGATCACCACCGATGTCGACCAGCGCCGCGCGACCGCTCGACTCGGCCGTGAGCACACCATCGAGTCCTGTCGGCGTGATGCGGACGCGGCCGCCGAGCGGCACGTTGGGCCGCCCAGGCAACGTCAGCGAGCCGGCGAGCGTTAGGCCTGCCGTCGGAGAGAAGTCGAGTGTGGTGAATCGCACGAACTCGCTGCGCGAGAGCAGCGGGACATCCTCGGCCCGCAACGAAGCGTTGGCACCGCCGGCCGTGATGCGGATGGCCGGCAGCGCCGAGCGGTCGATCGTGAGTTCACGCAGCTCGATCGGGATAGGACGCGAGAAGATGCTCGGCGCGACGAGTTGTGCACGGCCGGAGAGCCAGTACTCGCCCGGCGACTCCCGCAGCGCGACGTCGCCAAGTCCGGTGATCCACGCGCGGCCCGGGATGATCTCTATGGAGTCAGGGAACACGTTCGTCGCGACCGTCGTCGGTCCTGTTCTCGTGGTGCCCCACGTGAACCCGAAGATCTCGCTCCGACGACCGTTCGTCCCGAGTGGAGCGCCGTCCTGCGCCAAGAGCTCCACCTGCCACACGTACTCCTGCCCAACCTCCAACGGCAGCGCGTCGGGTGGGTACACATGGAACGGCGCCCCTTCGACCTCGGTCTCGTACTGCGGGATGTTGCCCTGCAACGCGACCTGCGGCGCCTGACTGGGCAGGCGCCGCGCGACACGAAGCCGATACCGTGCGGTCAACCCCGGCCCAACCTGCGCCGGCATCCATTGGAACGCCGGCTGCGGGATGATCACACCACTGCCGTTCGCCGGGGCGAGCAGCTGCGGCGGGTCGGGATAACTGATCCGGAAGTCATCGCAGGCTTCCACCAGCAACGTGTTGCCCTGCGGCGTCCGGAGTTGCGTGCAGATACGGTATTCGCCCTCCGGCAGCAGGCCGGTACGCAGCGCGATGTCACGCGCGGCCGGATCGTAGTCGAAGGCCTGCCAGTCGAGGAGCGTGGTCGTGGTGTACAACTGCGAGTACGGCCCGAACGGCACCGTCTGCAACGGGCTCGCCGCGCGACCGATCGCGCCGCGTCCGGTGGCTGTGATGATCGCTTCGATACGATAGTCGACCGTCGCGTTGCCACGATAGAAGACCGTGAGCTGTGCGATCCCCGGATCGCGCGACCAGTCGGAGAGATACGGGCTCGGCGTCGGCCGGACCACGAGCGTCGCGGTCCAGTCCGGGTTCCCGCCCTGCGCCATCATCGACGTCGGCGCCGCCACGGCGAGTCCGGCGAGGAGCAGTCGCGCTCCTGCGAACACTCGCGATGCCTTCCAGCGCACCTGACAACGGGACTGCGAACGTTGCACGGTCGGCGGAGCGGTGGGGATCGGCGCCGAGTCCTACACGGGGCTCGTGTAAGGGGCTCCGTACTAGGGATGCGCAAACACCCCCCTCCACACGACATGCACCGTCCGTTCGTCGTCCACCGCACCCGGTCCGGGCGCCGTCTACCCCGCCATCGGCAGCGCGGCGCGTGGCTGCACTGGCGTTCCCGTGAAGGTCGCACCGGTGGTCCCGGTGAGTTCCACCTTCATGTACGTGCCGATCAGCTCGGGCGTCCCGGGCACCAAGACGGTCTTGAAATCGCGCGAGCGGGCCTGGAAGAGCTCACCCTTCCGCGCCTCCTTCTCCACCAGCACCTCCATACGCTCGCCGAGCCGCGCCATGTTCTTCTCGCGCGAGATGCCGCGCACGGTTGCGACCAGCGCGTTGTAGCGCGCATCGACGACGGCTTCGGGGATGGTCCACTCCGGCGGCATACGCGTGGCCGGGGTGCCTTCACGCGCGGAGAACTTGAATGTGAACGCGTCATCGAAGCGTACCTCGCGACAGAGCGAGAGCGTGTCCTCGAACTCCTCGTCGGTCTCACCGGGGAAGCCGACGATGATGTCGGTGGTGAGTCCGAGACCCGGCATCGCTGAGCGCAGCCGCACCACACACTCGAGGTACTCCTCGCGCGAGTAGCGACGCAGCATGCGCTTGAGCATCGACGTCGATCCACTCTGCATGGGCAAGTGCACGTGCTCGCACACGGTCGGCGTCTCGGCCATCGCCGCGATCACGCGATCACTGAAGTCGTTGGGATGCGGACTGGTGTAACGGACACGACGGATGCCGTCCACCGCACCGACGGCACGGAGCAAGTCGGCGAAGTCGTGCGTGCCATCATTGTAGGAGTTCACCGTCTGGCCGAGCAACACGACCTCGGTGATGCCCTGCGCGACCACCTCGTGCGTCTCGCGCACGACCTCGGCGAGCTTGCGGCTGCGCTCGGGTCCGCGCGTGGTGGGCACGATGCAGTAGGTGCAGCGATAGTCGCAGCCGCGCTGCACGGGGATCCAGGCCTTCACGCCTTCGAATCGACGGGCACTGAAGTCCTCGTAGTGCTCTTCGAGATCGAAATCGGTCGCCGAGAACCGTTCGCCGTTGCGCGCGCCGTCGATGAGCGACGGCAACATGCGATACGAGTCCGGACCCACCACGAGCTGCACGCGAGTGTCGGTCTCCAGCAAGCGGGGCCCGAGGCGCTGCGCCATGCAGCCAGTGACACCCAAGACCGCGCCCGGTTTGAGGTCACGACGCAACTCGCCGAGCCGACCGATCACCCGCTGTTCGGCGTTCTCACGGATCGCGCAGGTGTTGATGAGCACCACGTCGGCGCCCACGGGTGTGTCCGTCGCCACGTAGCCTTCCGCCTGCAGCTTGCCGTACATCAGCTCGGAATCGCTGACGTTCATTTGGCAGCCGTAGGTTTCGATATAGATGGAGGGCAAGATCTTGGACGGTGGAGGGCGGCTGGTGGAAAACGGCGGAGCAGGATGCGACTATGCGGGATACGGGATGCGCTGGGGTTCCGCTCGTAGACTCGGCCCGCCGCTCACCAGCCGTGCGGCGAATCTCGTGGCCCGTGCGCGGTCGGGTGCTACCTCCACCTCAAGATAATCCTCTGTCAGCCCGGTCCGGACCGGCGCGCCGCCGATCACGACCACGTCGGCGGCTCCGCCGACCCGACCCGTAGCATAGGCGGCCGACTTCTCGGCAGCGATCGCGCGCAGTTCCGCCGCGCGCTCGCGGGCCACGTCCGGTCGCACCGGGTCGCCGAGTCGCTCGGCGGCCGTGCCGGGGCGCGGGGAGAAAGGGAACACGTGCAAGTGCGTGAACGGGAGGTCGCGCACCAGCGCAACGGTCTCGGCGTGATCGGAGGCGGTCTCGCCGGGGAACCCGGTCATGATGTCCGCGCCCAGACCGAACACGCGACGATCGGCCGTGAGTCGCTCGATCGCCTCGGCATACGCGCGAGCCGTGTACCAGTGCCTGCCCATGCGACGCAGCACGCGATCACTCCCCGACTGCAACGGCGCGTGCAGGTAGGGGCACACGCGTCCGCCGGCATCGCGGAGCAGCGCCGACAGCACAGGGTCCACCTCCGTCGCCTCCACCGAGGCCAGGCGGAATCGCACCGATGGCACCTCGCGAACAAGGGTCTCCACGAGCCGACCGATGCTCTCCCCGTGCTCAGTGCCGTACGACCCCACATGCACGCCGGTGATCACGATCTCCGGGTGGTGTTCGGCCAGCGCTCGCGCTTCGCTGACCAACTCGGTGAGCGAGCGTGAGCGGTGGGCACCTCGCGCCAGCGTCGTCGCGCAGAAGGTGCAATGTTCGTCGCAGCCATCCTGCACGCGCAGTGTGGCCCGCGCACCGGACTGGCGCCGCGCGAGCGGGAGCGGCATCGCCGGAGCCCCCGCCGGAGCCCCCGCCACAGACATCGCGAATCCCGATCCACCCGCGTCGCCGGTCAACGCGATCGCCACCTGCGCCAGGTCCGCGCCTGCGATCACGTGCGTCACGTTCGGCAACTGCGCGATGGTGTCGCGCGACCGCGCAGCCGCACAGCCGGTCACCACGATTCGCGTGCCGGGCGACTCGCGTGCGATGCGCCGTACCGCCTGGCGCAGGTCGGCCTCGGCGTCGCTGGTGACCGCGCAGGAGTTGAGCACCGCGACATCCGCGTGCGCGGCGTCGCTTTCACTCGCACCCAGCGCGGCAACCAGCGCACGGACCTGTTCCGTGTCGTAGTGGTTCGCACGACAGCCGAACGTGCGCAGATGCACCTTCATGCGCGGCTCATGCGTGTGCCACGCGCGGCGTCGGTCGCAACGGGAGCAGGACGTGGAACGTGCTCCCTTCCCCTTCCTTGCTCTTCACCCAGATGCGGCCGCCGTGTGATTCCACGGCCACGCGGCAGAACGCGAGGCCGAGTCCCGAGCTGCGCACGCGCGGCGCATTCGGCGCGCGCACTTGTTCGAACTTCTGGAAGATCGACTCCTGATAACTCTCCGGGATCCCGGGCCCCGTATCGGCAACGCTGAGCACGATGCCGAGCGGATCGCGGCGCGCGCTCAAGGTGAGCGTCACCGGTACCGGCGAATGCGTGACCGCGTTCTGCACGAGGTTGGCGAGCACGCGCTTCACGAGCGTCTTGTCCGCGTGGAACACAGGGGCATCGTCGCTGACTTCGGTGAGCGCCGTCGTCTGCTCCTGCCGGAATCGCAGCGCCCAGTCGAACATGACCTCGGCCAACAACGCCGCCGGGGCGATGGGCTCCGGTTGCAACGCGAGCGCTTGCTCCTCGACCCGCGAGATGTCGAGCAGGTCCTGGATGAGCCCGAGCAGATCCTCAGCCTTGCCCTCCACGTCGCTGAGGGCGTGCGCCGGCCGCTCGTCGATCGCGCCGAAATCGCCGTCACGCAGCATCTCGAGCGTGGCGAGCATGGACGTGAGCGGTGTCTTCAAGTCGTGCACGATCATGCGCATCAGATCATCGCGCGCCTTCTGCACCTCGCGCAGCTTCTTGAGACTCTCCTCCAACGCATCAGTCGCGCCCTTGAGCTTGAGCAGGCTGCGCACTCGCGCGCCGAGCACGTGTCGGTTGTGCGGCTTGAGCAGGAAGTCGTCGCCACCGGCCTCGATCGCCTTGAGTCGGTCGGATGCATCGTTGAGCGCCGAGACGAAGATCACCGGGATGCGCGCCGTACGAGGGTCGCGCTTGAGGCGTCGACAGACCTCGAACCCGGTCTCACGCGCTTCGACGCCGAGCTCGCCCGGCGGCATCGACACGTCGAGGATGCAGAGGTCGGGTTCGCGCTCGGCGCAGAGTGCCAGGGTGCTCGGTCCATCCGTGGCGTGGATGACCGTGAGACCGAAGCCGGCGAGTTGGTCGCGCAGGAGCTCGACGTTCGCCTCGACGTCGTCTGCAACGAGGACCAGCGCGCCGGCAGTGGCCGCAAGAGACGCGCTGGTCACGGTCATCCCGGACTCAGGGACGGATGCCGAATCCGATCGAGATGAGCCACGCACGCTCGTCCACGCCAGCGGCGGACCGTGCGGCGCGCTGCAAGGCGAGATCGAGCTGCCCACGGCTTCTGCCGAGCGGGATGCCGAGCCCTCCGCTCAACGTGCGCTCGCCGATCTGTTCGCCCAGCAACCCGAACGGCAACTGGCGGTCACGGAATCCCAGCCGCGCGATGGTGGCCACACCACCGAGTCGCGGCCCCAGGACATCGACTCCCAGACCGATCTCGGTGGCGTCATGCGTGGTCATGACCGCCGAGCCGAGCGGGTCGACCGCCGACCACTCGGTGGCATCGAATCGTGCGGACAGCGTCGTGTTGGGGATGCCGTAGTAAGACGCCCCGAGCCCGACACGCCGCGGCGCCGTCGCTTCGCCGATGACGACTGCGTCCTGCTGCGCGTCCAACGGCCCGCCGAACCGCGCCGAGGCTCCGAGCAACCACTTGGCCGTCGGCGAGTACACCGCTCCGAGCGAGTACATGCGCCCGGAGAAGTTGATCACCGAGGCCTGCGTCACGCCGCCCACGCCGACCGAGTCCGGGAAGAGTCGGCTGATGAAGATCCGGTTCTCGCCCGTGAGGCCATGGACCGCCGCACCGAGCTGCAGCTTCTGTGTCACCCAGTACGACACGGCGAAGCGCGCATCGTTCATGGCGCCATTGGAGTTGTTCGTCAGCGTCGATGCCACCGTATCGCCCGCGATGATCTGCGTATCGGTGAGCGACGAGGAGAACGTGCGATCGAGGAACGTGGTGAAGCTCGCCGACGCGGCGAACCGACCCACCGAGCCGGTCAACATGAAGTTGGGGAAGCGGATGGTGCGGGTGTTCGCCTCACCACCAGAGACGCTGGTGCGCCGGAACTCCGGCTCGAACAGCATCGAGATGGAGTACCGCGACGACAGCCCGATGGCCGCCGGGTTGATGGCGCTGGCCGGATCGGTCTCGGCCGTCGCTCCGCCTACCCCTAACGCCCGCGAACTCAGCTGCCCGGTGGGATACCCGTATCCCTGAGAGGCGAGTGACCCTTGCGAGTGCAGCTCGACGGCAGACCACGTCAGCGCCGTCACAAGCGCGACGGTGCGAATCGCCGTGCGCACTACGATGCGCGCCCTCCCACTAGAGGTGATACGCATTACGGTTTCCCGAGGCGAATGTTCGGCACGTAGGTCACCCGCAGTCGGGGCCGCAGGGCCATCGGCCCCTCGAGAGAGAAGAAGCGCGCACCCGAGTGCCGCGCACCTTCACCATCAAAAATCAGGACGATCGCCTGCGGGATGCTGGCGATGCCGGGCGTGGACCGCCATTGCCGGAGAGCCCCGTTGATCTCGAGGCGCTTCAGTCCCGAGTCACGTGGCGTCGTGCGAACGGAGTCGCGAATGAAGAACCCCGCGACGTCGATCAGTCGGGAGGCGCGGAAGAGGTCTGCCGTCGCCGGTCCGGCGAGCACCATGCGCGCGCGGACCGTCACCGCGACGGTGTCGTCGAGTCCGCGCACGGGGTCCTGCACCAACTCGAGCTTCGCACTCACCACGGCGGTCGAGTCGATGAGCCAGGACGGGAGATTGAAGCGGAAATAGGCACGCGAACCCGGCAGCCCTCCGACGGTCGAGCGCCCGATGGCCCGCAGGTCAGGAGCAGCCGCCACGAGCACGTAGTCCGGATAGTCGCCGTTGACGTTCTGCGGCGAGCGCGGTGTGCGCGAGAAAGGCACCAACGAAGCCGGCGCGATCGTCGTATCAGGCGTGCCGCGATAGCGCAGCCTCGGTCCGAGCGCCGCATCGTCGCTGGGGACGACCCAGAAGGACGCGGGCTCGGTACTCGTCACGCGCAGCCCGATACGCAGCACCGTCGTTCCGCCGGCGACGATCGCACGCACCTTCGCCGAGTCCAGCGGGATCCGCACGGTGAGCGAGTCGCGCACGGCGGCGCTGTCGAGGGTCACCGAGCCGAACAATCGCCCCGGCTGGAAGAACGGCAGCAGAGTCTGCGGCAACGAATCGACCAGCGTCGTGTCCGCCACATCGTAAGCTTCGATGGTGAAGCGGTTCGGGACCTTGAGCCCGTTCGGCACCAAGTGGATCGTCAACGTCGCCGAGTCGACGTCGGTGATCGGTCGCGCCGTATCACCGGCCGGCGTATAGAACCGCGTGAGCGTATCGAATCGGATGATCGGGCGCACGTCGAGCTCGGTGCCGCGGGTCGCGAGCAGCAGCGGAATCTCGAATCCCGGGAGCGGGAATCCCGTCAGAGTCGTGTCCAACGTGAAGGCTGGATCGAAGACCGTGTCGACGAGATTCAGCTGCTGCCCCGGGCAGAGCACCGGGCAACCCGCCGTGTTCTCGAGTTTCTCCGAGCAGGCCCCGATCACGAAGACGACGGGGACGGCGAGGAGCAGTGGGGCGCGAAGCAGGCGCCGGATCATCGGGAGTGGAGCTGAGAGGGCGTGAATGGGTGCGGCAGGAGCTCAGCGAGCGACCACCGCGCCTCGGAACCCTTCGCGGTCACGGAGATGACCTCGAGGGCGAGACCGAACTCGGCGAGCGCCTGGCGACAGATGCCGCAGGGCGGTGTGGGTTCGCCAGCTTCGGTGCACACAACGACTGCAGAGAACCGACGATGCCCTGCGACGACCGCCGCGCCCAGCGCGACACGTTCGGCACAGGTCCCCGCCGGGTACGACGCGTTCTCGACATTGCACCCACTGATGATCGCGCCATCGGTGGCCAACAGCGCCGCACCGACGCGGAACTTGGAGTACGGCGCATACGCCTGCTCCATCGCGGCGGCGGCCCGCGTGCGGAGCGCGGGCAGATGGGGATCGATCGCCGACGCCATCAACCGACGAGTGCCGGCAAGAACGAAGTACCCCGCCCACGGAAGGCGATACCGAGCCACTCGGCCACGGTCGCACCAAGGTCGGAGAAGGTCGCACGCTCACCCAACGACTGCGGTCGGACCCGCCGGCCGAGCGCCAACAGCGGCACACGCTCGCGCGCGTGATCCGTTGAGGCGGTCGTCGGGTCGTTGCCGTGGTCGGCGGTGATGAACAACAGGTCGTCCTCGCGAAGGGCGGCGATGAGGGCAGGCAGGGCGGCGTCGAACTGACGCAGTGCCCCATAGAACCCCGGAACGTCGTTCCGGTGCCCGAAGAGCTGGTCGAAATCTACAAGGTTGGCGAACAACAACCCATCCGGGCCCATCCCCAGCCATTCGAGGATGCGGGCGATGCCGTCGGCGTTGTCCTTGGTGTGGCCACCCTCGAGCCCGCGCCGGGCGAACAGGTCGTCCACCTTCCCCACCCCGGTCCGGGGGATCCCTGCCGCCATCAGTGCGTCGAGCAGGGTCGCCGCGGGCGGCTGGATGGAGTAATCGCGCCGGTTGCCGGTGCGCGTGTACGCGCCAGGCGTTCCTACGAACGGCCGGGCGATCACGCGAGAACAGTCGTGCGGCGCGACCAGCATCTCACGGGCGGTCTCACAGCCGCGGTAAAGCTCCTCGAGCGGGACCGTGCCCTCGTGCGCGGCGATCTGGAAGACCGAGTCGGCAGAAGTGTACACGATCCACGCGCCTGTCCGCTCGTGCTCTTCGCCGTACCGCGCCATGATGTCGGTGCCACTGCCCACGGCGTTGCCGATAACTGCACGGCCGGTGCGCCGAGTGAACTCGGCGAGCAGGTCCGCGGGGAAACCTGCCGGGTACGTGGGGAACGGACGCTCGAGGTGTACGCCCGCGATCTCCCAGTGTCCGGTGGTGCTGTCTTTGCCCGCCGATCGCGGCTGCATGCTGCCCCACGCACCCAGCGGCTTGGCCGCCTCCGGCATGCCGTGCAGCGGCGCGACGCGGCTGAGCCCCGCCGCTTGCAGGTGCGGGAGCTGCAGACCACCCACCACTCGCGCGACGTTCCCGAGCGTGTTGGAGCCCGAGTCGCCGTAGGCGGCCGTGTCGTGTGCTTCGCCGATCCCGCAGCCGTCGAGCACGAGGATGATCGCCCTCCGGGCCATCAAATCGCTCCCTTGTAGAGGCGCGGCAGGCGTTGCCGCAGCCCGGTGAGGAGTTCGTAGGGCGAGATCCCGCCCGCCTCGGCCACATCCTCCACCGTCAGCGTGTCAGTCTCACTGCGACCGAGAAAGGTTGCCACGTCGCCCAACTCCGCGCCGATGTCGGTCACGTCGAGCATGGCCATATCCATCGTGACCACGCCGACGATCGGCACCCGCCGCTCCCGCACGATGGCGTGGGCGCGGTTGCCCAACTGGCGCCTGAGGCCGTCGGCGTAGCCGCAAGCCACGGTGGCGATGCGCGAGGCGCGGCCGGCGCGCCAGGTGACATCGTAGCTCACACCCTCGCCCGGCTGCACTGTGCGGATCTCCAGTATGCGAGCGCGCAAGGAGGCGACAGGCGCGGGCGAAAGCCCCGTGCGCTGATTGCTGTCGGTGTGCCAGGCGGCGACCTCCTTGCCGCCGGCCGGTGCTCCGCGCCAACTGCCCACACCGTACAGGAACACCCCCGGCCGCACCGCGTCCCACTCCGAGGGGGAGCGCCGTACCGCACCGGCGCTGTTCTCGGCGTGAACGCAGGTGGGACGCTGCGGGAGGCGCGACAACACCGCGCGGAACCGCTCCTCCTGCTGCTCCATGGAGCCGTTGTCGAGCTCGGCGGAGTGGAAGTGCGTGAATACGCCTTCGGGCGGGTGTTCGGCGGCGGCGGTCAACACGGCATCGAGCGCAGCGGACTCCGTCGTCGTGCCACTGGCAGCCCCCGCATCGAAGTTCACACCCGCGCGATGCATCCCGGTGTCGACGGCCAAGTGCCACGCCGCGTTCTTCGTCGAGGCGCCCCACGCGCGGATCTGCGCAGCGTCGCCGAACGTGGGCGTGACTCGCGCGGCGATGAGGCGCTTGAGATCGTCGGCCGGCCAGGCAACGGTGCCAGCGGGCAATGACGGCGTGAACAGGATGATCGGCCGCATGATGCCCGCCGAGCGCAACTCCTCAGCCTCGGAGAGCGACGATACCCCGTACGCGAGCGGCTCCAGCGTCTCCAGCGCATGTGTGACCGCGACCGCGCCAAGCCCGTAGGCATCGGCCTTCACCATCGGGATGATCGGCTTCTGCGTGTGCGCCGCCACCGCGCGCGCATTGCGCAGCAGCGCGCTCAGGTCCACTTCGACCCAAGCGCGCTCGATCGTTCTGGGAGTAGATTCCCTCGGCATTCGAACAGTCAAGTTATCCGGCCCCCAGAGAGCGATGCAAGACAAAGCCACGCTTGAAGATGCCCTCGCGATCATGCGCGACCTCCGCGCCCGTGACGCCTGGGACCGCGCGCAGACCCACGAGTCGCTGCGTCCCTACCTCAACGAGGAGATGCACGAACTCGACGACGCCCTGCGCGAGGGCGACGACGCGGCCACGTGCGGCGAGCTGGGGGATGTGCTGCTCCAGGTACTGTTCCACGCCGTGATCGCCGAGGAACGTGGCACCTTCGGTCCGGAGCACGTTGCCGGCTCGCTGGTCGGCAAGATGAGACGCCGGCATCCTTGGCTCTATGGCGACGATAAGGAACGCACGCCTTGGGAGCAGATGAAGGCCAAGTCGCGGCGCTCCCTGGCCGATGGCCTACCGAGCGGACTCCCCGCCCTGCACCGCGCCCATCGCCTCCAGGAACGCGCCGCCGGAGTGGGCTTCGATTGGCCCGACGTGCAGGGGCCGATGGAGAAGGTCGCCGAGGAACTCGCCGAGGTGCGCGAGCAGATCGCCAAGGACGGCGCCGTGTTCGACACGCACGGCGTGCCCAGCCTGGACCCCGGGCACACGGCGCTAGAAGAAGAACTCGGCGACTTGTTGTTCGCGGTGGTGAATCTCTGTCGCAAGGCGGGGACGCACCCTGCGCTCGCGCTGGACCGCGCCAACGCGAAGTTCCAGCGGCGGTTCGAAGCGGTGGAGCGTGTCGCGGAGTCGCGCGGGTTGGACGTGCGAACCGCGGGACTCGAGGCGCTCGACAGGATCTGGGACGAGATCAAGTCCGACGAGAAGCGCGCGAACTGAGGGGCGTCAGGGGATCAGAAGGGCTTGTACAGGGCGAAGTACACCGCCAGCCCCGACAACGTCGGCACGGCGAAAAACGCCGGCAGGGCGAAGCGCGGCTGCTTGTACGGCAGCGAGACGACGCCGGCGAGCACCACCCAAAGAGCGATCTTCGCCCAAAGCCAGCCCGGGAAGGTGGCGATCCCGCCCTTCGCGATGCCGATTCGCGCCAGCATGCCGAATCCGCCGAGCAGGATCAGGAACACACCGACATGGTGCGCCACCTTGAGCATTGTGCGCGACCGCGGCCCCTTCCACGTCCCACCCTCGCTCGCATGCATCACGATGCCGCCGAAGGCGAGCATCGTGAGCGCGATCCCGAGGATGTGGACGATCTCGTAGAGATCCCGAGAGAACACCTACTCTCCGTACGGGATCCAGATGTTCTTCACCTGCGTCGCCTCACGCAGGTACTCGCGCGCCGGAAGCTCCACACTCCAGTCTTGCACCCCGCTGTGGCACCACGTGCGCTTCATGTTGCCGGCTGACGCGAGCTCCACCGCCTTCTTGCCGTCCTTGCTCCCCCAGTACCAGATCGCCTCCACGTCGTCATGCTCGGCGAGCGTCTTCGCGAGCACGTCCTTGGCCCCGGTGACGATGTTCACCACGCCGTCCGGCACATCGGAGCTTTCGAACACCGTATAGAGATCGGTGGCAGAGAGCGGATGCATCTCGCTCGGCACCGCCACCACCGCGTTGGCGGTGGCGAGCAAGGGCGCGACCGCGGAAACGAAGCCCAGCAACGGCGCCTCGTTCGGCGCGACGGCGGCCACCACGCCGACGGGCTCGTTCATCTGGAGGGCGACGCCACGGATGGGCACGTTGTGCACGGCACCGTCATACTTGTCGGCCCAGGCCGCATACGTGAAGAGCCGCGCGATGCTCGCGTCGACTTCGGCCCGCGCCTGCGCCGCCGTCGCGCCCGTCATCGCCCGCAGCCGTGCGGCGAACTCCTCGCCGCGAGCGTCGAGGTTCTCGCCGATGTAGTAGAGGATCTGCGCGCGCAGGTGCGCTGTGGACTTCGCCCAGGACTTGGCCGCCGCACGCGCCGCCTCGACGGCGTTGCGCAGGTCCTTCCGGTTCCCTTCGCCCACCTCGCCGACCCGCGTCCCCTTGGGCCCGACGATCACCCGCGAATAGCCCGAGTCCGGCCGCGCTTGTTTGCCACCGATGAACAGCTTTGGCGTGCGGTCGACGGAGAGGTGTGAGGGTTGAGGTGCGAGGTGTGACGCCGCTGCGGCGCGGGAAGAGGACTTCGCGCGGGCGGTCGCCGTTCCCTCGCCCTTCCCCCCTCCCACCTGCCACCTGCAGTACTCGAACATCCCTTCACGCCCACCTTCCCGCCCGAACCCCGACTCGCGGTAGCCGCCGAACCCCGCAGCGGCATCGAACAAGTTGGTCGCGTTCACCCACACGACACCCGCCGCGATCTTGGGCGCGATATCGAGCGCGAGGTTGATGTTCTCCGTCCAGACACTCGCCGCGAGGCCGAACGGCGTGTTGTTCGCGAGTGCGACGCTCTCCTCGGGCGTGCGGAAGCTCATCGCCACCAGCACCGGCCCGAAGATCTCCACCTGTGCGATGGTGCTCGCGGGTTCCACGTTCGTGAACAGCGTCGGCGGATAGAAGCAGCCGTTCTTCGGCACGCTCCAGCTCGGCTGCCACATCTCGGCGCCTTCGGCCTTGCCCTGCGCGACGAGCTTGGTGATGCGCTCGAGCTGCTCCGGCGCGACGATGGCCCCCATGTCCACGGCTTTGTCGAGCGGCTTGCCCACGCGCAGCTTCTCCATGCGCGCGCGGATCTTCGCCATCAACGTGTCGTGCACCCCCTCCTGCACGAGCAAGCGTGAGCCGGCACAGCAGACCTGTCCCTGATTGAACCAGATCGCATCGACCACACCTTCCACCACGCTGTCGAGATCGGCGTCCTCGTACACGATGAACGGTGACTTCCCACCGAGCTCGAGCGAGAGCTTCTTGCCGCTGCCGGCCGTCGCCTTGCGGATGATGCGCCCCACGTCGGTGGAACCGGTGAACGCGATCTTGTCGACGTCCTTGTGCTCGACCATCGCCGCGCCGGTCCTGCCGTCGCCGGTGAGAATGTTGAGCACGCCTGGCGGCAGTCCCGCTTCGTGCGCGAGCTCGGCGAAGAGCAGCGCGGAGAGCGGCGTGAACTCCGCCGGCTTGAGCACCACCGTGTTCCCGGCAGCGAGCGCAGGCGCGACCTTCCACGCCAGCATGAGCAGCGGGAAGTTCCAGGGGATGATCTGCCCCACCACGCCGAGCGGCGCGTAGCCCGCGAACTCGGTGTCGAACAACTGCGCCCAGCCGGCGTGATGGTAGAAGTGCCGCGCCACGAGCGGGATGTCCAGGTCGCGCGTCTCGCGGATCGGCTTGCCGTTGTCCATCGACTCGATCACGGCGAACAAGCGCGAGTGCTTCTGCACCATGCGCGCGAGCGCATAGAGGTGCCGCGCACGTGCGTGCGGCGTGAGCTTGCTCCACTTGGGGAACGCCTTGCGCGCGGCCGCGACCGCGGCGTCGACGTCCTTCTGCGACCCCTGCGTGACCTTCGCGAGCGGCGCGTTCGTGCTCGGATCGATCACGTCGAACGTCGTGCCGGGCTTCGTCCACGCCCCGTTCACGAAGTGTCCGAACTTGGCGCCGTGCTTGGCGAGCCAGGCGCGCGCTTCCGCATCGCTCTCCGGCGCGGGCCCGTAGTCCATCGTCTTGAAGATCTCGGCAACGCTTGGCATCAGCGCCTCAAGGCATCGGTTGGCGATGGGCGGCAGCGTACCGCCCAGTCACGAAATGTTCGAGCTGGCGTTCAATGTCGGTGAGCAGCGCCGACGCGCCGAAACGGAAGAGGTCCGGCTGCAACCAACGGTCGCCGAGTTCTTCCTTCATGAGCAGGAGGTAATCGAGCGCCTGCTTGGCGGTGCGGATGCCACCGGCCGGTTTGTAACCGATCTTGAAACCGGTCGCGGCCTCGTACTCGCGGATCTGCCGCACCATCACCAGCGAGAACGGCAACGTGGCATTGGTGCCTTCCTTGCCGGTGCTGGTCTTGATGAAATCGGCGCCGGCCTGCATCGCGACCCAACTCGCGCGTGCGACATTGCTCAGCGTCGCGAGTTCACCGGTGGCGAGGATCGCCTTGATGTGCGCGTCACCGCAGGCCTCGCGGAAGGCCTTCACTTCATCGTAGAGTGCCTGCCAATCACCGGTGAGCACGTGCGCTCGCGTGATGACGATGTCGATCTCCTTCGCCCCGGCATTGACCGAGGCGGGGATCTCCGCGAGGCGCTGTTCGAACGGCGAAAGTCCCGCAGGGAATCCGGTGGACACGGCCGCCACGGGCACCCCGCTGCCCTCGAGCGCCGCGACCGCCGTGGACACCCACTGGTGGTACACACACACCGCACCCGTCTTCACATCGAGCGACTCCGCTCCCAGCGCACGCACGATGTCATCGCGCAGCGGATTGCGCGCCTTCGCGCAGAGTCGGCGCACGTTGCCGGCCGTATCGTCGCCGGAGAGCGTCGTGAGGTCCATGAGCGTGATCGCCTTGAGCAACCACGCCGCCTGCCACTCCTTCTTCACCGTCCGTCGTGTGGGGATGGTCGCCGCCCGCCGCTCCACTGCCGAACGGTTCACGCGCAGCGACAGCACACGATCGAGGTCGAGTGACTGCCCCGGATTCCGCGCGAGGCCGCTGTGCCCCGCACCGCCTTGCGCGCCCTCCGCCATCCGCCCTCCCGTCGCCACCCTCATGGATGTAGGCGGTGCATCATGCGCGGGAACGCGATGCACTCACGGATGTGTGGTGTGCCGCAGATCCACGCCACCGTGCGCTCCAGCCCGAGCCCGAAGCCTGCGTGCACGAACGTACCGTACTTCCGCAGGTCCAGATACCAGGAGTACGCCTCCACCGGCAGCCCTTCTTCATTGATGCGGTGCAGCAGCTTGTCGTGGTCGTCCTCGCGCTGCGAGCCACCGATGATCTCCCCGTAGCCCTCCGGCGCGAGCATGTCGTCGCAGAGCACCGTGCGCGG